>SECN01000156.1 GCA_004173515.1 Myxococcaceae bacterium | reverse complement strand
CGCGACCTCCAGCCCCCAACCGCCCCCTTCCACCGACAGGGACTCCAGGGAGGCTTCGCTCCCTGCCTCCACCACGCCGGTGCCTGGGTCCGGGGCGGTCAGCACCGTGGCGGGGCCCTGGCCCACGAGCCGGGTTCCCGCTGGCAGCCGGAAGGGGCCTTCGTAGCGGCCGGTGGCCAGGTGCACGAGGAGGGGGCCGGGGCGGCTGAGGGCCTCCGAGAGGGAGCGCAGGGGGCTCTCCCGGGTGCCGTCGCCTCCCGCCACGGCCGCGTCCACCCAGAGTTCGCCCGGGACCGTCGGCTTGAGCGTCGGCCTCGAGCAGGAGCACACCAGGACCAGGAACCAGGGCAGGAGTCGGGATGGCACGCGGGCAGGCACTCTAGCCCCTCGACGGCGCCCTGCTCGAACTGGATCAGGACCCGCTGCTAAGTGATCGATCTTCCAAAGACTTTCATCCGCAATCGATCATCACGCGATCAGCCGCCACTTCCGGAGAAGAGGGGGTGTGAGGATGTATCAAAAGATGCGATCCTCCCTCTCTCTACAGGGTGTATTTTCCGCCGCCCAGATCCTCGACATCGTCTTCAACAACATCGGCAAGGCGGTGAAGAAGGACACGCGCTTCAGCTACCCGGGGTTCGGCACCTGGTCGCTGCGCTCGCGCAAGGCGCGGAAGATCCGCAACCCGCAGACCAACGAGATGATGAAGCTCAAGGCGTCGAAGACGGTCGGCTTCCGTCCCGCCAAGGAGCTGAAGAACTCGCTGTAGTTGGCAGCAGCAGGACCGTCCCCCTCAGGGGCGCGAACCCGTCGCACTCGGGTGACGCCCCTGGGACGTGAGGGCGGGAGATTCCGGCAGTTGCCGGGCCACGGGCCGCTCCTCGCGGGGGGCTTCCGGGGAGGCCTCGGGGGTGACGAGCGCTTCCAGCGGGTCCAGGGAGCTGCCGTCGTGCCAGAGCTCGAAGTGGACGTGGACGCCGGTCGCCAGACCCGTGTCCCCCGCGAGCCCGACCGCGTCGCCCTTCTCCAGCACTTCGCCGGTCGTCACCAGCACCTGGGACAGGTGGCTGTAGCGGGTCACCCACTGGCCATCGTGCTGCACCTCCACCTGCTGGCCATGGTCGCCGTTCCAGCCGGCCCGGAGGACGACGCCCCGCTCCGCGACGCCGACGACCTGGCCCCGGCGGGCCGCGAGGTCCACGCCCAGGTGCCGGCGGAGCTGGCCGGTGATGGGGTGCCAGCGCTCGCCGTAGAGGCTGGTGATGGTGACGGGCTCCACGGGCCAGGCGAGGCGGGGCGGACCGGAGGGTTCGGGCGGCAGCTCCCAGCGGCGCAGGGTGGACGCGCGCACGATGAGGCGGCCCACGCGCAGCACCACGGCTTCCGCGAGCGGACCGGGCATGTCGCCGTAGAGGCGCGCGTCCTGCTCCAGTTCGGCCTCCATGATGCCCCGGGCGCGCGTCAGGTCGCGGCTGTCCGTGTGCTCCACGGGGCGGGACAGGAAGGCGTCCAGGGCCGCGTTCATCTCCGCCCAGTTGCGCGCCTGTTCGGGGGGCATCACGGCGCCGCGCTGGACCTTCTCGCGGTAGGCGCGGGCCCTGTCCGCGAAGGAGGTGAGCGCGGCGTCGAGCTCAGGGGAGCGTTCAGGGGACAGCGCGCCCCGGGCGTACTCCGGCTCGTGCGGGAGGAAGGGCGTGGATTCGCGGAAGGAGGTGCCGTCGCCCGAGGTCGCGTACAGCTCCTCAAAGCTCATCTTCTCCGCGCGCGGCGTCGCGCAAGCGGAGAGGGCCAGCAGGGCGAGGACGGCGGGTCGGCGCACGGCTCGGCGAGCCTACCATGCACCGGCCCACGCACCTGTTTCGGGCCGGTGGATCAGCGACCCGGGTGGGCGCCGGTGCGTGCGGTCCGCACCCGGTACGGAGCGCTCGGGGCCTACCCGGCACGATGAGGCGGACGGGCCTCCCGGGTCGCGAGGCCCCGCCCCACGGCCCCGAAGTCCCATGCGGGTGTCCGCTGGCGCGCTTCAGGTTCCTCTGCGCCAACCCGAAGCCCTCGCAGTCCGAGCCGAGGCGACCTCCGCGCGGCGTTCAGCGCCAAAGCGCCCATCCCCCGGCGGCACGAAGGGCGCTCGGGCTCCTTGCCTGGCGCACTCCTGCGCCCGACGGCCCTGCTTCCGGAGCGCACGCGGCACGCGGATCTTCGGGCGTGCCGTCATGCACCCGGGGTCAGGCCATTCCGAGGCCCACCTCTTGCCTCAGCCGGCGAAGGCGTGCCGGATGCGCGCCAGGGCGTCGTCGATGTCCGCCGTGGACACGTCCAGGTGGCACACGAGGCGGATGGAGTGGGGGCCCGTGGGGTTGGCCAGGACGCCCTGCTTCAGGAGCAGCGCGGAGGCCTCCGCCGCAGGCCGCGCGAGGTCCGCGAACACCATGTTCGTCTCCACCCTCGCCAGGTCCACCGTCACGCCCGGAATCTGGGAGAGCCCCTGCGCCAGCCGGCGCGCGTTGGCGTGGTCCTCGGCCAGTCGCTCCACGTGGTGCTCCAGCGCGTACAGCGCCGCCGCCGCGAGGATGCCTGCCTGCCGCATGCCTCCGCCCAGCCGCTTGCGCAGCCGCCGCGCCTCGCGGATGACGTCCGCCCTCCCCGCCAGCGCCGAGCCCACCGGCGCCCCCAGCCCCTTGGAGAAGCACACCGACGTGGAGTCCGTCAGCGACGCCCACGCGGACGCGGGCTTGCCCGCCGCCACCTCCGCGTTGAACAGCCGCGCTCCGTCCAGGTGCACCGCGAGCCCCGCCTTGCGCCCCGCCTCCACCACCGCCCGGAAGCGTTCCACCGGCCACACCGTGCCGCCGCCCCGGTTGTGCGTGTTCTCCAGCGACAAGAGGCGCGTGCGCGGGTTGTGGATGTTGTCCTCGCGCACCGCCGCCGTCACCGTCTGGGGCGTCAGCAGGCCCCGCTCGCCCGGCAGCGGCGCCGGCTGCACGCCCCAGAGCGCCGGCACCGCGCCGCCCTCGTAGTGCAGGATGTGGCTGCCCTCCTCCGTGAGCACCTCGTCGCCCGTGCGGCAGTGCGCGCCGATGGCGATTTGATTCGCCTGCGTGCCGGAGGGGACGAAGACGGCGGCCTCCAGTCCCAGCCGTTCGGCCACCCGCTCCTCCAGCCGGCGCACCGTGGGGTCCTCTCCGTAGACGTCGTCGCCCACCTCCGCGTCGGCGATGAGGCGCCGCATGGCGGGCGTGGGCTTCGTCACGGTGTCGGAGCGGAAGTCGATGGGCTTCATGGATCTCCTGGGTCGAGCAAAAGGGGTGGCCCCGAGCGGTGCTTGGGCCGGGCCCTCCCGTGACATACAACGCCCGCGTGGCCCGGCGAGAGACAGTGGCGGAGAAGCGGCAGCGCGCGGTGGCGATCCTGGACGGTCTGGAGGCGGCCATGCCGGACGCCCGCATCGAGCTGGACTACCGCACGCCCCTGGAGCTGCTGGTCGCCGTCATCCTGTCCGCCCAGTGCACCGACAAGCGCGTCAACCTGGTGACCCCCGCCCTGTTCGCCCGCTTCCCCGACGCGGCCGCCTACGCTGGCGTGGAGGCCACCGACGTGGAGCCCTTCATCCGCACCTGCGGGCTCTACCGCGCGAAGGCGAAGAACATCGTCGCCACGGCGCGCACGCTCGTCGCCGAGCACGCGGGCCAGGTGCCCCTGGTGCGCGACACGCTGGCGCAGTTGCCGGGCGTGGGCCTCAAGACCGCGGGCGTGGTGTGCATCCACCTGGGCGGCGACGCGGCCTTCCCCGTGGACACGCACGTGAAGCGGCTGGCGTACCGGATGGGCCTCACGACCCACGAGGACCCCGACAAGGTGGAGAAGGACCTGCAAGCGCTGCTGCCCCGGGAACGGTGGACCCTGGGGCACCAGTTGCTCGTGTGGCATGGGCGGCGCACGTGCTTCGCGCGCTCGCCGGACTGCGGGGCCTGCACGGTGGCGACGCGCTGCCCGAAGAAGGGCGTGGCCGCCTCCGCGAAGGCTTAAGCGGACGCCGGGGCGCCCTGGTCGCGCGACGCCTTGTGCTTGAGCATCCGCTTGCGGATGAGCCCGCGCTTGAGCGACGAGACGTGGTCCACGAAGACGGTGCCGTCCAGGTGGTCCGTCTCATGCTGCACGGCGATGGCCAGCAGGCCGTCACAGCGCAGCGTCTGCTCCTGGCCGTCCTCGTCCAGGTAGCGCACGGTGGCGACGGCGGCGCGGTCCACGTCCTCGGCCTCGCCGGGGATGGACAGGCAGCCTTCCGTGTAGGTCGTCTCGCCTTCGAGGGAGACGAACTCCGGGTTGATCATCGCCAGCGGCTTCATGTCCGGCTGCTGCGGCCGGGTGTCCAGGACGATGATGCGCTGGAGCACGCCCACCTGCGGGGCGGCGAGGCCCACGCCTTCGGCGGCGTACATCGTCTCGAACATGTCCTTCACCAGCGCGCGGACCTTGTCGTCCACCTTCACCACGGGCCGGGCCTTCTGCTTCAGGATGGGGTCGGGCCAGATGAGAATCTCGCGAACCATGGGGGAACTCTTAACCCCACCGGACCGCGCCGGGCAACCATCCCCAGAGGGCTTCAGTCGAGCAGATTACGTGCGTACTCGCCCCGCAGCCGGTCATCCCCCAGCGCCCGGGCGGCCTCCGTCAGGACGGCGCGAATCTGCTGGGCCCGGTGCTGGAGGGCGGGGTCCGGGTGGCCGGCGAAGCGCAGGGGGTGGAACTCGGCCGCCAGCAGGGCGTAGGCCCGCTTGACCTCCTCGCTGCCGGCCGAGCGCGCGAGCCCCAGGACCGTGAAGTAGTCCGCCTCCTGGATCTCCTCGAACTTGGCCTCCAGGCGGTGCACGTCCAGTTCCGGGGGCAGGTCCCCCATGGCGTCGTCCGTCGGGGGGTGCAGCACGATGAGGCCCAGCGTCCGGGCCACGGCGAGCGTCTTGAGCGCCCCGTCCTGGGGCAGCCCCGCGCTCAACAGCAGCATCTCCAGCGTGCGCTCGCCGTCCACGCCCTGGAGGAGCTGGAGTTCGCGTCCGGAGAGGCCGAAGTCAGCGGGGGCCATGTGCGCGTCGCCGCGTGACACGTGGGCCCGCAGCGAGCCGGCCGCGTCCAGCAGGGACTCCGCGGTGAGGGTGTTGCGCAGGCCTTCCACCAGCAGGTGCAGCGGCGGGCGCGTGGCGGCGGCGAGCGCGACCTCGTGGGGCGCGGGTTCTTGCACCAGCCGGTACAACGTGGAGGGCTCCGCGAGCGCGTCCAGGAAGACCTGTTCGGTGTAGCGCTGCACCAGCGGGACGGACTCGGCTTCGCGCACGTAGCCGCGACCGCGCAGGGCATCCAGGAGCGTGCCCGTGGTGGCGCTGCGCACCAGCCGCAGTTCAGCTTCCTGGCGCGCGTCGATGAGCCCGTCCGCGCGGGCCCGGTCGATGAGGGATTCGCCCTGCGCCGAGGACGCCGCGCCCACCAACGTGCCGTCGCGCAGCCACAGCACGCGCAGCGCGTTCATCACCTTGAGCTCCAGGCGCACTTCCATGCGCGCGTCGCACAGGCGCAGCACGAGGCGCGCGAGCCCCTCCTGCGTCAGGCTGCCACTGCGCGCCACCGCCATCTCCGGGCGGCCCGGCGATTCGAGCGGGATGAGCGCGGCACGGGCCTGCGCCACGGCGTCCTCCGCGTCCCGCTGCGCGCGGGCCTCCAGTTGTTCGCGCTCGCGGTCGGTCTGGAGGCGCTGTTCGACGGCGTCCGCTTCCAGCTTCACGCGGGCTTCGCGCTCGCGGGTGAGCTCCTCGCGGAGCTGTTCGAGCTGGGCCTGGAGGGTGTCGCGCGCCTGCGTGAGGGACGCGGACTGCGACTGGAGGCGGGCCTCGGCTTCGGCGCGCGCCTGGGTTTCGGCGGCGAGGCGGACCTCCGCGGCACCGCGGGCCTGGGACTCGGTTTCGATGCGCGTCTCGAGGTCCTTGCGCGTGCGGGCCTCGGATTCGAGGCGGACCTCCAGCACGGTGCGGTGGCGGCCCTCGGCGGTGGCCTTCGCGGTGGCTTCGGCGGCCTTCTGTTCGGCCTGGAGGGCCCGGGCCTCCACGGCCTGAAGGGCCTGTTCGGCCTGCGCCTTCGCGAGTTCCTCCGCGCGGCTGGCCGCGTCGGTCTGGGCGTGGGTGGACTGCTCGGCGCGGGACTCCGCATGGGCCAGCGATTGGGCGAGCTGATCCGCCCGGGCCTGGGCTTCGGCCTGGGACTTCGTGAGCTGCTCGACCTGCGCTTCGGCTTCGGCCCGTGCCTGCTGGTGCTGATCCGCCCGGGCTTCCGCCTGGGCCAGCGATTGGGCGAGCTGATCCGCCTGGGCCCCGGCTTCCGCCTGGGTCTTGGTGAGCTTCTCGACGCGGGTCTCGGCTTCGGCTCTTGCCTTCGTGAGCTCTTCGGCGCGGTTCTCGGCTTCCGCCTGGGCCTTCGTGAGCTGGGCGGTCAGGGCCTCCGCTTCGGCCTTCGCTTGCTCAAGCTGTTCGGCGTGGGCCTGCCCGGCTTCGAGGGCTCGCGCTTCGACGCGCTTCACGGTTTCCGACAGCTCGTTCGCACGGGCTTCGGACTCGAGCAGCGCCTGGGCGGAACGCTCCGCCTTCGCTTCGGCCTGCTTCAGGGCCCGCGTCAGTTGCTCCGCTCGGGCTTCCAACTGGACCAGGGCTTCGGCGGGTTGGGCGGCCTTCGCCTCGGCCCACTGGCGTGCCTGCTTGAGCTGCTCCATCCGGGCGTTGGCCTGGCTCAGGGTCTCCGCGAACTGGGCTTCGGTCCGCTTGCGGAGCTCCTCGGACTGCTCCGCCCGGGCGTGGGCCTGGGTCAGGGCCTCCTCGGCCTGCGCGACCCATGCTTCCGCGTCCGCGAGGGCCTCTCCGGATCGAGCGGCGGTGGCTTCGAGCTGCTTACGAGCCGCTTCGGCCTGATCCGCCCGGGCTTCGGCGCTGGCGCGGGATTCCTCCGCCTGCGTGGCCCTGCCTTCCGCCTGGGCCAGGGCCTGGGCGGACTGACGCGCCTTCGCTTCGGCCTGCAGCAGCACCTGCGCCAGTTGCTGGGCGCGCGCTTCCAGTTGGCCTTGCGTCTGGAGGGATTGCTTCGCCTTCGCTTCGGACTGCGCCAGGGCCTGCTCGGCCTGCTGGAGCCGGCCTTCCGCCTGCGCCAGCGTCTGGGCGGTCTGCTTCACCTTCGCTTCGGACTGGGACAGCGACTGGCCCAGTTGGTGGGCTCGCACCTCCACCAGCGACAGCGCCTGTACGGAGTGCTTCACCTTCGCTTCGGCGGCGACCCGCGCCTTCGCTTCCGCGTCGGCCCGGGCTTCGGCCTCGGCACGCCGGGCCTCCAGGTCCGCTCGGAGCGCGGCGTCCTTGCCGTCGCGGGTCTCGATCTCGTGACGGGCATCGGCTTCGGCCTCCGCTCGACGGCGGGCTTCCTCGCGGGCCGTGGCCTCGGCCTCCGCACGGGCTTCCGCGACACGGCGCGCTTCGGCCTCGGTTTCGGCGCGGGCTTCGGCGGCGATTCGCGCTTCGGTCTCGGATTCCGCTCGGGCTTCGGCGTCGGTGCGGGCCGCCTGCTCCAGTTCGGCGCGGGCTTCGGCCTCCGCGCGGGCCTGGGCCTCCTCGCGTGCGACGCGTTCGGCGTCCTCGCGGGCCTGGACCTCCGTGGCGACGCGCTTCTCGAGCTCGACGAGTTCGAGCCGCGCCATCTCCGCGAGCGCCTCGGCTTCTCGGCGGGCCCGCTCTTCCGCATCCGCTCGGGACTCGGCGTCCACCCGGCCGCCGGCCTCGGACGCGAGCCGGGCTTCCACCTCCGCCAACGCCTGCGTCGCGGACACGGCCCGGACTTCGGAGTCCGCGCGGGCCGCGGAGGCCTGCTTCAGCAGGGACTCGGCGCGTGCGCGGGCGTGGACCTCCGCTTCGGCGCGCACCTCCACGGAGCTGCGGGCCTCGACCTCCGCGTCCGCTTCGAGCCGGGCATCCTCGCGCGCCCGCGCTTCGTTCTCGACGCGCTCTTCCAGTTCGATGCGAAGCGTCTGCTCCGCCTCGGCCAGGGACTCCGCGTCCGACGCGCGGGCCTCCGCCTCCTGGATGAGGGCGTAGGCCTGCGCGAGTTCTTCACGCAGCGATTCCAGTTCGACTTCCAGCTCGGAGCTTGGCCTGGCTTCGTCCTTCGACCCGGCGTCCTGCTTCGCCCCGGACGACTCTTTCGGACCGGCGTCCACCTTCAGCGCCGCGTCCTGCTTCTGCCCGGCCTGCACCTGCGCGCCGGCATCGTCCTGCTTCGCTCCGGCGGCGGCCTTCGGACCGGCATCCACCTTCGAGGCCGCGTCCTGCTTCGCCCCGGACGAATCCTTCAGACCGGCATCCACCTTCGACGCTGCGTCCTGCTTCGCCGAAGCCTGCGACTTCGAATCCGCGTCCGGCTTCGACTCGACCTCCGCGGCCTTCGCGACGGGAGCGACAGGCTCCTGGCTCGCGGGGCGCGGCCTGTTCGACCAGAGGAGCCCTCCCTGCTTCGGGGTCGATGAGACCGGGACCGTGCGACTTGCCTCCGGGCCACCCGCACGCGACGCGGGCTCGGAGGTCGCCTTGTCCTCCGAACGCGACTTCGAGGCGTCCCGCGACTCCGGCTCCGACCACGAGAGGGGCCTGGCACCCTCCTCCGCCTTCGCTTCGTCCCCCACCGTCTCGGAGTCGAACCAATCCGCACCCACCGGCTTCGTGGACGCGGCGGTCGCTTGAGGCTTCTCAGCGCCACTGGCCTCCCCGGCGCCGGCTGCCCCGCCCTCCTCCTGCTCCCGAGCCTCGACGGACGCCTTGAGCTCCGCCTCCAGCACGTCCCAGTTGGACAGGCCCGCGGCGGCCAGCTCCTCCGCCGTCGGATCCGAGGGCGCGTCGTCGTCCGGCGACAGGCCCGCGGCGACCAGTTCCTCATGGGTCGGATCCGCGTCCTCGTCGTCGTCGCCCGAAGCATCGGACGCCCTCACCGCGGCGTCCCGCTCTTCCTTCGCCATGTCGTCCGCGACCGAACCGAAGTCCGTCTCGTCGAACGCTTCCGCCGAAGCAGGCGCACCGGCCGGAGCCTTGCCCGGGCGACGCGCTTCCAGTTCAGGGTCTGGTGCCAGCTCCGTCCAGGCCAGCGGCTCCGCGCCCGCTCGCGCCGGGCCCTTCCCCGCGCCAGGGGCGTCGTCCGAATCGACGTCGAAGAAGTCCTCGTCCCCCAGCCTGGGCGCGGGCTTCACCGGCCGCAGCCCCGGTGGCGTGAGCCGCTCCTCGCGGAACGCGAGCTTCCCCGCCGGAAGCCCCTCCTCCTCTTCCTCCTCCCGGGCCAGCCGCTCCGCATCCGCGCGCAGCTCCGCGTCGAAATCCTCCGTGACGGCCAGCGGATCCGCCTCCGCCGGCTTCACGTCGGCGCGCGGCACCTCGTCGTTCGGAAACGGGAAGCGCAGCGTCGAACGCTCCTGCGAGGCACGCCCCTCGGGCGCCGGAGGCAAACCCGCCGACGTGCCCGCTCGCGGCGCATTCCACTCCTGCCCGGCGTCCACGTCCGCGTCCGACTCGCCCTCACCCCACGCCTCGCCGGTGTCCGCGCCCGTCGCACCGTCGGCCCAGCGCGACGACGCCGCAGACGACGCCGTCCCCACCGAAAGCGCCGAGTCGATGGACGCCATCGCCTCCGCTTCCACCTCCAGGTGCGCCTGCTCCAGCGCGGCGTTCATCGCCACGTGCGTGCTGTGTTCGCGCTGCTGGTGGACGACGTGCGCGCTGCGCTCCTCGCGCGTCATCGCCGCCACTTCCCAGTCGGTCTGGTTCAGCGGCGCCAGGTCCCCGAACAGCGCGTTGGCCAGCGCCGGATCTCCGCCCACCGCGTGCGCCGTCGTCGCATGCCACTTCTCGTCCGAACCGGGCCCGCTCCCGCGCGCGGGCTCCGCCAGCGTCCGGTTCTCCACCACGCGCCAGCCGTCCGCCTCCGCCGGCGCGCGGATCAACGTGTCCACCAGCGTCACGAAGCTCGGGCCGTCCAGGGGCAGCGGCGCCACCGGGGCGCTGAAGCCCTCGATGGCTTCGCTCAAGAGCAGCACCCGCGCCTTGTGGCCCTCCGGGTGCTGGACCAGTTCCTCCAGCACCACGCGCCCGCGCCCGCTCTCCACCCCGGGGGCGAGCACGATGAGCTCCGGCAGGTGGTGCCCGAAGGCGATGAGCGCGTCCGCGGCGGAGGTGGCGAGGATGACCTCGTGGCCTTCACGGGACAGCAATCGCCGCACGGCGGCGATGGTGGCGATGTCGTCGTGTACGAGGAGGACCGAGGCGCCCATGGGGGGGCCGACACTCTACATCATGGCCCCGGGATCCACGTCGATGACGACCCTCACCCCAGACGGCACATCCGCCAAGGCCGCTTCCAACCGGGCGAGCAATGGGGCAAGCGCCGCATGCGTCGGCGCCTTCAGGAGAAGCTGCCACCGCGTCTTGCCCCGAATCCGGGCGATGGGCGCCAGGGCCGGCCCCAAGAGGCGCACCCCCGCGGAGGCCGGCGGCATGTGCCGACCCACCAGGTTCCCCAGGAAGCGCGCCACGCTGGCCGTCTGCTCGGGGTGCTCCCCTTCCAGCCGGACGGCCGCCATGCGCGCGAAGGGCGGGTAGGCCAGCGCCTTGCGCCACTCCAGCTCCTGCTTGGCGAACCCGTCGAAATCGTGTGCCAGCATCCGCTTCACCGGCTCCGCGTCCGGGTTGTAGGTCTGCACCAACACCCGCCCCGGGTCCTTGCCGCGCCCCGCCCGCCCCGCCACCTGGGTCAACAGGTGGAAGGTGCGCTCAGAAGCTCGGAAGTCGGGAATCGCCAACGACGTGTCCGCCATCACCACGCACACCAGCGTCACGCCCGGGAAGTCGTGCCCCTTGGCCACCATCTGCGTGCCCACCAGCACGTCGATCTCCCGCCGCGCGAACGACGCCAGCAGCTCCGTCAGCCGCTCCGCGCTCGTCGCCGAGTCCCGGTCCAACCGCGCCACGCGCGCCCCCGGGAGCCTCTCGGCGACCTCCGCCTCCACGCGCTCGGTGCCGATGCCCAGCTTGAGCAGCGGGCCCGTGCACTCCCGGCAACTGTTGGGCACCGGGAACGCCACGCCGCAGTAGTGACACACCACCCGGTTCTGCGAACGGTGGTGCGTCATGCACACGTCGCAGTCGTGGCACTTGAGCGACAGGCCGCACACCTCGCACAGCAGGATGGTGCTGTGGCCCCGGCGGTTGAGGAACAGGATGACCTGTTGCCCCTTGGCCACCGTCTCCTCCATCGCCTGGAGCATCTGCGGGCTGAGGATGGGCGCCTCTTCCGTCACCTGCCCCTCGCGCGGACGCTCCACGCGCAGGTCCACCAGGCTGATGGTGGGCATGGGCCGGTCATCCACGCGGCTCTTCAACTCCAGCAGCTTGTAGCGCCCCGCGCGCGCGTTCTGGAGCGACTCCAGCGCGGGCGTGGCCGAGCCCAGCACCACCACCGCGCCGGCCTGCTTGCCGCGCACCACCGCCAGGTCGCGCGCCTGATAGCGCAGCTTCTCGTCCTGCTTGAAGGACGGGTCATGCTCCTCGTCGACGACGATGAGCCCCAGGTTCTCCACTGGCGCGAACACCGCCGAGCGCACGCCCACGGCGATCTTCACCGTGCCCTTGCGCAGCGCCTGCCAGTGGAACAGCCGCTCCCGGTCCTTCAGCCCCGAGTGCAGGACCGCCACGTCCCCGCCAAAGCGGCTGCGGAAGCGCCCCACGAGCTGCGGCGTCAACGCAATCTCCGGCACCAGCACCAGGCTGCCCTTGCCCTGCGCCAGCGCGTGCTCCACCGCGCGCAGGTACACCTCCGTCTTGCCGCTGCCGGTGACGCCGTGCAGGAGGTACGGCTGGAAGCCCCCGGCGTCCACCGCGCCCTGGAGCTCGCGCACCGCCGTCTCCTGCTCCGGGGTGAGCCGGTCCGGACGGCCCTGGATGAGGCCCTCGCGCACGCCGGGCTCCAGCACCACCTCCACGAGCTTCACCATCCCGCGCGCCGCCAGCTTCTTGAGCGTCTCGCGCGCACCGGGGATGGCGTGCCCCACCTCTTCCAGTTGCGCGCGTCCGCCCACCGCCAGCAGGTACTGGAGCGCGGCGGCCTGCGCGGGGGCGCGGTTGAGCTGCGGGGGAACTTCCGTGACGAGCGCCTCCGCGAAGTGCTGCACGTCCGCCTTCGCCGCCTTCTCGTCCACCGCGGTGGAGAGCCCCGGCGGCAGCGCGCCCCGGATGACCTCGCCCAGCGGGTGGCGGTAGTGCTCGGCCGCGAAGCGCAACAGCGCGATGAGGTCCCTGGGCAGCGACGGCGAATCCTCCAGCACGCGCTGGATGGGCTTGAGCCGGACGCCGCCCTCCACGGGCGCGTTCGCCGGGCCCAGGTAGAAGCCCAGCGCCATGCCGCGTCCGAAGGGCACGAGCACGCGCTGGCCCGGGGCCAGGTTGCCGGCCAGCGCTTCGGGGACCAGGTAGGTGAACTCCCCGCGCACGGGGCGGCCGACGGCGACGGACGCAAGGAGGGCGGGGGTGGCGCTCACGACGGGGCGCACTGTAGCGGCGCGCTCCCCCAACGACAGTTCCCTTCCCACATCCGTACGGCGCGTCCGCAGCGGGATGGAACCGCGAGAGGAAACCTCCCCGTCCGTCCCCGGAACACCGCCCAGCGCGAAGTTCTCCTGTTCCATGTGCCGCCCTCTTGCCGCCCGACTCCCCGACCCCGCCCGTCCTGCACCCGGGATCCACTGTGCCCGGGGCGTCTGACATGCCCCTTGATTCCGCCCCCAAAGCGAAGGGCCCCTTCCACGGCCCGGAGGCGTGCGGAAGAGGCCCTGCCACTGCTTTTCAAACGACGCGGAGGAGGAAACCGGGCGTGGGGACTAGCGGCCGGTGGCCTTCTTGAACGACGGGCGGCTGCTGACGCGCTCCCACCACGCCATCACGTTCTTGTACTCACCGATGACGGCCTGCTCGCCCACGGCGAAGACGTAGTCCACGTACGGGGCCCAGGTGACGTCCGCGAGCGTGAAGTCGTTGCCCGCGAGGAAGGCCTGCTTCGCCAGCGCCGCGTTGATGACCTCCAGGGGCTTCTTCATGCCCTCGCGGCCCTTGGCGATGTTGGCCTCGTCGTTGGTGCCACGGAAGCGCTCCATCACGACCTTCATCGCCGCGGGGGAGAAGTAGGAGCTCTCCACGCTCATGAACTGCTCCATGCGCGCGTAGGCCTGCGGATCCGCCGGGGTCAGCGACGTGCCGGGCAGGGTGCGGTCCAGGTAGCGGATGATGGCGCGCGACTCGTACATCTGGAAGCCGTCGTCCGTCTCCAGCACGGGCACCACGCCGAAGGGCTGGCGCGCCAGATGCGCGGGCGACTTCTGCTCGCCCTTGGTGAGGTCGATGCTGATGAACTCGACCTCGTGGTTCTTCTCCGCCAGGACCGTCATGACCTTGCGGCTACACGTGCTCATCGGATTGCCGTAGACCTTCATGTGAATCGCCTCCGCGCCAGAAACCGGGTTGATCCCGGTTTTGGAATGGGCGGGACTCTCACCGCGAGCCCCGCCCATCGCAAGCGATTCAGGAGGTGACGCGCTACGGCGTGAAGAGCTTGTCCGACACGGCGGAGCGGTTGTCGGCCTTGAGCGCGGTGAAGCGCACCACGCGCTGGCCCGCACGCCAGACCTCCACCGTGCGCGGCATCCAGTCCCCGGTGGCCGGCGCCGTGTAGTCCACGAAGCGCACATCCCACGCGGTGCCAGCGGTGTCGTTGTAGCGCACGCGCGCGGCCCGGAAGGCGTCCTTGTAGACCCAGAACTGGGGCTTGCCCTCCGCGGGGTCGCCCAGCACGTACGCCACCTCACCGCCGAAGCGCGCCAGCGAGGTGCGCTTCGTGTCGATGCCCAGCCCCTGGAGGTACTGCTCCAGGGCCAGCTTGGTGTCCTGCACGCTGCCCGCGTCCTGCGCGAGGAGGGCGCACACCTGCGCGACGAGCGCGGAGACGGCGGTCAGCTCCTTGCCCTCCACGCGCTTCCTGCCGGACACCAGCACCGTCGCGGACTTGTTGCTGCTTTCCGGCGAGCTGACGTCGAAGCGGCAACGACGCTTCACGGCTTCTCCGTCTTGACGACCTCGCGCATGTACTCCAGGAGTCCTCCGCGCAGGTCGGGGCGCTTGAGCGCATAGGCGATGTTCGCCTTCAGGTAACCCACCTTGTCACCGGCGTCGTAGCGCTGGCCCTGGAACTTGTAGCCCAGCAGACCTTCGGTCTTCTGGAGCGTGGCCAGGCCGTCCGTGAGCTGGATCTCCCCGCCCACGCCGGTGGTCTGCGTCTCCAGGATGGGGAAGATGGACGGCGGCAGCACGTAGCGGCCAATCACGGCCAGGTTCGACGGCGCGGTGCCCTTCTTGGGCTTCTCCACCACGTGGTCGATTTGGATGACGCCGTTGCCCAGGTCCTTGCCGGCGGCGATGCCGTACATGTGCGTCTCGTTGTCGGGCACCTCCATGAGCGCGATGACGGCCTTGTGGTGCTGCTGGTAGACGCGCGCCAGCTGCCCGATGCCCGGATCCTCCGAGTCGATCATGTCGTCGCCCAGCAGGACGCCGAAGGGCTCGTCGCCGATGACGCTCTTGGCGCACAGCACCGCGTGGCCCAGGCCCAGCGGCTCCTTCTGGCGGATGCTGACGATGCGCACGAGGTTCGCGATGGCGCGCAGCTTGTCGGCCTCCGCCGTCTTGCCGCGCGCGCGCATCGTGGTCTCCAGCTCGAAGCCGATGTCGAAGTGGTCCTCGATGGAGGACTTGCCGCGGCCGTTGATGACGACGACGTCCTCGATGCCGGCGGCGACGGCCTCCTCCACGATGTACTGGAGGGTCGGCGTGTCGACGATGGGCAGCATCTCCTTGGGCACGGCTTTCGTCGCCGGCAGGAAACGGGTGCCCAGGCCAGCGGCGGGGATGACGCACTTGCGGATGAGCTTCGCTGCCTTCGTGTCGGGAGAGGACATGGGCCGGGGAATCTATTGGTGGCCCAGAACCCCAGCAAGCCGGATAGATTCTCCGGCGCCATGCCGCTCCGTGCCATCGTTGTCGTCCTGTCGTTGACGCTGTCCGTGGTCCCCTTTGTCTCCCGGGCAGCAGAACCGGCGGAGGAGCTGCGCAACCTGGCCAATGCCCGGGCCCTGGGCATGGGCAGCGCCTTCCGGGCCACGGGGCTGGGTGCGGACGCACTCCAGGGCAATCCCGCGGCCATGGTGCTGTTCCCGGCCTACCGCATCGAGGGGACGGGCGCGTACGACCCGCGCAACAAGCAGGGTTTCCTGGGCCTCAGCCTGTCGGACTCCAGCAGCGGCCGGCTGGCGCTGGGGGTGGACTACCACTGGCTGAGCCTGGGCCGGGGCGGCAGCCGGACGACGGCGAACCTGAGCACGCTGGGCGGCGCGATTCCGCTGAGCCAGTCGCTGATGATCGGCCTGTCGGGGCACTACCTGCGGCTCAACGGCCAGTCGCGCTTCGCCAACTCCATCACGCTGGACGCGGGCCTGCTGGTGCGGCTGGGCGAGCAGGTGACGGTGGGCGTGTCGGGGCACAACCTCATCGACACGGAGAACGTGGAGCTGACGCGCTACTACTCCGCGCACCTGGCCTACGTGGGACAGGCGCTGGTGCTGGCGGGGGACCTCCGCGGCGACTTCGAGACGCGCGACTCCACGGTGCTCACGTACAACGGCGGAGCGGAGTACATCCTGAACCAGGTGCTGCCGGTGCGCGTGGGCTACACGTACGACGGCTTCCAGAAGATTTCGCGGCTGACCGCGGGCCTGGGCTTCATCTCGCCCGGCGGCGGGGGCGTGGACCTCGCGTACCAGCACGACCTGGGCGGTGAGAACGGGCGCCTCATCGTGATGACCCTGCGGGTCTCGGTGAACTGAAAGCGCGGCGGCCTTCAGCGTCCGGAGCGACCCGCGTCATTCGGGTCGCGCAGGGCGAGGTAGCGCTCGGAGGCGGCGAAGCGGACCAGCTCCTCCAGCTCCGAATCGTGGGGCCGGCGGGCGCGCAGCGCGGTGAGCGCGGGGCCGGGGCCTCCGCAGGCGACGAGGCCCGCGCGGTTGGCGGAGTCCCGAGCGGCGGCGGACAGCAGGCTCGCGTCGAAGTCGCGGGTGCCGGGCTCCATCAGGGCGGAGGCGCGCTCCAGGGCCTTGGGGGACAGGGCTTCGCGCACCACGCGGGCATCGTCGCCCGCGCCCTTGGGGTCCTTGAGGACGGAGGACAGGAGCGCGAGCGCGCGCAGCAGGTGGTCCTTGCGCAGGGCGCGCAGGGCGAGCAGGTCCGGCGACATGGAGAACAGCGCGCGGCCGGCGTGGAAGCGCAGCTCCGCGACGGACGGGGGCTGCTGGACGAGCTGCCGGCCCACGACGAGGCGCGGGACGGTGATGTGCACCGGGGTGATGTTCGCGGTGTCGTCGTCTCCGGCGACCAGCTCCGGCAGGGGCACGCCGAGCAGGCGCGCGACGGTGTGCAGCGCGTCCAGGATGGCGGGGGCGCCGGGGCCGGCGTTGGCGCGCAGGGGCTCCGAGGTGCTGGCGATGCGCGTCGGGGACGGGAACAGGCGGCACAGCGCGATGCCCACGCACGCGAGCAGCTCGCCGGCCGGGGTGCGCAGGCCCGGGTGGCGCAGGCCGGCGCGCTCCTGGTGGGAGAGCGGGCCGCGCTGGACGCGGGGGGCGGAGATGTCGCGGCCTTCGAGCGCGTCCGCGAGCTCGCGCATCAGCGCGGCGCGGGTGACGTCCTTGCGCTGGTCGAAGTGTTCGACGAGGCCCCGGTAGGGCTTCGGGTCGAGCGGGCGCTCGCGCACGAGCTTGAAGACGATGGGTTCGGCGGAGGTGGATTCAGGGGGAGGCGCCACGTCCGGGGCGACCGGGGTCTCGCGGGTCTCCGCGCCGCCGACGCCCGGGCGTGACGGGCCGGTGGCGCGCACGGGGGCCGGGCCGGACATGGTGCCTTCGGGGCGACCGGCGCGGTGGATGCGGCGCACCGGATCCATGCGGCCGGGAGGCGCTTCCCACGCGATGACGCTGGTGGCCTCCACGGGCCCGCCGCCCAGCGCCTCCGGGTCGTCGTCCTCGTCGGGAACCTGGTCGAGGGTGGGCCCGTCGAAGACGCCGCGCGGGCGGACGGGCGGCGGCGGTGAAGCGGGCCGGGAGGGCGCGGCCGGAGCGCGGGGCGAGGACGGAGGCTCCACGCCACTGGCGGACAGAGGGGCCCGGGCGGCCGCGGCGGGGGGCTCCACGCCACTGGCGGACAGCGGGGCCCCT
>SECN01000155.1 GCA_004173515.1 Myxococcaceae bacterium | reverse complement strand
GCCGGCGCGCAGCATGGCCGCGTGCTGGTGGTGGACGACGACGCGAAGATCGCCTCCGTGTGCCGCGAGGTGCTGGAGGGCATGGGCTTCGAGGTGGGCGTCGCGCACAGCATCGAGGAGGGCCGTCGCTCCCTGCGCGAGCGGCGTCCGGACGCGGTGCTGCTGGAGGTGTCGCTGCCGGATGGCGACGGGTTCGCGTTCCTGGAGGAGATCAAGGCCGAGCGCGCCAGCGGCCACATCTCCGTCATCTTCATCTCGGCTCGCACGGAGACATCCTCCAAGGTGCGCGCGCTGAAGCTGGGCGGGGACGACTACATCACCAAGCCCTTCGACGCGCTGGAGCTGGGCGCGCGCGTGGAGAGCATGCTGCGGCGCAAGGAGCAGGAGCTGTCCTCGTCGCCCACCACGCAGTTGCCGGGCTCCACCGCCATCGAGCGCGAGGTGCGCCAGACGGGCGACCTGATGCGGGAGATCTTCCAGCAGGAGGGCGCCGTCGGGGACTTCCTGGGCCACGTGGCGGGCGACGACTTCGTCTTCATCACCTCCACGGAGTCGGTGGACCGCGTGTGCCAGCGGGCCATCGAGGCCTTCGACCGGATCATCCCGCTCTACTACGACCGGCATGACCGCGAGCGCGGCCACATCGAAGCGGAGGACCGCTTCGGTGAGAAGCGCCACTTCCCCATCATGAGCGTGTCGGTGGTGGCGGTGATGACCGACGGCGTCGCGCATGACCACGCGGAGCTGGCGCGCAAGGCCGCGGACATGAAGAAGAAGGCCAAGGCCATCCCGGGCTCCGTCTTCCTGCGCAGCGACGTGGAGCGCGTGGTCCGGTCCATCACGGGATGAGGCTCTACCAGCAGCTCATCCTCTTCATGCTCGCCGCCACGGTGCTGCCCCTGGCCGCCGTGGGCTTCCTGCTGTTGTCGCGCGCGGAGGCGGAGGTCGCCTCGCACATCGATGCGCAGCAGCGCGCGCTCGCGTCCGCCACCGCCGAGGCCGTGGGCACGAGCCTGATGGAGGTCGTCAACAGCCTGGCCCGCTCCGCCGAGCTCATCGACTGGGAGCGCGCCACGCCCGACGAGGTCCGCGGGGGGCTGGCGCTCCTGTACGGCCAGTCGCCGACGGTGAGCGCGGTGCTGGAGCTGGATGCCTCAGGACAGCCCCTGGGCCCGCCGGTGTACCAGCAGGGCGCGGGGCATCCGGCCTTCGCCGAGGCGGGGCTCGCGCAGCTTGCGCGCGCGGTGCCGGTGCAGTCGCTGCTTTCGGGAGGCAAGGGGCAGGCGGCGCTGGGCAGCGCCTACCGGCACGCGGCCAGTGGCCGGTCCGCGATGGGCGTGGCGGTGAAGCTGGCGGATGGCGCGGATGCGCCCTACGCGATCGCGGAGGTCGTCCTGCTCGAAATGGAGGCGCTGCTGGAGCGGCGCGCGGGCCAGGGGTTGACCCGGCTGGAGGTGGTGGACGGCCAGGGCCGGGTGCTGGCCAGCTCCCTGCCCGAGCGCGACCTGAAGCCCCTGGAGCCGGAGCTGGTGGCGGCGCTGGCGCCTACGCGAGGCCAGGACGGCGTGCGCGGCTTCCAGGTGCCGAACCCCGCGCGCCGGATGAGCGTGGCCCGGGTGCCCGACGTGCCGGGCCTGGAGGTCGTCGTGACGGTGGACGATGCCCTGGCCCTGGCGCCCGTGCGGCAGTTGCGTCGCACGGTGCTGGTGTCCGTCGCGTGCGCGCTGGGCGTGCTGCTCGTCCTGGGCGGGCTCTTCACCCGCCGCATCAACCGCCGGCTCGCGGAGGTGATGCGGGGCGCGGAGGCCTACGGACGCGGCGAACTGGAGCGCCGCGTGCAGGTGGAGGGGCAGGACGAATTGAGCGAGCTGGGCTCCACCTTCAACCGCATGGGCGAGGAGCTGGAGGCGGCGCGCGGACGGATGCTGCGCTGGAACGACGACCTGCGCGCCCGGGTGGACGAAGCCACCGCGGATCTGCGGGCCGCGCAGGCGCAACTGGTGGAGGCGCAGAAGCTGGCGGCGGTGGGCCAGTTGGGCGCGGGCGTGGCGCATGAGATCAACAACCCGCTGGCCGGCATCCTCGGCAACGTGCAGTTGTTGCTGTTGGATCGGGCCAGCGACGACACGGACTTCGAAACGCTGCGCAAGATCGAGCAGAGCGCCAAGCGCTGCAAGGACATCACCCAGAACCTGCTGCGCTTCTCCCAGCAGCGCGAGCGCCCGGACCTGCGGCCCGTGGACCTGAACTCCGTGGTGCGCGACGCGCTGAACCTCACGGAGAACCAGACGCGCGGCGAGGGCATCGACCTGGTGACGGAGCTGAGTCCGCAGATGCCCCGAGTGAAGGCGGACCCCGGGCACCTGTCGCAGGTGGTGCTGGCGCTGCTGTCCAACGCGCGCACCGCGATGATCAAGACGCCGGTGAAGCGGCTGGCCCTGCGCACCGCGGAGCGCGACGGCATGTGCATCCTGGAGGTGGAGGACACCGGCAGGGGCATCGCGGAGAACATCCGGCCGCGCATCTTCGAGCCCTTCTTCACCACCAAGGACGTGTGGTCCAACGTGGGGCTGGGCCTGAGCGTCGCATGGCGCATCATCACCGAGGCCGGAGGGACCCTGGAGGTCCGCTCGGAGGCAGGGCAGGGAGCCCGCTTCACCATCGTGCTGCCCCGGGCGTGAGGAGGAGAGCTGTGCTAGGCAGGGGCCAACGCATGGCCGCTTCCTCCTCCCGCTCGCGACAGGTGCCGTTCCTCGTTGGCGTCGTGCTCATCCTCGCCGCGCTGCCGGTGGGCTGGTTCGTCTTCCTTCGGGAGCCCCCCGCGCCGCCGCCGATCACGGAGCTTGAAGGGCCCAAGCCCGTGACGCCCAAGCCCGTCGAGGAGAAGCGTGCGGAGCTGGAACTGGCCTCCGTGGAGGGCACCGTACAGGTTCGACGTGGCACCAACGGTGTGTGGACAGAAGCCACGAAGGGAATGGCGCTAGGCGACAATGACGCGGTGAGCACGGGCAACGGCTCCTACGCCGTGCTGGTGAATGGCGAGACCTTCGAGGTTCGCATGAACCCCGGCACCGCGGTGTCCGTGCAGGAGCTGACGACGTCCGTATCGCGGATGATGATCGACAACGGCTCGGCCACCGCCGTCGTGCGGGGCGGCAAGCGTCACTCCTTCGAATTGTCCGCGAAGAACAGCGACGCGAAGGCGACCACCGGAGACGGTACCTTCACCATGAGCAATAACGGTGAGGACACAGTGCGCGTGGATACGAGCGAGGGTGAGGTACAACTCCACGGCAAAGGCAATGTCGTCATCGTTCGTAAGGGGCAGCAGTCCATTGTCCGTAAGGGGCTGCCTGCTTCCGAACCCACCCCCGTTCCGACGAGCCTCCTCCTGAAGGTGAACCTTCCCACGACGACGCAGCGTAAGCCTGAGCTCCTCGTCAAGGGTCAGACGGATCCCGGCAACCTGGTGGAGGTCAACGGCGTCATGGGGCGCGTGGACGCGATGGGGCACTTCGAGAGCCCGGTCGTCCTCAAGGAGGGCGTCAACAACGTGCAGGTGCGCGTCCTTGGCGTGGGGGGGATGGTTGCGAAGGATGAAGTCAAGGTGCGGATGAAGCCGCTGACGATCGACGCAGGGCCGATCTTTTAGGGACAGGTGGGGGTGCCTCGCACGGATCCGTCACCCGGGCCATCAGGTCCCGCAGGGCACGCCTGACCTGGAGGGTCGCGCCGTCCACGCAAGATGCTCCGGGGCCGGAGGGACCGCCTCTTCCGGCGGTCCGGGGCAGCAAACAGGTGCAGTCCCGACGGTGGGCCTTGTAGAGTCAGGGGGTCCTGGAACGTCTGATCCCCGCCCTGTTGTTGGTGTGTGCCCCGGTCTGGGCGGCTTCGCTGGAGCTGCTCGGACCGGACGCGTCCGTGCCGCCGGAAGGCTTCACGGTGGCGGTGGCGCGTCGGGACGCCAAGGGCGCGCCGGTGACGTTCGCCCCACCCACGGTGACGGCGGAGGGCGCGGAGGTACGGCCCGGCCCGGAGGTGCCCCCGCTGCGCACCTTCGTCGTGGTACCCAAGGCCCAGGTGCGCGAGGTGGTGGTTCGCGTGAAGGGCGACGCGGACGAGGTCCAGGCGCGCTACGCCGTGGGGCCACCCGCCAGCCGCATGGAGCTGTCGCTGGAGCCCGCCCAGCCTGTGAAGGGGCGTGACAAGGAAGCGACCCTCACCGTGCGACGCCTTCTGCCGGACGGCACCCCGGATGACAGTGGTGCGCCGCCGGTGCTGCGCGCGAGCACCGGCCAGGTGGAAGGGCTGAAGCACACGGGCCCCGGTACCTACGTGGCCCGCTATGTGTTGCCGTCGACGCGCCCGCCCGAGGCGGCCATCCTGGTGGCGCTGTCCGCGTGGCCGCATCCGCAGTCGGTGCACGGCGCCTATGGGCGGCTGCTGGTGCCGCTGGCGACGTCGGTGGACCTGCCCGGGACGAGCGAGGCCGGGGCGAACGTGTCCCTGGAGGTCGCGGGCAAACGCTTCGGGCCCGTGCGGGTGGGCACGGACGGACGCTTCGTGCTGCCGCTGATCGTCCCACCCGGCCATTCCCTGGCCCGGGGCGAGGTGAAGGACGACGCGGGCAACGTGGAGCGCATCACCATCGACCTCCGGTTGCCGCCGACGGATGGGCTGGCGTGCGTGCTCAACCCGCAGCGGCTGCCCGCGGATGGCGTGTCGCAGGCCCGGCTCTTGTGCGCCACGAGCGATCCGAAGGGTGCGCCGGTGTTGGACGCGCGCGTCACCGTGAACGCGAAGCACGGGCGATTGGAGGGACCGAAGCGCGACGCGGACGGGATGCTGGAGTGGCGCTACACCGCGCCGCGTGTGCGCGCGTCGGATGAGCGCATCGAAGCGGCCTGGCCGCAGCGGGGTCCAGGGTCGCGCGAGTCGCTGCCGATGCAACTGGTGCAGGGGCCCGTGCGGGATGTGACGGCGTCCCTGGCCGAACCGCTGGTGCACCGGGGCACGGAGGGTCAGGTGGTGGTGGTGGCCCGCGACGCGACGGGGCAGCCTCGCGCGGAGGCGAAGGTGGAACTCTCCTCGCCCGTGGGGACGGGGGGCCCGGCGGTGGAGTCACCGCCGGGGACGTTCACCGTGCCGTGGCGCGTGCCCCAGGAGGGCGCCGAGGGCCCCACGAAGCTGTCTGTGCATGCGTTCGGGCCCCTGGGAACGGAGCCCGCGCGGCTCGCGGTGTGGCGGCGGGGCGCGGAGCTGATCGCGGGGGTGGTGGACCTCGCGGGGCTGCCGGTGCCCCGACAGCCGCTGCGGGTGGCTGGCGTGGAGAAGACGACGGGGGAGGACGGCACGGTGGTGCTCGGGCCCCTCCGGACCGGTGCGGTGCGCGTGACGCATGGCGTGTGGCCGGGGCTCGATGTCACGACGTACGTGCTGGGCCTCGACGGGCCGGTGTTCCCGGTGCAGGCGCCGTTGGTGCCCGAGCCCGTGGTGCTGGGCGCGGAGGTCGGCCCGGCGCTGCCGGTCAACGTGCGGGTGCGCGTGGAGGGCTCGCGCGTGACGTGCTGGGTGGAGGACTCGCGGGGCGTCGTGCTGATGGACCGGCCGGTGCACGTCGCCTTGTCCGAAGGCGAGCGCGCTGACGAGTCGGTGCGCGACGGGCTCACGCGCTTCACGGTGCGTGGCGCGAAGGGATCCGTGAGCGTGTCCGTGGCGGACGTGCGCACGGGCGTGACGGCCCTCGAAGAGGTGCGGCCTTGAGGCGCCCCTGTCCGACGTCGTCGTGGGCCTTGAAGGACACGCGCGCCGCCTTCGCCCACTTCATCGCGTGGGGTTTCGTCCTCGCCGTGCTCCTGCTGTCGCCCCGGGCCTTCGCGCAGTCGCTGTCGTTGGACCTGCCCACCCAGTCTTCGACGATCGCCGGGCGCGTCTGTCAGGACGTGGATGGCGATGGTCTCTGCTCTCCCGACGAGCCGGGGCTCGCGAACGTGCGGCTGGTGCTGGCCACCGGCCGTGAGGTGCGCACGGATGCCTCCGGTCGCTACCACCTCACCGGCGTGGACTCGCGCCTGCCGGATACGACGGACGGACTCCACCTGCGCCCCGGACGTCACCTGCTGAAGGTGGATTCTCGCGGCCTGCCCACCGCGAGCCGCGTGGTCCCGAAGGCCGCGACCGTGGAGGTCCCCTGGGGCGCCGCCGTGCTCCAGGACTTCGCCATCCGCCTGCCGCCCGTGCCTCCTTCCGCACCAGCCTCGAAGCTTCCCGCTCGGCCTCCCGAGGCCCGGGTCGCCCCCGAGGGCGTCCGCTTCCTGATCACCGGTCAGGCCGCCGCAGGTGCGCGCGTTCGCGTGGCCGACGTGGACGCGACCGTGGATGCCTTCGGCGCATGGCAGATGACGGTGCCGCTCCAGCCGGGGCTGAACGCCGTCTCCGTCACCACCGCCTCGTCGGCAGGGGAGGTGGGCATCTTCCAGCACCTCTTCGACGTGGTCCGACGTGGGCAGAGCGGGTGGCTCGTCATTCCCCGCGAGGTGACGCGCGTGGGCACGGTGAAGGGCCTTTCGTCCGACGCGGCGCCGCTGCCCACCGGTGACACACGCGTGTGGGTGGAAGCGCCTCCCGGCACCAGGCTGACCTCGACCGGGACCGCGCTCACGGTGGGCCCCGACGGTCGCGCGAGCCTGGCCCTGCGGCTCGTGACGGGGCGCAACGCCGTTTCCCTTTCCCTTCACCCGCCAGGGCGACCGGCGAGCACCGTGACGTTGGTGCTCGAAGCGCGCGCCCAGGCCTTCGCGGTGGGGCTGCTCGACGTGGAGGCCAGTGTCGCTCCCGCGGGGGGCGGCTTCCGGCTCCGCGGTCGTGGCGCGGTCCATGGCGAGGCGCAGGTGGGGCCGGTGCAGGTGGTGGGCGAACTGGACCTGCGGGACACGGACCTGCGGCAGTTGAGCGACGCGCCCCTGGTCGACTGGCTGCGTCCCCGCCAGCTCGAACGCTTCGACCGCTGGCGCGATCCCGACCTGTCCCCGTCCGAGTGGGGGGATGCGTCGCTGTCGCTGACCCCCAACCCGTCAGGGGGGCGCCTGCGCGTGGAGGCCCGGCATGAGCAGTATGGCCGCGCCGGCTTTGGCACCTACCGCGCGCTCCAGCAGGACCGGGAAGTGGGCCGTTACCACCGCCCCCTCTTCGGGCCGTACGCCGAGGTGGAGAAGCAACTGGGCGAGCTGCGCGTGGGCGTGGACGCGTTCGCCGGAGGGCTCGTGGATCCGACGCGCGGTCTGGCCGCGGTCCCCGCGCACGAGGAGCTGCGGGCCACGGGCGGCAGCCTCTACTACCTTGGCGGCAATACCGTGGCGGAGGGCTCGGAGCTGGTGCGCGTGGAGGTTCGCGACGGCGTCACCGGCCTGCCCCTGGGCGAGCAGCACCTGATCCGCGGTCGCGACTACGACATCGACTACCTCGCGGGCCGCATCCTGCTCGCGCGTCCCCTGTCGATGCTCACGGGCGCCTCGTTGCTTCGCACCGACGCGCTCACCCAGGCCCCCGAGCCCGTGCTCGTCGTGGACTATGCCGTGCTGCGCTCGGGAGATCCGCGCGACACGCTGGGCGGCGAGGCGTGGGCGCGCTGGCGCGATTCCTCCGTGGGCCTGTCCGCCGTGCGTGAGCGTCGCCAGGGTGCGCCGTTCCAGTTGCTGTCCGGACGCGGGAAGACGCGACTGGGGGCCTACTCGCTCATCGCCGAGGCCGCGTCGAGCCGGGGCCTCGCGGTGGAGCCGGGCGTCTTCGGCGTGTCGGACGACGGCGGACTGAGCTTCCTGCGCCCCGCGGGCACCCTGGATGATCACGGCGGCGCGGTGGGCCTGCGCGTGAGCGGGCCTTCGCCCTTCGCTCCGGGTGGAACCGTGGACGCCGCGTGGCGTGAACGTTCCAAGGGGTTCTCCGACGGCGCCCATCTGGAGGCCGCGCGCTTCCGGCAGCTCTCGTTGCGCGCCACGCAGCCCGTGGGCCCGCTGGGCATCACGCTCCTGGGCGACGAGCGACGGTCGGCAGATCCGCGCCTGCCCTTCGAGGATGTCCCCTTCGCCGCGCGCACGCTGGGCGCCTCCGTGGGCTATCAGGACGATGGCCCCTGGGGCGTGCGCCTGGAGGTCCGCGATGGCTGGCTGCGCGCCAGCGAGGTGGCCGGCAGTGGCGAGGTCCTCGAAGGTGGGCGCGCCTCCGCGGGCGTGGCGGGGCACTACACCGTGGCCCCGGGCGTGGTGGTGTCCGCGGGCCACCGGCAGCGGCTGTTCGAGCATGGCGCGGGTCCGGGCCGCAGGGATGACACGTTCACCTCCGCGGGCGTGGATCTGGAGCTGGGCAACGATGCCGCCGTGGGCGTCAAGGGCGGCTGGGGGCCGCAGCTCGGTCCGCAGGCGTGGCTGGATGCGCGGATGCGGCGCGGCCCGGAGGTCTACTACGGCGGCTACTCCGTGGACGTGGACGGACCGGACTTCGGCGCGGCGCGCGCGGTGACGGGGGCTCGCACGGAGGTGGGCGACGGCACCACGGTGTTCGTGGAGGACGTGAGCGCGCACGACGCCACGGCGATGCGGCTCGCTCGCGCGGTGGGCTTCCAGCACGCGGTGCTGAACGGGTTCAGCGTGGGCGCCCGCTACGAGCGCGGCGTGCGCCATCCGCTGGACATCGACAGCGACCTGACGCGCGACGTGGCCAGCGTCTCCGCGCAGTGGCTGCGCGAGCGCGTCCGCGCGGACCTGCGCGCCGAGGTCCGCCACGAGGAGGGCACTCCCGCGCGCGGCGTCCTGGCTCCCGGCCAGTCGGGGCCGGCGCCGGTGGACCGCACCCAGGTGGTGCTGGCGCTCGCCGCCGAGGCCCTGCTCATGCGCGACGTGACGGCGTCGGGCCGGTTGGACTTCGCGCACACCGCGGGCCTGGGCGGGCTGGAGGCGCGCTTCGCGGAGGGCTTCGCGGCGGTCGCCTGGCGGCCGGGCCCCTGGCTGGTGGTGGCCCGCTACGGCCTCACGCGCGAGCTGTCTCCCGGCGCCCGCTCCGCCTTTGGCGACCGGACGCTCCAGACGCTGTCGCTGATGCCGGCGGTGCGGGTGGGCGACCGGCTGGCGGTGGCGGCGGGGCTGCACGCCGGACGCTCCAGCCTGGGAGATTCGGCCCGGTGGGTGTGGACGGGGACACTGCGTCCCTCGGTGCGGGTGGTGGGGGGGCTGGAGGTCGCGCTGGAGGCGGCGCGGCGCACGTCCGCGGCGGATGGACAGGGCCTGTCGTCCTTCCGGACGGAGGTGGCGTACCGGCTGGATGAGCGCCTCCGCGTCGCGCTGGGGTACACCGTGCTGGGCTTCAGTGGTTTGGGGTTGGGGGCGGATTCGGTGGATGCTCCCGATCGCCTCTACCTGCGGGCGGAGCTGGCCTACTAGTCGCCTGGGAGGAACGTTGAACGTGCGAGTCGGGAGGGTCGGCCTGGGGCTGGTGCTGGTCGCCGGGGTGGCCCATGGGGGTTGGACCGTCACCCAGACGCAGTTGGGGACCCCACGGGATGTGACCGTCTACAGGCCCGGCCACTTCGGCGTGGCCACGAACCAGCAACTGTTCATCTCCCGCGACGGAGGTGTCTCGACCCTGTCGGGGGAGATGTCGGGCAGCTTCCTGCAGGGGAGCGACTGCGTGGTGGGCATCCGCACCGACAGCTCGCTCCAGAGCGTCGCGGGGTGTTCGCCGGACGAAGGCAAGCACCTGTTCCCCGACATCGGGACTGAATACAAAGTGAACGCGGTGCGACTCACCCCGGATGGGGGCGTGGGCTACGCCACCGCCGCTCCGGTTCCGGCGGGCCCGGTGGAGTTCCGCTCGTCCGTTCTTGCGCCGCAGGGCTCCGCGCAATGGGGGCAGTTGACGATGCCGATGCCAGGGGCCTTGTCCCTGGCGCCGTTGGCGGTGCTGCCCCCCCAGGCGGATGGCGTGCCACATGCCCTGTACTCCGTGACCACGGGCGGGGCCAACCTGGTCTGGTATAGGGGGGCGGCGGCGGAAGTCCTCAGGTCGCTGGGCTCTCCCCAACTGCCTCAGGCGCAGTCCGTGGTGCTCCTGCCCGGAGTGACTCCCTCGAAGCCGCTCGCCTTCTTCGGCAACAACTCGAGCCTCTTTCGCGGGACCCTGGATGGGCCGACGTGGCCCTTCGACCCCGTCCTCACGGGCGTCGGGTCGGTGGATGCGCTCGCCTTCGACGTGGCGAACGGCTCCGCCGCGGGCGTGGGGTTCGGCTTGATGCTCGTCAAGAAGGACGGCCGGGTGCGGGCCTACAGCGCGGAGCCGGTGGCGCCTCCCGCGCTGCCCGGCTCCGTCTGGCGCGAGAACACCAGCTTCCCCACGGGCATCACCCAGGCGGCCATGCAGATGTCGTGTTGGGGCGCGTCCTATTGTGTCGCCATCCTCAACGGAGGCGTGCAGAACGTCGTCGTCTACCAGAACGAGAGGACCCCGGATCTGGGGAGCGTGCCCGCGAACGTCGTCATCGAAGAGGGCAGGACGCAGGCGCTGGTCCTCAATCCGCGCGATGGCGACGGGGATGCCGTGCGCGTGACGGCCACGCCTCGGGACTCCACCGGACTGCTCACCATCACCTCGGGGCCGCCCCCCGTGGGTGACAACGGGCTGACGCTGTCGCTGACGGCGGACGCGGACTTCTGCGCGAGCCAGCAGGCGTTCATCGACGTGGTGGCGTCGGACGGCCTGGCGGCGCACGACACGACGAAGACGGTGGCGTTGCAGGTGAAACACACCACCGCGCCCGCCGCGCCCTCCAGCGTCGCCGTGGACGTGGAGGGCGGTGTCTTCTTCGCGGGCGGGCCCGCGGGCACCCTCATTCCGACGCGGGGCGCTTCCGGCTGCGCGCCCGTCCGGTACACCTGGATGACACCCGCCAGGGCCCCGAACCTCATCGTGACGGACACGGTGGCCACGCTCAACCCGGCCCTGACCCGGGCGGACCGGTGCAAGACGGACAGCACGTTCTTCACCTACGAGGTCCGCGCGTATGACGGCGAGCTGACGTCCACCACCGCCACGAGCGTCCCCCTGGAGTTCCTGCCCTGGGGGCCTCCGGAGGCGCCGTTCCCCAACCCTCCGGCGCCGCTCTTCTCCGGGACGAGCCTGTCGCCCCAGTCGCTCCACCTGTGCGCGGGAACGCCGGGCCTTCCGCTGACGACGTGGTGGTCGCGGCTCGACACCACCCCGGGCGTGTCGGTGACCGCGTTGAAGGATCCGGGCACCCCGCAGCCGGCGGTGGGGGAGACGCCCGTCGAAGGTCCCGCCGTGGTGATTGAATCGCAGGGCTGCACCGACACCGCGGTGAGGCTGCGCGCGGTCCACCACGTCACCGTGAAGGGACACACCCTGGTGGGCCCGGAGTCCATCGTCGATGTGACGGTGAAGCCGCGTTGGGTTCCCCTGGACACGGCCTCGGTGAAGCCCGTGCTGACGGAGGATGGGTCCGAGGAGTTCAAGTATCGCGGCCGCCTGCAGACGCCGGGCTTCAACTGCGTGGCCTCGCGCAACGTCCACACGGTGGTGACGCTGGAGACCTCGGACACGGGCCAGGTGCTCAGGACCCAGACGCTCACCGGGGCCTCGGGTGACGTCGAGCTGGAGCTGCCACAGACTTGCGGAAGCGCCACCTACAACCTGCGGATCCGCGTGCAGGAGCTCACGGCCACTGGCACCACCGTCACGTCCGAGTCGCTCCAGCCGCTGCCGCGCGAAGCCCGCGGCGTGGAGCTGGGCGAAGTGGATGGCGAGCTCGTCGCCACCTGTGAAGAAGGCGCGCGGGGCACGCTGACGCAGACCTTCCCGGAGGGGGCCTGCACGGCGGTGGACCTGGACTGGTCCTATGTGAAGGGCCCTGGGCTGGAGGACATCGTGTCCACGGACGTCGTCGCGATGCTGGCCACCAAGGACACGCAGTTGGAGTCCCTGGTGGGTGAGTTCGTCACCGTGAGCGTGAATGCCACGGGCGAAGGCGCCTCCGGTGCGGCCCGTGAGCACTCGGTCCAGATTGGCGCCCGGCCCTTCGTGTCGCTGGGGCGTCGCGTCGAAACGGGTTCGGGCTCCGACTCCAGCCAGGTGGGTGTCTCGGTCTTCCTGCGCAACGACACCGCGTGCGGCGTGTCCTCCGTCCGCTACGAGGAGGTCCCCTCCGGCGCGGAGGTGGTGCTGGACAGCGTGCGTCTGAACGGTCAGCCGATGAACGCCACGGCGCTGGAAGGCGGAGGCTTCGCGGTCGAGCCGGTGCCGCTGGATGCGGGCGCGACCGCGACGCTGACCTACGTCATCCGTCCCGCGCTCCTGGGCACGCCGACGTTCTCCGGCGTCGCGACGCTGCGCGGAATCAGGGTGTCCCAGGCGGAAGCGCCGCCCCCGTCCACGTCGGGCTGCGGCTGCTCCGGAAGCGGCTCGGGGGTGACGGCCTTCGGGCTGGGCGCGCTCGCGTGGATGGCGCGGCGGCGGCGCGGCGTCAGAGCCCGAAGCTGATGCGCTGGCGGCGGTTGGGCGTCTGCTGACGCTCTTCCAGCACGCCCGACAGCTCCAGGCCGCGCAGGGTGGCCAGGGCCTCGCGCTCCGACAGGTCGGTGAGCGCGAGCAGGTCCTCCACCGTCTTCGTTCCATCCGCGAACGCCAGCAGCAGCGCCTGCGGCCCGGCCAGCTTCAGCTCGTGCAGGCCGTAGGGTGGATCCGCCGTGGGGAACAACCGACGCCCGGGCGCCATCCGCTGGCGCAGCGCCACCAGCGTCTCCGTGCGCGTGACGCCCTCCACGATGAGGTCGCCGGGGAAGAGCGACAGGGCCACCAGGTCCGCGCGCTGTGGCCGCATGGGGCTGAAGCCGTAGCCGCCCTCCGTCCACGTGAAGGTGGACCAGAGGATGTCCTTCACCTGCTCCTCCAGCAGCCGCCTGCGCTGCGAGGGACTCAGCAGGCCCCGCTTCAGCAGCGCGTCCCCGGTGCGCAGCGTGTGCTCGCGCGCGTACGCGGTGGCCTCCGCCAGTTGGGCCTCCGTCAGCGCGCCCTTGCGCAGGCAGAAGCGGCCGAAGCGCTCCGGGGCCAGGTTGGAGGCGGCGTACACGACGCGGCCCGCCTCGAAGTAGACGACCTTCAGCACCGTGCCCTGGCGCAGCTTCAGCTCGCCGTGGTGGCGAGCCTCGTAATAGGCGTTGAGCAGGCGCGGCACGGTGGTGTGCGCCAGGTCTCCGCCCAGCGACCACTCGGGAAGCTGGCGGCGGCGGCGCTCCGGCGCGGGCACGGCTTCGGTCCAGACGGCGTCGCGCCGGGCGAAGGGCAGGGGCAGGGACTCGGAGACCTCCTCGTCGGTGGACAGCTCCAGGGGGGCTTCCCCGGACGGCACGTGGGAGGGCTCGGACACCGTCAGCTCCTCCACCCCTTCGTCCTCCACCAGTTCCTCCAGCACGAGCAGATCCACCTCGTCGAGCAGCTCCGTGTGCGGCACCGGCGGCACGCCCGCGGCTTCCTCCAGCGCGTCCATCACGGCGTCCAGTTCAAAGGGCTTCTCGAAGAAGGCGCGCGCGCCGTGCACCTGGACGGCCTCCTGGGCGAAGCGGTCGCCCTTGTAGACGCCGCTGACCGCGATGGCGGGGACGGCGTGGGCCCGGAGCGCGCCCAGCACCTCGCTGCCCCGGATGTCCGGCAGGAGCAGGTCCACCAGCGCGGCATCGAAGCGGGCCGTGGGCCCCAGGGACTCCAGGGCCGCCTCGCCCGTGAACACGGTGAGCGCGTCGTGACCCCGGGTCTGCGCCACGGTGGCGATGAGGGAGGCCAGTTCCTGGTTGTCCTCGACGATGAGCAGTCGCGCCATGGGCGGGCAGACCCTACCATCAACGCCATGAAGGACGTTCAGGGCTTCCACCACGTGGCGATTCAAGCGAAGGACGTGGAGCGCGTCACCACGTTCTATCGGGACCTGCTGGGCTTTCCTGAACTCAAGCGCCACCTGCGCGAGGACGGCACCCTGCGGAGCGTCTGGGTTGGCGTCCCCGGGGGGGCCTTCCTGGCCATCGAGGCGGTGGACGGGACGCCGGAGGACTCCCCGTTCCGGCATCCGACGCCGGGGCTCTTGATGCTGGTGTTCCGCATCCCCCGGGAGGCCAGGGGTGGGGTGGTGGAGACCTTCGCCCGCGCGGGGGTGCCGTTGGAGCACGAGACGCGCTGGACGCTCTACGTGCGGGACCCCGAGGGCAACCGGGTGGGTCTGAGCCACCATCCGGAGGACTAGGGGGTGTCCCTAATTTAGCCAAAGCATCATGCAGGCCAGATGGAGGACTGCCAGGTAGTTGGTGGCGGTCTTCTCGTAGCGGGTGGCCACGGCGCGGAAGCGCTTGAGGCGGTG
>SECN01000635.1 GCA_004173515.1 Myxococcaceae bacterium | reverse complement strand
GCCCAGGCGGCCGCGGACGCCGACGGGCTGCGCGCCCGCATCACCGAGCTGGAGCAGGCGGCGGTGCGCAACGAGGAGCGCGTGACGAAGCTCTACGCGCGCATCAAGGGCGACGAGAAGCTGCGCGAGAAGACGAAGAAGGCGCTCGCCATCGCCCAGCAGCTCCTGGACGAGCCCGGCACCTCCGTGGGCGACGACGCCGACGAGGAAGCCGCGGCCTAGCCTCCGCCGCCCCCGGGCCCCGTGGCCGGGGGATGGCGCGGGACGACCGCCCTCCCCCTCCCGGCCCGCCTGTCGTGGTTCCTGGAGCGAAGCCGGGCGCGAGAAGCCCGGCACCGCTCGGAACATCAGTGACCGCCGCCCTCCTTCTTGGGGGCGGTCTTCTTCTCATGCAGCTTCTTGGCGAAGGACTGCACGGCGGCGGGCACGTTCTTGTCGCGCGCCAGGTCCTTGAGCTCCGTGTCGCGCAGCGTGTTGAGGAACTTCATGGTGACGGTGAGCGGCACCTTGGGGTTCTTCACCAGCGCGAGCTTCACCTTCTGCATCTTCGTCCACTCGCGATTGCCGTAGATGACGCGCAGCACGTCGTCGTTGATGGCGCGGTTGGCGGCGCACGCGAGCACTTCGCCGTCGGTGATGCGGGGGCTGCGGATGACGGCCGTGCAGACGAGCTTGTTGGTGTCGCGGATGAGGGTCGTGCGCGCTTCCTTGTTGCCCAGCGTCGCCAGCTTGATCTTCTCCGCGATGGACATCTTCATGATGCGCTGCGCGAGCGTCTGACGCTTGGCCTCCTCCATGGGGGCTTCGTCCTCCTTCTCCGCCGCCGGCCCCAGCTCCTGGAGGACCTCCTCCGCGGTGGGGCCCGGATCCGGAGGGGCCGCGGCGGCCTGCGGGCCATAGATGCGCACCCGGGCGGCCTGCATCGCCGGCACGTCCGCCAGGATGAGCCCGCTGCGCACCGCGAAGTCGCAGATGCTGTCCACGAGCGACGCCGGGGCGATGGGGTTGAGGCACAGGTTGCGGACGATGTCCTCGTGGCGCAGCAGCCGCAGCTGGTTCTGCGAGATGATCTCCGCCACCTTCGGGCTGCACGTGGAGGCCACGCCCGCGACGGCGTCGTCCGGCGTCTCCGGGTTGAGGACGAGCATCTCCGCGTAGGCTTCCTTGTCCTTCAAGAGGCCCAGGAAGTAGCCCAGCACGGGCGGCGGCACGCCCTCGTCGCGCAGCGCGGAGCCGAGGATGCGGTCCGGCAGCGTGGCGCACGTCTTGGCGGCCGTCTCGCGCACGTTCGCCTCCGGGTCGAACGTGAGCATGAAGAGCGCGCCCAGCATGTCCGCCGGATTCAGGGGCACCAGCGACTTGGCGGCCATCATTCGCAGCGGCACGGGGGCGTTGGGGTCCACGTGCTTGCGCAGGTTGGGCGGCAGGAACTCGGCGTTGAAGGGGCAGCCCGGAGGGGGGGCCGGGATGGTGGGATCCGGAGCGAGGCTCATGAGGCGTGATTCCTTCCGTAGATGATGCGCAGCCCCTCCAGGGTGAGGAATTCATCCACTTCCTGGATGGCCTTCGATTCGCTGGCCACCAACGGGGCAAGTCCCCCGGTGGCCACCACTTTCGCGGTGAAACCCATCTCCGCCTCCATCCGCGCGCACAGGCCGTCCACCATGCTGACGTAGCCGTAGACGAGCCCGGACTGCATGGAGTGCACGGTGTTGCGGCCCACCACGTGCGGCGGCCGGGCGAACTCCACGCGCGGCAGCTTGGAGGCGTTCTGGAACAGGGCCTCCATGGAGATGTTGATGCCGGGGCAGATGGCGCCGCCCAGGTACTCGCCCCGGGGCGTCACCGCGTCCAGCGTCGTCGCGGTGCCGAAGTCCACCACGATGAGGCCCTTGTGGTGCTTCTCGTAGGCGGCCACCGCGTTGACGATGCGGTCCGCGCCCACCTCGCGCGGGTTGTCGTAGAGGATGGGCATGCCCGTCTTCACGCCCGGGCCGACGAACATGGGGCGCGTCTTGAAGTAGCGCTCGCTCATCTTCTCCAGGCTGAACTGGAGCGGCGGCACCACGCTGGACACGACGACGGCGGACACCCGCGCCGCGTCGATGCCGCTCCAGGTGAAGAGCTGGCGCACGAGGATGCCGTACTCGTCCGCGCTGCGCCGCGCGCTCGTCTCCAGGCGCCAGTGGTCCAGGAGCCGCTTGCCCTCGTACACGCCGAGCACGGTGTTGGTGTTGCCGACGTCGATGGCCAGGAGCATCACGTGCGCCAGTCTACCGCGAAGCCCGTGAATCAGCCGCGTCCTTGAGGGCGCACCTGTCCCTGGGGGCGAAGCTGTTCGACGTCGCCCGCGAGCACCCGCTCCAGGCGGCCGTCCGCCGTGCGCACCATCAGCGCGCCCGTGGGGTCGATGTCCTCCGCGAAGCCCTCCCAGTCCCCCCGGTCCGTGCGCACCCGGACCTGCTGCCCCAGGGTGCTCGACAGGGCCTTCCAGCGGGTGCGGACCGCGTCGAAGCCGCTGGCCAGGTACGTGTCCAGCCAGACCTCCAGCCGCGCCCACAGGGCCGCCGTGAAGGCCGCGCGGACCACCGGCCGCCCCAGGGCCTGGGACAGCGACGTGGCGGTGTCGCGCAGGTCCTCCGGGAAGTGCTCGGGGCCGGCGTTGAGGTTGACGCCCACGCCCACGATGACGAAGTGCACGCGCTCCGGTTCGGCGGACAGCTCCGTGAGGATGCCCGCCACCTTGCGGCCCCCCAGCTGCACGTCGTTGGGCCACTTGATGGCCGCGTCGGAGCCCGTCTCGCGCAGCGCCTCCGCCAGGGCCACGGCGGCCACCAGCGTCAGCTCCGGCGCGCGCTGCGGCGGCAGCTCCGGGCGGAGGATGGCGGAGAAGTACAGGTTGAGGCCGGGCGGGGACACCCAGGCGCGGCCCCGGCGCCCCTTGCCCGCCGTCTGCTGTTCGGCCACCACCACCGTGCCGTGCGGGGCCCCGTCCTGGGCCAGCCGGAAGGCCGTGGCGTTGGTGGAGCCGATGGTCTCGTGGTGGTGCAGCACGCGGCCCATGGCGCGGGTGGTGAGCAGGGGCTGGAGTTCCAGCGCGGAGAGCCGGTCCGGCCGGCCCACCAGCCGGTAGCCCTTCGCGGGCACCGCTTCGATGCGGTAGCCCTTCAGCCGCAGGGCCTCCACGTGCTTCCACACCGC
>SECN01000634.1 GCA_004173515.1 Myxococcaceae bacterium | reverse complement strand
TGGCCATGTCGTGCTTTTGCCTATTTCCAGCCGTCCACCCAGGCTTCAATCAGGTCGCCCACAGTGGTCCGTTCCTGAACAGCCCGAATCTTCAGCGCTCGATGCACGTCGTCCCTGATGTTCACTGTCAGCCGCACGTCGCCAGCAGGCACTAGGCCCGATTTCTGGCCCGTTGGCGCGGTTTTTCCGGCCCTCATAGGGGTAACAGTGCCAGCGCCCGGTTTGCTGCCTGTAGCGCCTTCAGCGAAGGCTTGAACTTTGGCTAGGCTTGGCTTGGCCAGGCTTTGCTTGGATAGCGCCATGGTATTGTCTTTGCTCATAGGTATGTATGTATTTATGTCAGTATCGCACAGACTTCGGTGATTAGTGCCTGAACTTCAACCCGTGCTTGTGCGTCCGCTGTCTCCGCCGCGCCCCCCGCACGCGCCCGCGCCCCCCGCGTCCACGACGCCGACGCGGAGGCCACGCTCGCGTACGCGCGCGGCGTGCTGGAGGCCGAAGCGCGCGCCATCCTCGGCGTCACCGAACGGCTGGGCGACGCGTTCCTCCACGCGCTGCACCTGGTGCGCGAGTGCACGGGACAGGTGGTGGTGACGGGCATGGGGAAGGCGGGCCACATCGGCCAGAAGCTGTCCTCCACGCTCGCGTCCACCGGCGTGCGCTCCGTGTTCCTGCACCCCGCGGAGGCCGTGCACGGCGACCTGGGCCGCGTGGGCCCGGGCGACGTCATCCTCGCCCTGTCCAACAGCGGCAGCACGGAGGAACTGCTGCGGCTGCTGCCCCTGTTCAAGCGCATGGGCACGCCCGTCGTCGCGCTCACCGGCGACGCGGACAGCGCGCTCGCGAAGGGCGCGGACGCGGTGCTGGACATCGGCCGCATCGAGGAAGCGTGTCCCATGGGGCTCGTGCCCACGGCGTCCACCGCCGCGCTGCACGCGGTGGGCGACGCGCTGGCGATGACGCTGCTGCGCTCGCGTCCCTTCGGACGGGACGACTACGCGCTCCTGCACCCGGGCGGGAAGCTGGGGCGCTCCGTGCTGCGCGTCTTCGAATTGATGCGCACCGGCCGCGCCAACCCGCTGGTGCTGGACACCGCGAGGCTGTCCGAAGCGGTGGTGGTGCCGTGCGCCAGGTGATGGGCAAGCGCCCGCGCTGCATCACCCCGGAGACGCTGGTGCTCACCGCCGCCGCGCAGATGCGCGAGCTGAAGGTGGACCAGCTGCCCGTGGTGGACGTCGAGGGCCGCGCGGTGGGCCTGCTCGACGTCCAGGACCTGCTGGCCGCGAAGTTCGTCTAAAGCCGCCGCTACCGCGACAGCTTCGCCTGGAGCGCGGCCTTGTTCGGGTAGTTCGGCACGTCCTGGGACAGCTTCTCCCAGAGGGCCCTGGCGCCCTTGGCGTCGCCCTTGGCGAGCAGCGTGTCGCCCAGCTTCTCCACCGCGCCCGCGTCACCCTGCAGCGCCACGCTCCACACGCGCGCTCCCATGGGACGGCCCAGGCCCACCAGCGCCCACGCCATGCCCGCCTTCGCGCGCCCGTTCTCCGGCTGGAAGGGCACCACGCGGGTGTAGTTGGCCAGGGCCTCCTGGTAGCGGCCGCGCGCCAGGTGCTCCTCGCCCTCGTCCACCAGCTTCGCGAGGCCCGCCTCCAGCTCCGGCGTGCGCTCCGTGTTCTTCACCGCGTCCACCATCTCCGGCGTCAGCGGGCGGGGCGCGTCCGGCGGCAGCGCTCCAGCCTGGGCCTGGGCCTGCCCCTGCGTCAGGCGCACGCGGCGGTCCGCGGCGCGCGACGCGAGCCACTTCTGGCGGCCCCCGGCCTTCACCGTCTCCTCGATGCGCTGGCTCAGCTCGCGGGCCATGGGCGCGCGCGGCGACTGCGGATGCGCCGCCACCAGCGCGTCGAAGCCTTCGCGCGCGGACTTGAGCGCGGGCAGGTTCTCCCCCTGCGTCTCGAACACCAGTGACGCGTGGCTGAAGAGCCCTTCGGCGTGCTTCGGCTCCACCTCCAGCACGCGCGCGTAGGCCTTGAGCGCGGCGACGCTGTCCCCCTGGAGGTACAGCGCGTTGCCGCGCAGGAGCTCCACGTCCAGCACCGGCTCCAGCGAGGCGCGCGCGCAGGTGGCCGCGCCCGCGGTGTCACCGGACTTCGCCCGGGCCTCCACCGCCGCGTCCATCGCGTCCAGCGTCTGGTCCGGCGTGAAGCCGCAGCTCGCTTCGGCCAGGCCCAGGAGGGGCGTCTTGCCCAGCTTCTTCTTCAGCGCGAGGAAGCGCGTCCGCGCACCCTCCGAGCGGGCCTGCGCCTGGGCCAGGTACGACAGCGCCTCCGCGTTGCGGCCGTTCGTGTAGTAGAGCTTGCCCAGCGACGAGGCGATCTCGAAGGTCTTCTCCCGCTCGCGCAGGCCCTCCGTCGAGTCGAGCTGCTTCATCAGCTCCTCGGCCGACGGCGGCAGCTTGTTTCCGTCCGCCACCGGTGGGTGGCCCTGCGGCAGCGGCGCGCCCGGCGCCACGGGGGCGCTGGCGGGCATCGAGGGGTGGCCTTCCGGCAGGGCTTGCGCGGCCCCCGCGCCCGACGTCGTCGGGGACGCCTGGGTGCCCGGCGGAATGGTGGGATGACCGGGAGGCAGGGGGGTGGGCTCGGCCGCGAGCAGCGCGGCCGTGGCCAGGGCGAGGGACAGGCTCATAGTTCGTGCACGGGGAAACGGGCGCCCACGTCGGGCCAGCAGAGGGCCTCGCGCTTGCGGACGTCCTGGGGGGCGAGCTTCGCGAGCAGCTCCCGCACCGTCACGCCCAGCACCGGATGCCGGGCCCGGGGGGCCAGCTCCGACAGGGGTTCCAGTGCGAAGCGGCGCTTGTGCAGCTCCAGGTGGGGCACCTGGAGGTTGGCGTCCGCGACCACCGAGCGCTCCTCCTCGTCCCACAGGAGGATGTCCAGGTCGATGGTGCGCGGCCCCCAGTGCTGGAGGCGGCGGCGGCCCAGGTCCTGCTCGATGCGCTGCAGGATGCACAGCAGGCGCTGCGGGGACAGCTCACTTTCCAGCGCCACCACGGCGTTCAGGAAGCGCGGCTGCGCGGGGCCCACCGGGGCGCTGTCGTACAGCGACGAGCAGCCCAGCACCGCCACCGCGTCGATGCGGGACATCGCGGAGAGGGCGGCCACGAGGTGGGCCTCGCGGTCGCCCTCGTTGGAACCCAGACCTACATAGACGGTCGCACTCAAGGCTCCATCTCAACCGGGTTCACCAGGGTTCCGATTCCCTCCAGCTCCACCTCCACCGTGTCCCCCGCCACCAGCACGCCCACCCCGGACGGGGTGCCCGTGCTCACCAGGTCGCCCGGCAGCAGCGTCATGATGTGGGAGATGAAGGACACCAGGCGGGCGGGGCTGAACACCATGTCGGACGTCCGGCCATCCTGACGCACCTGTCCGTTCACCCGGCACACCACCCGCAGGTCCGCCGGGGACAGGCCTGTTACGGCCCAGGGGCCCGCGCAGGCGAAGGTGTCGTAGCCCTTGGCGCGGGTGTGCTGGGTTTCCTTGCGCTGGATGTCGCGCGCGGTGACGTCGTTGAAGGCGGTGAGGCCCCAGATGGCGCGCGCGGCGGTGGCCTCGTCGGCGTTCTTCACGCGCTCACCGATGAGCAGCGCCAGCTCCGCCTCGTGGTGCACCTCCTGGCTCGCCTTGGGGATGCGGATGGGCGAGAGCGGGCCGTTGAGCGCGGTCGAGGGCTTGGTGAAGATGAGCGGTTCGGTGGGGACGGGCTTGCCCATCTCCTCCGCGTGCTTGCGGTAGTTCTGCCCGATGCAGACGACCTTGGATGCATCCGAAGGCACCAGCAGCGTCAGGCCCTTGAGCGACCGGCGCAGCCCCGTCTCCTTGCCGCCGGCCCACGGCGCGGCGGTGAGCACCACCACCTCGGTACCGTCGACGCGGCCGAAGCTGGCGCGGCCCTCGACCTGGAAGCGGCAGTAACGGGCGGTCATGTCTTCCCCTGGAGTCCGAGCACGTCCGTCACCCGTCTGCCCGTCGCGCACGAACGTGAGGTCGTCGCGCGTGCGCCCCAGGCTCTCCGCCAGCACCTCGGCCAGCTTGAGCGCGGTGCCGCTGGGCGCGTCCTTCTTCATCCGGTGGTGCGCCTCCAGCACCTCCACGTCGAACGAGGGCCCCAGCACGCGCGCCAGCTGCGCCGCCATCTGGATGACCAGGTTGACGCCCACGGACATGTTGGGCGCCGCGACGATGGGAATCCTCCGCGCGGACTCGCGCAGCTTCGCGGTGTCCTCCTCCGAAAAACCCGTGGAGCCCACCACCAGCGGCACGCCGCGCGCGGCGCACGTCCTCGCGTGCTCCAGGCTCGCCTGGGGGCCGGTGAAGTCCACCACCACGTCCGTCTTGGAGAACTCCAGCGCGCGGTCCAGGTCGTCCATCAGCAGCACGTCCAGCGCCGCGCCCAGCCGGGCCGCGAGCCCCGCGTCCTGCCCCGCCACCGGGCTTCCCGGCCGCACCGTGGCGCCCACCACCTGGAGGTCCTTCGCGTCGCGAGCCAGGCGCAACAGGGTGCTGCCCATGCGGCCGGTGCTGCCGGTGATGACGGTGCGGATCATGGCGCGTGTGCTCCAGGAGCAACGGACGGCGGGGGGACGGCGTGAGGCTGCTTCTTCAGCCCTTCAACAAGCCCAGCTGCGCCAGCGCGCCCTTCAGCTTCGCGGCGTTCGCCTCGCCCATGGGCACGAGCGGCAGGCGCACCTCCGGGCCGAACAGGCCCATCAGGTGCAGCGCCCACTTCACCGGGATGGGATTCGATTCGACGAAGAGCAGCCGGTGCAACGCGTTCATCCGCACCTGGAGCGCCCTGGCCTTGGCGATGTCGCCGCCCCGCGCCGCCGCCACCAGGTCCGCCATCATCCGGGGCGCCACGTTGGAGGACACGGAGATGACGCCCTGGCCGCCGCACGCGATGAAGGGCAGCACCGTGAAGTCGTCGCCGGACAGCAGCGTCAGCCGGTCGCCGCACAGCTCCACCAGGTCCACCGCGCGCGCCAGGTTGCCGGTGGCCTCCTTGAGCGCCACGACCTCCGGGATGTCGCACAGCTTGAGCGCCGTCTCCGGCAGCAGGTCCACGCCCGTGCGGCCCGGCACGTTGTAGGCGATGAGCGGGAAGCCCGGGTGCGCCTTCGCGATGGCGCGGTAGTGCTCCACCAGGCCCGCCTGCGTGGGCTTGTTGTAGTAGGGCGTGACGATGAGCGCGCCGTCCGCGCCCACCTCGCGCGCGCGGCGCACGGAGTCCACCGTCTCCCGCGTGCTGTGGCTGCCCGCGCCCGCAACCACCGGCACCCGGCCCTTCACCTCGTCCACCACCACGGCGATGGCGCGCGCGCGCTCATCCGAATCCAGGGTGACAGTTCAGGAACGGAGTGGCCAGCGCCGTCATGGAGCCTTGGAAGGTCTTCATGTCGGCGCTTATACGTTCAGGCCCGCTCGCCGCGCCAGAGGTCCTCGACGCGCTCGCGCTCGCGCACGACACGCCACGCCTCCCCGTCCACCAGCACCTCGGCCGGCCGGGGCCGGGAGTTGTAGGTGGAAGCCATGCTCATCCCGTAGGCCCCGGCGCTCATGAAGGCGAACAGCTCGTCCTGGCGGGGGAGCACCAGGGAGCGGCCCTTCGCCAGCACGTCGGTGGACTCACACACCGGCCCCACGACGTCCACCTGCACGTCCTTGCCCCGGCGCTTCACCAGGGGCAGAAGCTCATGGTGCGCTTCGTAGAGGGCCGGGCGGAGGAGGTCGTTCATGCCCGCGTCCACCACCACGAAGGTGCGCGTTTCGGTGGGCTTGCGGTACAGCACGCGGGTGAGCAGCACGCCTGCGTTGCCCACGAGCGAGCGGCCCGGCTCCAAGAGCAGCGTGGCCCCGGTGGGCTTCACCGCGGCCAGCACCGTGCGCGCGTACTCCTGGGGGCTGGGCGGCGTCTCATCCGAGTAGGTGATGCCCAGCCCGCCGCCCACGTCCAGGTACTCCAGCGCGTGGCCCTGGGCCTTGAGCGCGACGTAGAGGTCCGCCACCTTGGTGAGCGCGGCGCGCATGGGCGCCGTGCGCGTGAGCTGCGAGCCGATGTGGCAGTCCAGCCCCAGCGCCTGCACGCCCTTCATCTTCTTCGCCCTCGCGTAGAGGGCGACCGCCTCCTCGAAGGGCACGCCGAACTTGGACGTCTTCAGGCCGGTGGCGATGTAGCGGTGCGTCCGGGCATCCACGTCCGGGTTCACCCGCAGCGCGAACGGCGCCCTGCGCCCCGCCCTGCGCCCCACGGCATCCAGCGCCTCCAGTTCCTCCGCGCTCTCCACGTTGAAGAGCCGCAGGCCGGAGGACAGGGCCTGGGCCATCTCGTCCGGCGTCTTGCCCACGCCGGCGAACACCGTCTTGCCGGCGTCTCCGCCCGCCTGCTTCACGCGGGCCAGCTCTCCGCCGGAGACGATGTCGAAGCCGCTGCCCAGCGCCGTGAAGAGCTTCAGGATGGCCAGGTTGGAGTTGGCCTTCACCGAATAGCAGATGAGGTGCGGGTGGCCGGCGAACGCCTCCGTCACCTCGCGGAAGCGCTCCGTGAGGGCCCGGGCGGAATAGACGTAGGTGGGCGTGCCCACCGCGTCCGCGATGGCCGACAGGGGCACCCCTTCGGCGTGCAGCGCGCTCTTGCGATACGCGAAGGCCGTCACGGGGCAAGCCCGCCGGCGTCCGTGGTGGACGGCGGCACCGTGGGGCCGGAGGGCTCCACGGCGCCCCTCGGCGGCTCCTGCGGAGGCACCGTCTCCGGGGTGGGCGCGGGCGGCGGCGCCGGACGCGGGGCGTGGGGACTGCCCTTGATGCCACACGCCACCAGGCCCAGCGTCAGGCCCACGGCGACACACCACCGGAGAAGAGGTCCGCGCATGGCTAGAACTTGATGGCCAGCGTGCCGCGGATGGCGTGCGCGGTGCTGAGCTCCTGCCCGGGCAGGTTCAGGTCCTTCAGGCCCGCGAGCGGGAAGAGGATGCCGTAGTCGATGCCCGCCACGAACCCGTCCTCCGTCACGTAGCGCGCGCCGACGTCCGCCTCGAAGCCCAGGCCCTTGCTGAGGGAAGAGGGCGTGGACTCCGCGTAGAACGCCTGCGAGTAGATGATGCTGCCGAAGACGTCGAAGCCCTCCGCGATGGAGTACTTGAGGCCCGGCTTCACGTAGAACGCATCCGTGACGCCATTGAGGATGGAGCGCCACAGGATGAGGTCCACGCGGTAGTCGCGGTTGAAGCGGAAGTTGCGGATGGCGTTGTCGCTGCAGCCGCCGGTGTCGCAGCGGTACTGCCGGCCTTCCACGTCGCCCGCCGCGGTGTTGCCGTCCGTGCCGGTGCCCTGGCGGCCCGGGTAGTTGCCGAAGCCCGGCGCCTTGTCACCGGACGCGAAGCCCGCCTCCACGCCCAGGTGCAGCTTGTTCTCGATGACGTGGAACTCCGTCTGGAGCACGCCGCCGAACTGCGCGATGCGCAGCGACTGGGAGGCGGGGTCCGCGGTCGTCAGCGCCCGCCCGTCGATGGTGCCCAGTTGCGCCGCGAACTCCGCCTCGATGCGGAACTTCTTCTCCGCGTACTTGAACCACAGGTCCGGCACGTACATCGTCGCGCCGCGCGGCAGGAACGTGGGGGTGACGACGTTGACCACCGGGTCCGGGTTGATGGGGGCGCCGCTCGTGTCCCCCAGCGTGGCGTAGCGCTGCGTGCGGTAGGTGAAGTACAGGCCGTAGTTGAGCACGCCCTGGTTGTTGTCCAGCTTGGCGCGCTCCTGCTGCTCGGTGTCGCGCCGCGCGATGGCCAGCACCAGGCTGTGGCT
>SECN01000633.1 GCA_004173515.1 Myxococcaceae bacterium | reverse complement strand
AGTACGTGTTCGTCCAGGACTCGGGGACGAACTTCGTGCGGCCCTGCTCCACCGCCTCGATGGCCGGCTTCGCCAGCGGTTCGATCTTGATGAACCACTGCGGCGACAGGCGCGGCTCCACCACCGTCGAGCAGCGCTGGCAGGTGCCCACGCTCAGCTTGTGGGGCTCTTCCTTCTCCAGCAGGCCCAGCTCCGTCAGGTCCGCCAGCACCTGCTTGCGCGCCTCGAAGCGGTCCACCCCGGCGTACTTGCCGGTGTCCTTCGTCATGCGCGCCGCTTCGTCCAGGATGGACAGCATCGGCAGCTTGTGGCGCAGGCCCGTCTGGTAGTCGTTGAAGTCGTGCGCGGGCGTGACCTTCACCACGCCGGTGCCGAACTCCATGTTCACCAGCTCGCCGTCCGCGATGATGGGAATCTCGCGGTCGGTGAGCGGCAGCGCCACGCTCCTGCCCACGAGGTCCGCGTAGCGCGGATCATCCGGGTGCACGGCGACGGCGGTGTCGCCCAGCAGCGTCTCCGGGCGCGTCGTCGCCACGGTGAGCGTGCGGTCCGTGCCCTTCACCGGGTAGCGGATGTGCCAGAGCGAGCCGTTCTTCTCCTCGTGCTCGACCTCCAGGTCGCTCAAGGCCGTGCGGCAGGACGGGCACCAGTTGATGAGCTTCTGGGCCCGGTACATCAGGCCTTCTTCGTACAGGCGGACGAACACTTCGCGCACCGCGGCCGAGGACTGCTCGTCCATGGTGAAGCGCTCGCGGCTCCAGTCCAGCGACGCACCCAGGTAGCGGTGCTGCTCACCGATGCGCGCGCCGTACTTGCCCTTCCACGTCCAGACGCGCTCGAGGAACGCCTCGCGGCCCAGGTCGTGGCGGCTCTTGCCTTCGGACTTCTTGAGCTCCTTCTCCACCACCATCTGCGTGGCGATGCCCGCGTGGTCCGTGCCCGGCAGCCAGAGCGCATTGAAGCCACTCATGCGCTTCCAGCGCGTGAGGATGTCCTGGATGGTCGCGGTCAGCGCGTGGCCGATGTGCAGGCTGCCCGTGACGTTGGGCGGCGGCAGCACGATGCTGAACGGCGGCTTGGCGGAAGTGGGCTCGGCGCGGAAGTAGTCGCGCTCCAGCCAGTGGTTGTACCACCGCGCCTCCACCTCTTGAAGACGGCCGGCCCCCGACGGGGCCGGCGGGGAATCAGGGGGGACTGCGAATCAATGCTGGGTCTCGCGGTCCTTGATGAGCCGCTCCAGCTCCTGCCGGATGATGGTCTCCGCCAACTGCGGTACGACCTCCCAGGCGATCTTCTCGATGACCTCGCGGGAGGCCTTCGACAGGGCCTCGCGCAGCACGGCTTCGCCACCATCCGCGGCCGGACGGGCCCGCTGGGGCGCGGCGGTCGGAGCAGGGCCTCCGATGTCGAGGGAGATCTCCTCCGCGCCGCTGTGCTCGGGCAGCGAGTCCTCGATGCGGATGCTCTCCGGACGGGCCTGCACGGCGGCGGGCGCCGCGGCGGGGCTTCCCAGTCCGAACGGATCCCGCGCGCGGGCGGCGGGAGGCGCCGCGGCAGGCGGGTGCGAGGGCGGCAGCGGCGTGCCCCCGGCGGGAGGACGCGGGAACCCACCCGGGATGTTTGGAGCGCCGGGGCCCGCGGGACGCGCGGCCATGCCCGGAGGCGGCGGCACGCCCGGACCCGGAGGACGCGCACCTGGAGGAACGGCGCCCGGAGGCGGACGCGCCATGCCCGGAGGCGGCGGCACACCCGGACCCGGAGGACGCGCACCCGGAGGCGGCACGCCGGGACCCGGAGGACGCGCGCCCGGAGGCGGCGGCACACCCGGCCCCGGAGGACGCGCACCCGGAGGAACGGCGCCCGGAGGCGGACGCGCCATGCCCGGAGGCGGCGGCACACCCGGACCGGGAGGACGCGCGCCCGGAGGCGGAGCACCGGGGCCCGGAGGACGCGCGCCCGGAGGCGGAGCACCAGGGCCGGGGGGACGCACACCCGGAGGCGCGGCGGCGGGCGGCTGCGGCGCGGCGGCCTGGGGCGGCACGGGCGCGGTCGACTGCGGGAACACGCGCGTCGCGGCGGAAGCCGGCATCGTGTTGGACTTCTGGCCCACCAGCGCCTTCACCTTGTCGAGCAGGATCTGGCTCTCGAAGGGCTTGGTGATGTGATCGTCCGCCCGGGCAGCCTTCGCGCGGTTCTCGTCGAACGCCTCGAAGGTACCGGCCAGCAGCAGCACCGGGATGGCCTGGGTGGACGGGTCGCTCTTGAGCGCCTCGCACACCTCGTAGCCACTCTTGCCCGGCATCATCACGTCGGCGAGCACCACGTCCGGGCGCAGCTCACGCGTGCGCGTGATGGCGTCCAGCCCGTTGTCCACCGCGGTCACCTGGAAGTCTTCCGTCGCGAAGATCATCCCGATCACCTTGCGGATGGTGAGCGAGTCGTCGGCGATCAGTAGATTCTTGGGCATCGGCTCCGGCCTCGGGGGGCGCATACCCCCCTGAATTCGTTTGAGATTTCGGGCGAGCAAGCCTGCCTGCCGGCCCTGTGTCAATCGGAGAAGCTTAGGGTTCGCGCTTCCGGCCGATCAAGAAAACATGCGCTGCAGATCCAGGAACATCACGGGATCCGGCAGACCCGGCGCCTTGAACGTGCCCATCAGCTCGGCGGGCTTGAATTTTTGCAGGACACCGAGCACCCGGGTGGCCGCCAGCCCCACGGTCCGCCCGGCCAGCTCCGTGAGGACGAACAATTCCTCCGCCAGCGCGGGCGCGCCCAGGAGCGCCGGTACCGAACAGATGGGCCACAGGGCCTGCGCATGCGGATAGACGCCGGCCACCGGCCCGCTCTGCACCGGCAGCACGCTGAAGGACACGCCCTTGGGCACCACCTGGGAGACGTTGCCCAAGGGGACGCCGAACAGCACGCCCTGCGACTCCAGCACCAGCGCCCGCTCCGGGGGCACGTCCGCCCAGTGCACCGGGCGGGGTTCGGGGGGCGCGGCACGGGGCCCCACCCGGTGGGGCAGCGCCTCCACGATGAGCTCCAGGTACAACCGGTCCTTGTGCAGCACCGCGCCCCGGCTCAGGGGCGCCAGCGAGTCCGCCAGGCCCGGCGGCAGCAGGAAGAACGGATCCCTCGCCACGTCCGCGACCTCCACCACCGAGCGCACCCGGACCGCGAGCGTGGGGCTGACGTCGAGCACCACCACCATGCCCGGCACGTCCTCGGGCGGCCCGCCGAGCAGCGCGGACAGGTCCTTCACCTCCAGCACGCCCCGCAGGCTGGTGCCTCGGGCGCCCGGCATGGCGACCTCCATCACGGAGGTGGCCTCCACGGCGTAGCGCGTCTCACCGGCCTCCACCAGGAGGCAGAGCCGACGTCCGCTTTCAAAGGGGGACACGGCCGGGACCCTAGCAGCGTTCAGGGGCTTGGTGCTAAGCCGTGAACAGTCATGGCGCGACTGCTCCTCGTCGACGACGAAAAGATCGCCCGCAACCTCTACGGCGACTACCTCACGGCCGCGGGACACATCGTCACGGCCGTTCCCACCGTGGCGGACGCGAAGGCCGCCCTCTCCGCGGAGCGGTTCGACGCGGTGGTGACCGACCTCATCCTGCCCGGCGGCGACGGCATGGAGGTGCTGCGCCACGTGCGCGAGCGCTACCCCGGCGTGGAGGTGGTGGTCATCACCGGCCTGGACAAGGTCGCCCCCGCCGTGCGCGCCATCAAGAGCGGCGCGGCGGAGTACCTGGTCAAGCCCGTGGCGCCGGAGGCCCTGCAACACGCCCTGCGCCGGGCCCTCACCACGCGCGACCTGATGCGCGAGAACGCCTCCCTGCGCCAGCACGTCGCGTTGCTGGAGGCGGGCCAGCGGATCGCCACCACGCTCGACCGCGAACGGCTGGCCACGGCCACCGCCGACGCGCTGGAGTCCATGGCCGGCGCCTCCGCCGTGATGCTGTTGGAGCGAGACCCCAGCGCCGGCTTCCGCGCGCACGGCATGCGGGGGCTGCCGCAGGATCTGCACGACACGCTGGTGCCGGTGATCATCGACCGGCTGGCTGGCACGCGGGAGCCCCGGGTGCTCGACGGGCTCCAGGTGCCCTGGCCGCGCACCCACACCTTCCCCGCCGTGGACGGCGACACGGTGCTGGGCCACGCGGTGCTCTTCCACGACAGCGCGCCCCCGGAGCACCACCCGGAGACGGTGAGCTTCCTCGTGCGCAACTGGGCGCTGGCCCTGCGCAACCTGGGCCGTTTCGCCGCCGTGGAGGACCTGGCGTACGTGGACGACCTCACCCGCCTGTTCAACACGCGCTACCTGCAGCTCGTGTTGGATCGCGAGGTGAACGAGGCCGTGCAGACGCAGCGGCCCTT
>SECN01000154.1 GCA_004173515.1 Myxococcaceae bacterium | reverse complement strand
GGCTCGGCGGCGGGGCGGCGGGAACGGTCCATGGCCCTGGGGTAGCACGTCCGGGCCCCACCGTCGCGCACGCGGTGGAAGGGCAAGGGGAGCGCTGCCTTCGCATGAGGGCCCAGGTCGAACGTCGGCCAGCCACGGATGCGTTCCATGGTCATATCCCGTGACGGAAGGGGAGGGCGTGCATGCGAGTGACGACGGGGATGTGGCTGATGCTCATGGGCGGGCTTCACACCGCGATCGGGCAGGTGCTCTTCCAGTCCCGGACACCCTCCCCGCTGCCGGAGGTGCTGCGCCCCTTCGCGGAAGGCGCGGACCATGTGGACGTGAAGACGGTGGAGTCGGAAGCCACGCAGCGCGAGTTTCTCGCGGCGCTCCTGTCGTATCAGCCCGCTTGGGTGAAGGCCCTGTTCGGGGTGCGCGCCGTCTTCGTCCGACTGCTCGGGATGCGCCAGCACCGCCAGCCCCGTTCGCGGCGTCTGCGCCCGGAAGACGTCCCCATGACCCCAGGCAGCGCGGCCTCGTTCTTCATCGTGCGCCACGCGGAGGAGGGACACGTCTGGGTTGTGGCCGCGAAGGACAAGCACCTGGATGCCACCCTCGCCGTCGTCGTGGAGCCGGCGCCTGGTGGTGGAGCCCGGCGGCGTTTCCACGTCGTCACGCTGGTGCACTACCGGAACCGGGCAGGGCCCGTGTATTTCAACTTCATCCGGCCCTTGCACCATCTCGTCGTCGGGAGCATGGCGCGCAGTGCGGCAAGAGCTCCGGGCCCGGCGTAGTCGAAGCCGTGTCTTGTCTTTCGTTCCGGACCCCGCGTCAGGAACCGGTGCTGAACACTTCCACTGTCCGAACCTCCACGGCCCGTCGCGAGGGCACGGTCGCTGGGGGCACGCGTGAGTCCTGTCCTGGAAGCGGGTCTGTCCCCTGGGGGGCGTTGGGATGGCCCCCTGGCGCCCCTAGCCTCAAGGGAACACTGAACCGACCAAAGGCCCCCATGATGTCGAACCCCCGTCACCCAGGCCCCTCTCGTTTCACCACACCCCCCGTTTTGCTGTTCGCCCTGCTGCTGTGCGTCGCCTGCGGGCTCGTGGGCAGGATTGACGAGCCTCCCGGTGAAGCGTTCCTTCCTGAAGAGCCCTCCACCCCACCCGAGCAGGAGCAGATTCCCCCGGCTTCCATTCCGACTCCCGCTCCACTGCCCCCGACCCCCGCGGGGCTTCGCTCCGTCGCGGCCTGGGAGCGGATGTTCGTGGATGAATGGGCGCGCGCACATGCCCGGGACTTCCTGCCCTGGAGCAGGTCGCGCGACAGCTGGGATTTCTACAACCTCGCCTATGGCCTCGACGCCAACACGGCGATGTACCGGGCCACCGGGAAGAAGCAGTACCTCGATCGGGCCCTGCTCTACGTCAACAACCTGGTGGCCTCCGCCTCGCGCTCCGCGTCGCTCCCCCAGAGCCAGTACAAGGACGGGTATCTGGGCTGGGCCTCCGCGCTCTCTCAGCCGCCAGGGCTGGAGGTGCCGCTGTATGAGAGCTATTGCTGGCGCTATGTGACCCGGCTGCTGCGCGTCATCCGCGAGACGCCCGAGCTCTACAGTGCCGACGTCTACCGCTCGCAGTACGAGCGACTGCTGGCGTTCTCGGAGAAGAACATGTTCGAGAAGTGGTTCGTGCGCGGGGCGAACGACAACCTCTATCGCAACCGCACGCACATGGCCGCGCACTGGGCCTTCATCGCCATGGACCTGTCCCTGATGACGACGGATCCCGAGCAGAAGGCCCGCTACCTGGAGGTCTTCCACAACATCAACCAGGACCTGCCGAACTTCCCGTCGTCCCTGCGCTCGCAACTGGAGACCAACCCCGACCACCCGACGGCCTACTTCTGGAGCGACAAGTGGGGCGAGAACTCCCAGCCCGGTCAGGACGTGGCGCACGCGAACGGGGTGCTGGCCTTCATCGTCGAGGCGAACGCCGCCGGCATGACGTGGACCGACAATGACATCCGCCGGCTCATCGTGACGCTCGACACCGTCATCTGGCCCGCGCCCGGCGTGTATGCGCAGTACGTGGATGGCACGGGGACAGGGGATGGCTGGTTCAACGATGGGTTGATGAAGCTCGGCCGCTACGACATCGACCTCCAGCGCCGGCTGGAGGCGCATACCGTCGGGCGCAACAGCCAGTTCTTCGCCAACGGCGCGCTCAACGTCCGCCTGCTGTCCGAACAGGCCGCGCAGTAGCCCGCGCGGCCTGTCTCCGGACGGGCGCCTACTTCACGGGGAAGAGGTGCAGGTACGGCCTCGCCTCCTCGAAGGTCCGGGCCACGGAGGGTCGTGCGAGGAGCCGCTCGAAGTACGCGGTGAGGTGCGGGTGCTGGAACGGCTCGATGCGCACGGCGTAGAAGAGCGCGGGGGCCGCGGCGCAGTCGGCGAGCGTGAAGGCGTCGCCGGCTGCCCACGTCCTGTCGCGCAGGCGCGCGTCGAGGACTCCGTACGCGGTGCGCAGCGTGTCGCGAGCCCTTGCGACCCCCATCACGTCATGCGCGCCGTCGGGCCGCAGCAGGTCGGTGACGACCTTGCCCACCGGCTCGTTCACGTGCAGGTCGAACACCCGGTCCAGGAACCTGCACTCCAGGGCCGCCTCCCGGTCGGAGGGGATGAGCCCCGGGCCCAGGTGCTCGACGATGATGCTCGACTCGGCGAAGACGCGGCCGCCGTCCTCGAGCACCGGGAAGCGGCAGAATGGCCAGAGCCGCGCGAGCGCCTCACGGTCGGTGGCCGCGCCGAGGTCCACGAAGCGCCGCTCGAATGGCAGGTCGAGTTCGTAGAGCGCGATGAGCGCCTTCTGGCAGAACGACGAGAGCGGGTGGAAGTGGAGTGTGCGCATCAGCATTGACCGTCAATCCAGAAGCGGTGGCCGTTGGAGCGGAACGGTACGCCGAGCTCCGCGCACACCTCAGCAAGCAGATCCGGGTTGAAGAAGTAGTTGGCCAGGTGCGCGACGCGGCCCTCCTCCAGGCGCATCCGGGTGAGCGCGCGCACGGCCTCGCCGTCCGTGTGTGTGTACCAGTGCAGGAGGACCTGTCCGCCACGGTGCTCGCGGACCTCCACCCGCGGCGCGATATTCTGTGCGCCCTGGATGAAGCGTGGCTCGATGCCGCCTCGCCGTTCGGCGTCCACCAGTCGTGCGACGCCGAAGAGCATGCCGTACAGCACGGTGCGCCGCGCCGCCTCCGGGCCGTACTGTGTCGTCGCTCCCACCACTTCGACGACGGCGCTGTCGAGCAGGAGCGCCGTGAGCGCGTCCAGGTCGCCCGCGTTGAAGGCGGCGCAGAAGGCGTCCAGGGTTCCCGGTGCGGGCGCGCGCGTCGGCGGTGCCTCGGGGTCCGCGAGCTTGCCGCGCCCCCGGTGCAGCGCCGCCTTCACCGCGCCGGTTGTCGTGGAGAGCGTCTCGGCGATGTCGTCGAGCGAGAGGTCGAAGACGTCCTTGAGCACCACCGCCGCGCGCTCCTGCGGCGCGAGCGTCACGAGCAGCGTCCCGGCCGCCTCGCGCGTCGGGCGCGGATCCGGCTGGGCTGGCGCGGCCTCCGCGGGCAGGTCCTCCGGCCTCGCCCGGCGCGCGCGGTCGATCCACAGGTTCGTGGCGACGCGCAGCAGCCACGCGCGGGGGTTGGGCGGTGCGGCGCCCATCTGGCCGAGCGTGACGAAGGCGCGCGCGAGGGCATCCTGGGTCAGGTCCTCGGCGTCCCACGGACTGCGGGTGAGGTAGCGGCTGTAGCGGTAGAGCTCGGAGCGGTGGGATTCGTAGACGTCGAGGAAGTGCTGCCATGAGCTGCGCAGCGTCGTCGGAAGTGGGGCTGGGGGCGGAGTCATGCAAGGAGAACGGATGGGGACGCCGGAAGGATACGTCCCCCTGTTCATCCCCGCGACGTGAGGGGGGCGTCGTCCCGGCCCACGGCCTTGGGCCTCGCCCGTGGGCTCGGGGATTGGGGGCCCGTCCGGCAGTTCCCCCGAGTGAGGAGCACGTAGGGGTAGGGGGCCCGGTCGATGGGGCTGTGGGGACGAGGCGGGAAGGCCGGGCCAGGGCGGTCATGGTGGTTTTCGCCTTTCCCTTGCACCCAGGGCAGGGGTGCCATGCGGCCGACACGGGGCGCCGTGGGAACTCGCGCCCGTGAGCACCAAGCCTGTGAAGCGTTCGCACGTTCTTCGGTGGCTGACGCATGATGCGCGGTCTTCCGTCTCACGCCCGCTCCCCTTGGGAGCCGCGGCCCTGGTGACCATGAGCGACCTCCTCTCCCGTGATCTCTCCCGGCTCCCGGACCTGCTCGAACAGGCCCGCGCGAGCGCCCTCGAGTTCCTCACCGCCCTGCCCGAGCGCCCCGCGGGTATTCGTCCCGTGCCGCCCGCGCCGCTCGGGCTGCCCGACGCGGGTCTTGGCGCCGAGGACGCCCTCGCGCTCTTCCGACGCCGCTACGAGGCAGGGCTCTCCGGCTCGGCGGGGCCGCGCTACCTCGGCTTCGTCACCGGAGGCACCACGCCCGCGGCGCTCGTGGGGGACTGGCTCGTCTCCGCTTACGATCAGAACCTGAGCAACGCTGGGGACTCGCTCGCCACCAGCGTGGAGCGAGAGGCGGTGGGGCTCCTGCGCTCCCTCTTCGGTCTGCCCGAGGCCTTCGAGGGCGCCTTCGTGAGCGGCGCGACGGCGGCGAATCTCGTCTCGCTGGCCACCGCGCGGCAGTGGGCGATGGAGCGGCTTGGCCATGACGTGGGGGAGGAGGGACTGTGGGGGCTGCCGAGGATCGCGGTGCTGGGCGGCGCTCCGCACGCGAGCGTGCTCAAGGCGCTCTCCATCCTGGGCATGGGACGGCGCGCGGTGCAGGCGGTCGCCTGCCTCCCGGACCGACCCGTCATGGATCCGAAGGCGCTGGAGGCGCAGCTCGCGGCGCTCGGCGGTGCCCCGGCCATCGTGCTCGCGAGCGCGGGGGAGGTGAACACCGGGGACTTCGACGACCTCGAAGCCGTGGGCGAGCTGTGCCGTCGCCATGGGGCGTGGCTGCACGTGGACGGTGCGTTCGGCATCTTCGCCGCGTGCAGCCCGGCACACGCGCACCTGCTGCGGGGGCTTGCCCAAGCGGACTCGGTCGCGGCCGATGGGCACAAGTGGCTCAACGTCCCCTATGACTCCGGCATCGTCTTCACGCGCCACCTCGTGCAGCAGGAGCGCGTCTTCCGCGCGGTGGCCGCCTACCTCGGCATGGGGCCGGACCTGCTGCACCGCACGCCGGAGAACTCGCGCCGCTTCCGGGCGCTGCCTGCGTGGATGACACTCATGGCTTACGGCCGCGAAGGGCACCGCGCCCTCGTTGAACGCAGCTGCGCGCTCGCCCGAGGACTGGGGGAAGGACTCGCTGCTTCAGCTCACTACGCGTTGCTCGCGCCGGTGACGTTGAACATCGTCTGCTTCGCGTTGCGTTCGGGAGACGCCGCGCGGCGCGACCGGCTCCTTGATGCGCTGCAAGCCGACGGACGCGTGCAATTCACCCCCACGCAGTACGCCGGACGTCCTGGCCTGCGCGCGGCCTTCTCCAACTGGCGCACCGGGGAGGCGGACCTCCCCGTCATCCTCGCGGCGCTGGAGGCCGCTGCCGCCAGCCTCTAGAAATCCCTCCTCACGCGGAACCATCAGCGCGGCGGGAATCGAAGCCGCGCAGATGGGAAACCGGCCCGCTCTGAAAAACGGCCCTCTGGCCACTCGTGTCTGCGTCGAGTCAACGCCAACGCTCGCTTGCCGCCTCGTGGGCCATCACGCATGTGACTGAGGAGTCTTAAACCTCTTCAAACTTCGTTCCGGTGGCGCCCATGCGCTCAAGTGCATCACGGATTTCCTCTCGGACGATCAACGCGATGGGCCAGCCCCAGGTGCGAAACACCTTCGCGTCACCTACCTGCGAAGCGTCAATCCGCATTCCCCAAACATCACGGTACTCTCCAGCCTTCTCAGGGCGCCCGTCCTCCGGCGTCCACCTCAAGGTCTCCGCAGTGGCCTTGTCGTCAATGCAACGAATCAACTTGGTTGCCACGAGAATGCAGAACTGCTCAGGCTGGCCCGCGACTTCTACGGGAAAGAGCTGCACGTCTGCCGGTGCAAGGTCCGCGAAGACAGATGCCACCTTGGCGTGGACTACCGGTGTTGAGCGGGCCGCTAGCGAGAAGTCGAGCGCTGTTCCGGGTAGATACATCGGGAGCTTCAGGCGGCCCGGAGCGTCAATGGGAGCTCCGTCAGTGAACACCCATGGTTCACTCAAGGTTCTGCCTTCAAAGTCAGTAGGAGTTCCGAGCAGCCACCGGCCTGGAATGGTCATGTCGTCGCTCAGGTCGAAGTAACGCTTGGGCATGCGGACCATTGTGTCGCCCCTATGCTCCCGTCACCAGTCTGTTGAGGATGGTGCCGGGAGCGGCAATGTCCTGCGCCAACTTGTCGAGTTCCGCTGTCAGCACTTCGCGGCACTGCTCCATCGTGCGGCAGTTTCGCGTTGCTGCGTCCAGGCGCCGGAAGATGCGTTGATGGTACGCCAGAGGGTGGGGCCCCTTGTGACCTTTGACTCGGACGATGTTCGCTGGGTCGTCCAGCGACATGCCCGCCCTGTCGAAAATCTCCTGAAACCGGGGTGACCATGGACCTTCATTGTTCGTGGCCTTCCACCACTTGTTCGTAGCGATGTGGTGGTCGTGGCCCTCCGCATCCACCGGGGCGGCAGCCGTGCCCCCCATGGCCCGTGCCGTCATGGCCACCGCGCTGGGTGCCAGTGCCACCGTGACCGCCTCGCCAGTCACCGCCACCGCTCCGACCTCGCCCACGGCGGCAAGGCGGATACCCGCGCGGCCCCCTGCCACCGCCGCCGCCTGGGCTGAACCGGGCAGCATTGGCACCTTCGAGGCGAAGCCCGCAGCCGTGTTGCCGATGGCCACCGTCGCCAGCAGCGCGAAGGCGCGCGCCGCGTTCCGGCCCATCACCTTGCCGTAGCCCTCACCCGCATCGCGGAGCTCGTCAAACGTGGTGGCCCGGTCCGCCTCTTCCACCAGCCGTTTGAATCCCGCGATCAGCGTCCAGAAGGTATCCACCCCAAGGTAGACAATGGCTGTCGCCGTCATCACGGCAGCCAGGCCCTTGCTCACGGGTTCGGGCACCGACCAGAGAACCAGATAGAAGGTCATGGTCCACAGCGCCGCCGACAGCGCCGCGTGTGGGTCGGCCATGCCTTTGAAGGCATCCAGCATTTCTTCGAGGACAACACCTTGAGCCATGGCCATGGCCAGCGCATAGCGACCGTCTCCGGTGACGGTGGGGCCCTCCGCCAGCAAGTGCAGACAGTCGCCCTTGCGCCCGGTGCGCTCGCACCAACGCAGATATGCCCGCGTCAGCTCCACCTCCGCTGGCGGCATGTCGGAGGCCAGTGCCGCCCCCTCCATTGGCGTCATCCGCCGGGTACGTGGATCAAAGAGATACGTGCCGCTTCGGGCGTCCACTCCCATCAGACGCCGCGCGGCCTGCTGGGGATTGGCGGGGAACCTCACGTCTCGCGCCAGTCTCGCGACGGCCGCTTTGAACTCGCGCCGCTCCACCTCCACCGGCCCGGCGCCGTCGTTGTGAGGCGTGAAGACGACTGGTGGCCCCTGGCCCGTTTCCAAGCGCACCACGCGCCCTGAGGCACAGCCTGTCAGCCAAACCAGCAGGAGTAGCGCGACAGCGCGATGGACCCTCATCGATTCCTCCAGCGGGAAAGAGCTTCATCTTCCAGGGCGAGGCCCGTCCCTCGCAACGCGCGAATGCGCGAGCACGGCCTGGAAGTGGCCCGTGCAGGTGCAAGCCATTGGATGCACCCGCGGGGTTGCCCCGAGGTGGCGTGGCTAGCGCGTGATGTTGCGCAGGTACTGCGCGTAGAAGCGGATGGCGGCGGCGTGCGCCGTGACGGAGAGCCGTTCGTCGCGGCCGTGCATGCGCGTGAGGTCCTCGCGCGTCATCCGCACCGGCATGAAGCGGTACACGCTGTCGCTCAAGGGATGGAAGTGGCGGGCGTCGGTGGCCGCCACGGTGAGGAAGGGCGCCACCAGCACGTCGGGGAACACCTGACGGATGCTGCGCTGCAATTGCTTCCAGGCCTCCGTGTCCGTGGGTGACACCGGTGAGGCCTCGTCGCCCTCGGCGGTCACCTCCACGCGCGCGTCGTCCACCACCTCGCGCACGTGGGTGCGCACGTCCTCCAGGCTGTCACCCGGCAGCGGGCGGACGTTGAGCACCGCGCGCGCCTGCGCGGGCAGCACGTTGGGCTTGGGGCTGCCCTCCAACATGGTGGCCGCGAGCGTGGTGCGGATGCTGGCGTCCGTGGAGGGCACCGTGGCCATCCGCCGCACGAGGAGAGGGGAGAAGAGCCACGTGTTGGCGAAGAGCAGGCGCATGCCGAAGCCCATCTCCGGCCCCACGTGTTCGAACAGCGCGCGCGTCCCACCGCGCAGCTCGGGCTCGAAGGGGTGCTCCTCCAGTTTCACGAGTGCCCGGGCGAGGATGCCCGCGCCCGTCTGTCGCGGCGGCATGGACGCGTGCCCGCCCGCGCCGCGCACCACCAGCTCCACGCGTCCGTAGCCCTTCTCCGCTACCCCCACCAGCGCCACCGGTGCGTCCACGCCGGGCACGAGTCCCACGCCGATGGGGCCTCCTTCATCCAGCACCGATTCGAGTCGCACGCCCCGCTTGCGCAGCAGCTCGGCCACGAGGACGGCGCCGTCGCGCCCGCGCACCTCTTCGTCCGCGCCGAACGCCAGCAGCACCGTGCGGCGCGGGCGGTAGCCCTGGGCGAGCAATCCCTCCACGGCCTCCAGGATGGCGAGCACGCTGCCCTTGTCGTCCAGCGCCCCGCGCCCGTGGATGTAGCCGTCCGCCACCACGCCACCGTAGGGCGGATGGCTCCAGGTGGCCTCCGCCTCCGCGGGCACCACGTCCAGGTGGCCCATCAGCAGCACGGGATGCAGGTCCGGCTCCGTGCCCTTCCACGTGTAGAGGTGCGAGTGCTCGCCCACGACCTCGTGTCCGAGCTGCGCGTGCACGAGGGGAAACCCGGCGACGAGCTGTGCGTGCAGCGCCCGGAACGCGGCGTCCTCCGCGGGCGTGCCGTCGGAGGCGGCGACGGTGTGGTGGCGCAGCGCCCCGGCGAGGCGGTCCGCGGCCCCGGTGGCATCCACCGAGAAGGGCTCGGCGGGCTCAGCGGGCACCTGCCGCGAGCCGAAGCGCAGCGTGCGGACGACGAGCACGCCCACGAGGAGCAGCAACAGGACCAGCAGGGCGAGGGGGGCACGCTTCATCGGCTCGGAACTCCCAGGGAGGGCGCCGTCGAGCGTAGCAGCAGGCGTGTCGCGCCGTGCTCCTGTCGTCTTCAACCTCGTTCGTCCTTGACCGTCGCGGCGTTCAGGACCTTGGAGGCATCCTCGTTGGCGAGCGCCACCATGAGGGCGACGTCGTCGACATGGCCCTGCCTTGCGACGAAGACGATGGCGCCCAGCAACGGCTCGGTGGGGTGCGAGACCCGGCTCAGGCAGGCGAGCACCGCGTCGAGCTGGTCGCTCCCGAACTTCCGCTCGATCTCCGCGATGCGGTCGGCGTGCGTCAGACCATGTTCCCGTGCGTTGCGTTTCATTGCCGGACCTCCGGGCCACGAAGCGCCATCCTGATGCACCCTGACAGCGGAGTGCCATGGGGGCTCCGACGCGAGGGCCGACGGGTGATGGGGACGCGACACATGTCCGCGACCGTGGGGGTCATGGTGGTGACACCGGGGGCCATCCACATTCCTACGCACTTCGAGCGCTGGCCGGAGCTGTCCAGGAAGGGTGAGTTCGGATGAGAAGCATTGCGGCGGCCTCGGATGCGAGCCACCCGCGCCTGGTGGAGCTGGACGCACTCCGGGGGCTCGCGGCGCTGGCGGTCGCGCTGTATCACTTCACGGCGGAGTACAGCGACCTCTACGGACACTCGGCTCCCCTCTGGGCAGAGGTGCGCTTCGGGAAGTTCGGCGTCCAGCTCTTCTTCGCCATCAGCGGCTTCGTCATCCTGATGTCGCTGGAGCGCATCCAGCGGGCCCGGGACTTCGTGGCGAGCCGCGCGGCCCGCCTGTACCCGGCCTATTGGACGGCCGTCGTGCTCACCTTCACGGTGGTGTCGCTGTTCGGCCTGCCGGAGCGCGAGTTCAGCTTCCAGACGGCCCTGGTCAACCTGACCATGTTTCACGAACTCGTTCGCGTCCCCCATGTGGACACCGTGTACTGGACGCTGACCATCGAGCTGTCCTTCTACCTGTTGATGTTCCTGCTCGCGTCCGCGCGGGCGCTGCCCAGGGTCATCCCCATCTTCATCGCGCTCGTCGCGCTGCAGACCCTGGCCGAGCTGGCCTTTCAGTCGATGGGAATCCCCTTCCTCGCGCGCCTCGCGAGCCGGCCGCACCTGCAGTTCTTCGCGCTGGGCGTGCTGGCCTTCAAGCAGGCCCGTGGCGAGGTCTCCGTCCCGGCCTCGCTGGCGCTGATGGCGGTCTGCTTCGCTCACGAGGCGATCGTCGGCAGCATCGCGCCCCTGCCCGTGTTCGGGGTCGTGCTGGGCCTCACCTTCGCGCTGTCCCGGGGAGGACTGCGCTGGCTCACCTGGCGCCCCCTGCTCTTCATGGGGGGCATCTCCTATGCGTTCTACCTGGTCCACCAGAACATCGGTTACGTCATCATCCGGCGGCTCGAGGCCGCGGGGTGGCGTCCCGAGACCGCCATCGCGGTCGCGTTCGCGGTCGGCTTCCTGCTGGCCACCGTCATCACCTACGGCGTCGAGCAGCCCGCGCTGCGCGGCTACCGCCAGTGGCGGAGCAAGTCGCGGGCCCGGCCGGCGGTGTCTCCCCACGTTGCCTGAGAGCCTCCCTGCGCTGGAGGCGGAGGCGCGGGCCGGGGCGCCGCGTCAGTCATGCATGCGTTGCTCATCGAAAGGATGCGCTCGAATGATGAACTCTTCCGAGGTGTCGCGGGGCAGGACTCCGCGCCTGTTGCCATGCCGCGCCGTCCTGGCGCCTGACAATGGCAGGTCGGCCTTGTCGGATGACTACTTCCGCTCCGCGCACCACCTGCGGGCCGAAGGCGTGACGCATACGCTGGTCATCGAGGACGCAGGGGGACGCGCGCTGAGGGTGCCGCTCATCGTGCGGCCCATCGAGGGGACGCCGTACCTCGACGCCATCTCTCCCTACGGTTACCCGGGGGGGCTGCTGGATGGCTTGAGCGAGGTGCCGAAGGACGCGGTGGACTGGTCAGGCACCGGGCTCGTCAGCCTCTTCGTGCGCGAACGCGTCTCCGGTCCCCGCTGCTTTTCGGGTGCGACGGAGCGCAACGCGGTGTTCCTCATCGACCCCCGCCTGCCCATCGAATTCCCGGCGGAGGCCCGTCGGCAGATGCGGCGGAACACCCGGCTGGGCTTCGTGAGCACCTGCTGTCCGGTGCTTGAGGCCTCGCACGAGGAGCGGGAGGGCTTCAAGGAGGTCTACCGGCAGACCATGGTCCGCGATGGGGCCCTGTCGCGGTACTTCTTCTCCGATGCGTACTTCGACGCGCTGTTCTCCTCACCGGTCGCCTGGCTCGCGACGACCCGTGCGCCGGATGGCCACATCGCCTCGTCGGGGGTGGGCGTCACCAGTGACGGCATGCTGCACTACTACCTGGGCGGGACGGCGGATGCGCATCTGGCGCGCTCACCGGCCAAGAACACCGTCTACGGCGCGCTGGTGGAGCTCGGCACGCAGCTCGGGTTGCCGTTGCACCTGGGCGGTGGCGTCCGGCCGGGCGACGGCCTCGAACAGTTCAAGCGGAGCTTCGCGAACGCGGCCTCGCACCTCTACACCCATGAGTTGATCTGCGAGCCCTCCGTGTATGACCGCCTGTCGGCGAGCAGCAGCGACACGGACTACTTCCCGGCCTACCGCGCGCCGAAAGACTGAGCGGCCGGGGGACGCCCGGGCCGCGCCGCTCCTGGCGGTCGTCCGCCGCCGAGGGTCAGGTCTGGCAGACGAACTCGACGTTGTGGCCATCAGGGTCGCGGACGAAGGCGGCGTAGTACGTCGGATGGATGTCCACCCGGAGCTTCGGGGCGCCGTTGTCCGTGCCACCTGCTTGCAGCGCGGCGCGGTACGACGCGTCGACCAGGGTGCGCGTGGCGCAGAAGAAGGCGAAGTGCGGGCGCGGGGAGGAGGGGTCTCCCGGGCGCAGCCAGAAGTCGAGCCGGTTCGGCTCGGCGCCAAACCCATTCGCCTTGCCCTGGACATGCAACGCGTAGCCCAGCGGTGCGAGCGCGCCCCTGTAGAACGCCGTCGCGGCGGCGAGGTCGGGGGTCGAAAGCTCCAGATGATCGATCATCGGTGAGTCTCCTGTGGGGCCGCTCTCGCGGCTGGATCCAGGCTGGGTAGGATAGGTTGCACGGGAAGGCGTTGCGCCGCGTTGTCGGCCGCCTTCGCGCGCAGATGCCGCAACCGGACCGGACGCCATGCACAAGGACGACGCAACCCTCGACGACCTCGACCTGAGGATCCTCGAGCGCTACCAGCACGACACGCTGCTCCCGGCCCGCACCATCGGGGAGGAGGTGGGCCTGTCCACCGCGGCCGTCCAACGCCGACTCAAGCGCCTGCGCGAGGTCGGCGTCATCCGACGTGAGGTCGCTGAGCTCGCGCCGAAGACCGTGGGCCTGCCCATCACCTGCGTCGTCGCGGTGGATCTCGACCAGGAGCGCGCCGTCGACCTCGAGCGCTTCAAGCACCGGATGCAGGGGCTGCCTGAAGTGCAGCAGTGCTACTACGTCACCGGGCAGGCGGACTTCATCCTGGTCGTCCTCGTCGGGAGCATGGAGGCGTACGACGCCTTCACCCAGAGCGCCCTGCTCAGCGACACGAACGTCCGCAGCTTCACCACCAGCGTGACGTTGGAGCGCGTGAAGACGGGCGTGGCCGTCGCGCTTCCTTCCTCTCCGCCGGCACCCCCCCGGCGGCGGTGAGCGCGCGGCGTCAGTGCTCCGAGCCCCGGTGATGGCTGTTGCGCTGGGCAGGTGCCTTGGCGGGGGCCCACGGCTTGTACTCAAGGAGGGTCCTGGAGGGCGTGGCCCCGGACCGGTGCGGGGTCTTCCGGGTGGGGCCGCTCATCACCAGGAACACGGCCATGATCATGAACAGCACCAGGCCCCCCAGCCCGAACAGCGCCTTGGCCAGTCCGACCTCCGCGCCCACGCGCTGGTGCCGGTGGGGGTTGTCCGGCAGGTAGAGGACCTCCAGGGGGTCTCCCTCGGAGGCGCCCCTGCCCCTGAAGATGTTCGCTTGTTGCTTGTACTCGGAGCGGATCTCCGAACCGTCCGGCAGGGTGAAGACGTACTCCACGATGCGGTGTCTCGCGTTCATCCAGCTCCTGCGGACGCTGACGACCTCGCCCCAGGCATGCAGGCCCTCCTGCCGCAACTTCAGCGTGAGGTGATGGGCATTCAGCAGGAGCACCACCATGACCAGGGGGACCCCTACGGCGAGCACGGTGAACAGGAGCACGGTCACGATGGGCATGGCGTCTTCCCGGGCTGCGGTGGGGGGCGGCTGCCGCCGCTTCACGTCCTCAACTGGCGGCGACAGGATGACGGCAGAGGGGACGCGGAGGCAACCCGGGGGGGCTTCCGCTCCCATGCCTCCCTGCCTCGGGACCTTTCCGTCCTGGACGCGGCGGGTGCGCGGGGGCAGCCTTGCGCGCCGTTCCCCCTCATCTCGCGAACCCAGGAGTCCTTCCCATGAAGCTCAAGGCACTGTGCCTCTCCGCGCCGGGGTGAAGAGCTACAAGTTCGAGGTCTCCGGCCACACGGACTCGACCGGTGATGCGGCGAAGAACAAGAAGCTCAGCGAGCAGCGCGCGGAGACCCTCGTCAAGGAGCTGGTGGCGCGCGGCGTGCCCCGCAACGAGATCCTCGCCGTGGGCTTCGGCTCCGAGAAGCCCCTGGTGAAGCCGGACGACACGGCGGCCAAGAAGGCGAAGAACCGTCGCTACGAGTTGCAGGTCCGCCTGTAGCCGTCAGCGCTCCCCCGAGGCCACGTCGCTCACGCGTGTGCCTCGGGCGAAGTGCTGTTCGATGATGTCCGCCCCTTCCTCGAGTTCACGCGAGTCGCGGCACCCCTGTTTCATGGCCTCCATGGCCGCGGTGATGTCGTCGCGCCCGAGCAGCGCGTCCACCCGTTCGGTGATGACGTGGGCGTCCTTCGTGCGCAGGTCTCCCCGGAGCCCGAGCCGGTGGTGCACCAGCCGCGCCGTCAATCCAGGCTGATCCGCGCCGAAGGGGAACAGGAGCATCGGGACGCCGAAGTACATGGCCTCGCGCACGGAGCCGATGCCGCCGTGGTTCAGGAACAGCCGCGCCCGGGGGAGGATCTCCAACTGTGGAACCGAGGCCTCCACGCGGATGGAGGGCGGCAGCGCCTTGCTCCGCAGCGCTTCGGCCAGGGCGCCGCAGCTCACGATGAGCTGCCAGCCCTCGCGCTGGCGGAAGGACTCGATGACGGCGGTGAGGAAGCGCAGCGCGGGCGCCTGGTCGTCACCGAACGTCCCCAGCGAGCAGTAGGCGAGCGGCCTGGACACGTCATGGCCGCTCCAGTCGAAGGTGCCGTCGTGGCGTGAGGGCTCCACGCTGGTGCCCAGGTAGTGCCGGTGGGGAAGGGCGCGCAGCGGTTCGAAGTCCAGGGCCCTGGGGCCAATCACCAGCTCCGGCACGTCCGGCCGGTAGCCGAAGTCCCCCCATCGCACGCGGCGTCCCGCGCGCCGCACCCGTCTGAAGGCGTCGTGCCCCGCCCAGCCGATGGCGCGGTCATACAGGCCGCGGTGCCAGGGGATCCTTGCCTGGAGCGTCCACGCCACGAGGTTGCGCGCGCGGGCGCTGGCGCCGCCGTGGGGAGGAATGGCGGACGCGTGCACGGACGGGTAGTCGAGCGAGAAGGGCGCGGAGTAGGTCGGGTTGAGGCTGAGGTACGGGAGCCCGCGCTCGAGCGCGCCCGCGGCCACGTTCCACACCACCGGATCCACCAACACCCCGTCGAGCGCATCCGCGTCCACCCACGCACCAAACGCGGCCGCGAGGTGCTCGTTGTAACGCGCGCGCAGGTGCAGGAAGCGGACGCCGGGGATTCGCGTCGCCCAGCTCGCGGGGACGCGCAGCTTCTCGGAGTAGCGGGTGCTTTCGAAGCCCTGCCGCGTCACGTGCGCCTCGAAGGCCTCGGGCACGAAGTAACGGACGTGGTGGCCCCGGCGCACCAGCGTCCTCGCCAGCGCGAACGTCGCGTTGAGGCCGCCGTATTCGGGCAGCATGTAGATTCCAATGGTGGCCATCCGGGACATCATGACCCGGACCGGCGTCGCCAATGCCAGGGACCTGGCTCCGTTCGAGTGGTCGACAGTCCGAGTTGGCATGGATTAGCTTGCCCGCGCTCCGGAAGCGGAAGCGTGATGGGTACCCGGTCCCTCCTCCAGAACGCTGTCCTCCTCGTGCTCGGGCTTTCCGCTGCCGTGATGATGGTGCATGGCTTCGCTTCCTTTCCCGGCCTGCACGCGGATGAGGCCTGGGCAGGACTCCGGGCCCTGGAGCACATGGAACGAGGCTTCTTCACGCTCCATGGGATGAGGTTCTACGCGGGGAGCCTCTATCCCTACGTGCTCTCGCTTGTCTTCAAGGCGCAAGGCGCTTCGGTCGCGTCGCTCCGGCTTCCAGGACTGGTCCTGAACGTGGTGGGGTTGGGCATCCTCCTGGGGGTGCTGCTTCGCCAGTCGGCGCGCTCCGCCGGGCTGTTCGTGGCGCTGTGCTGCACCTGCCTGCTCCTGCTGTTGGAGGCCCGGATCGGCTGGGAGGTGATGGCCTGGAACCTCTTCGGCATGGCGTGCCTCGTCGTGGTGGCGCGCGCGTTTCTCGTTCGTGGGAACTCCAGCGCTCTCACCGCGTTGCTGTTCTTCGCGGTGAGCCTCGTGGGCGTGCTGAACCACTTCGTCTTCGTCTCCTGGAGCCTGGCGTTCGCGCTGGCCTCCGCGGTGCTCTGGTGGCCCGGCCGCGCGACCGCCTTCACGACCCGCTTCTTCCTGCTCAATGCGGTGGGCCTGGCGCAGGTGTTCATCGTCTGCGTGCTGCAATGGAAGCTGGACGACGCGTCCTTCCAGCGCCATCCCACCTGGGTCTTGTGCTCCCTCGTGGCCCTGCCGCTCGTGTCCACCGGCTTGTGGTGGGCGCTGGTTCCAGCCTTCGAACGTCACACGCCCGCCCTTCAGGCTGGGGGCTCCGCCTGGATGGAGCGCTTGCGTGTGCGCAGGCCCCACGTCTGGCTCCTGTGGGGGCTGGCGCCATTCCTGATCATGCACGCTGTCGGGCTCACGGGCGTGCTCGGCAACGACGTGCTCTACCGCCGGCTGTTTGGCGCCGTGCCTTCGCTGCCGCTCCGCGTCGCGGGGCTTCTCTTCGTGGGCGTGTGGATCGCCGCCGTCGGGGCCGCGTGCGTTCGTGCGATCCGCGCCTTCCGGTTCGATGCCAGCGACACCCACGGCGCGTTCTGGGCGCTGGTGCTGCCCCTCTACGCGGCCTGCTTTCCGCTCTTCACCTCCCGGGAGTCTCCGCGCCACTACCTGCTGCTGACCATGGCGCTCTTCTACGCAGGAGCCCTGCTCGTCCCGGACTACCTCGCGCGGTTTCGGACGCGGCTGTTCACCGTCACCCTCGTCTTCGCGGCGGTCACGCAGGCGGTGGCGTGGTGGAACCTGACCGCGCCGCTGCGCCCTCCCCTGGACTTCAGGATTGGCTGGCGGCGGGAGACATCCAGGCACCTTCAGGACATCACTCCCATCTATGAGCTGCTGAAGCGCGAAGGCATCTGCCACTACCAGGGTGAATTCTTCATCCAGCAGCCGCTCGAGTTCCTGCGTCAGGCCGACGCCTGGAACTGTTCGAATCCGGCCGTGGCCACCGTCGAGTACTGCCCGACCTGCGAGTCGACCTTCTTCTTTTCGGTCCGGACGCAACCGCTGCCACGCTAGGGGCTGTCCCTGATCTCCGGTCCGAAAATTCAACCTGCCGGATCGAGCATCGGGGTTGGACCCGGCATCGGGAGGCATCAGGAGGTTGCCAGCCAGCGTCAGGCATGATCAACGCG
>SECN01000632.1 GCA_004173515.1 Myxococcaceae bacterium | reverse complement strand
GATGAGCCCTTCCAGCTCCGTGCGGTTGCGGCCCGCGATCGGCGTTCCCACGCTGATGTCGTCCTGCCCGCTGTAGCGCGCCAGCAGCACCTGCCACGCCGCCAGCAGCACCATGAAGGACGTTGCCCCTTCTTCTCGCGCCAGGGCCGACACCGCGGCTTCCAGCGACTTCGGCAACACCACCGACTCGAGCGCACCCCGCACCGTCTGGAGCGCGGGCCTGGGCCGATCCGTCGGCAGTTCGAGCGTCCTCGGCGCCCCCGACAACTGCTGACGCCACCAGGCGATCTGCGCCTCCAGCACGTCGCCTTGCAGCCATCCTCGCTGCCACGCCGCGTAGTCCGCGTACTGCACCGACAGCTCGGGCAACGGTGACTCGCGGCCCTCCGCGTACGCGGCGTAGAGCGCGACCACTTCGCGCACCAACACGCGCATCGACCAGCCGTCCGACACCGCGTGGTGCATGACGAGCACCAGCACGTGCTCCTCCTCCGACACCGTGAGCAGGGCCGCTCGGAACAGCGGACCCTGGGCCAGGTCGAAGGGACGCTCGGCTTCGGTCTCCACGAAGCGCCGGACTTCAGCCTGCCGTGCATCGGCTGCTCGCGTGGAGAAGTCGATGAGGCGCAGCGTGCTCCCGGCCATCGGCGTGATGACCTGGACCGGCTCGCCGTCCCGTACCTGGAACGTGGTCCGCAGGGCTTCATGCCGACGCACCAGCTCCGCGAACGTGCGCTCCAGCGCCGACACGTCCAACCGGCCCGACAACCGGATGGCGGTGGGCAGGTTGTATTGCGCGCTTCCGGGCTGGAGCTGTTCCAGGAACCACAGGCGCTGCTGCGCGAAGGAGAGCGGCTCTGCTCCCGTCCTCGCCACCCGCACCAGGGCTGGAATCGTGGAGCGCTCGGTGTCGTGGGTTGCTCGCGCCGCTTCGTCCACCTTCAGCGCGAGGCGGGACACCGTGGGTGCCTCGAAGAGCACACGCAACGGCAGCTCCACGCCGAACGCCGAACGGATGCGCGACATCGCCTGGGTGGCCAGCAGCGAGTGCCCTCCCAGTTCGAAGAAGCTGTCCTCCGCTCCCACCCGCGGCACTCCCAGGACCTGGGCCCAGAGGCTCGCCAGCAACACCTCCGTCGGGCTGCTGGGGGCCACGTGTTGGCCCGTCCGCGACAGGCTCGCTTCGGGGGCCGGCAGGGCGCGGCGGTCCACCTTGCCGCTGGTGTTCAGCGGCAGGGCTTCCAGCACCACGAAGGCCGACGGCACCATGTACTCCGGCAGTTGCTCGCGCAGGAAGGCGTGGAGTGGGCCTGTCTCCAGCACCGTCCCGCCTTCGCCCACGGCGTAGGCCACCAGCCGCTTGCCGCCCCGGGAGTCGTCGCGCACGACCACCACGCACTCGCGCACCGCCGGGTGCAGTGCGAGCGCCTGTTCGATTTCTCCGAGCTCGATGCGGAAGCCACGGATCTTGACCTGATCATCCGCGCGGCCCAGGAACTCCAACGTCCCTTCGGCCAACCACCGCACCCGGTCTCCGGTCCGGTACAGCCGGGCTCCGGACTCGGGGCTGAACGGATCCGGGATGAAGCGCTCCGCCGTCAACGCGGGCCGGCGCAGGTAGCCGCGCGAGACGCCCGCACCCGCGACGTACAGCTCGCCACCGACCCCGACGGGGACCGGTCGCAGGCGGGCATCCAGCACGTAGGCCCGCATGTTGGTGATGGGCTGACCGATGGGCGGCGGCTGCGTCGACGCGCGCACCACCGCCGCGGTGGAGACCACCGTGCCTTCCGTGGGGCCGTAGTGGTTGACGACCTGGAACGGCAGGCCCTCGACGTCCAGACGGTGCAGCCGGTCTCCGCCCGTCAGCAGCGTGCGGAGCGTGCTCGTGCCGGGCCACTCGCGAGCGATGACCGCCTCCGCGAGCACCGTGGGCAGGAACGCGACGGTGATGCGCCGTTCGGTCAGCCACCGCACCAGTTTAGCAGGCGCGGTGCGCACCTCTTCCGGCGGCAGGTGCAGGCTCGCGCCCGCGGCGAGCGTGGGCCAGATCTCCCAGACGGACGCGTCGAAGGCCAGGCCCGCGAGCTGCGTCGCGCGGTCCGCCTCCGTCACGCCGTAGGTGCGCTGATGCCACGTCACCAGGTTGCCGAGGCTCGCGTGTTCGACCTCCACGCCCTTCGGCCGTCCGGTGGAGCCCGACGTGTAGATGACGTAGGCGAGCTGTCCCGCCTCCGCCAGCGGCAGCGCCCCGGCCTCTGGGGCCACGAGCGTGTCCCAGTCCGAGTCCAGGCACAGCACATGCGCCGGGCCTTCCGGCAACGCGTCCCGCAGCGAGCGCTGCGAGAGCACCACCGGCATCCGGGCGTCTTCCAGCAGGTACGCCAGCCGCTCGCGAGGATGGGTCGGATCCAGCGGCACGTAGGCACCGCCCGCCTTGAGCACTGCCAGCATGCCCACCACCATCTCGGGCGAGCGCTCCATGCACAGGCCCACGCGGGCCTCGGGCCCCACGCCCAGCGCACGCAGGTGCCGGGCGAGACGGTTCGACCGGGCTTCCAGCTCACCGTACGTCAGCTTCACGCCCGAAGCGGACTTGACCGCCAATGCTCCGGGTGCCCGCGCGGCCTGCGCCGCGAAACGCTCGTGCACGGCGCCGTCCGCGGGGAACGCGACCCGGGTGTCGTTCCAGCGCAGCAGGACCTGCTCTCGCTCGGTCGCATCCAGCAATGGCACGTCCCAGACGTCCGCGTCCGCATCCTTCGCGAGGCCATCCAACAGCAGCCCCAGGTGCTTCAACATCCGCTCCGCCGTCGTCGGGTCGAAGAGGTCCGTGTTGAACTCGAGCGACGCGAAGAGGCCCGTGGGGCCTTCCATCATGGACAACGTCAGGTCGAACTTCGCCGTGTTCCCGAGCGTTTCGAGCGAGCGCAGGGACAGGGCGCCTTCGGAGGCCGGTGCCTGCGCCGTTCCCGGATGAGCCCTTCCAGCTCCGTGCGGTTGCGGCCCGCGATCGGCGTTCCCACGCTGATGTCGTCCTGCCCGCTGTAGCGCGCCAGCAGCACCTGCCACGCCGCCAGCAGCACCATGAAGGGCGTCGCGCCCTCCTGGCGGGCCAGGGACTTCAACTGCTCTCCGACCTCCTTCGGCCATTGCGCCGAGCGGTGGGCCCCCCGGAACGTCTGCACGCCGGCCCGAGGCCGATCCGTGGGCAGCTCCAACGCATGCGGTGCGCCGACGAGCTGGGTCCGCCACCAGGACAACTGCGACTCCAGGACGTCGCCCTGGAGCCACCCTCGCTGCCACGCCGCGTAGTCCGCGTACTGCACCGCCAGCTCCGGCAAGGGCGACGGACGGCCTTGCGAGAAGGCCGTGTACAGCGCCTGCACTTCGCGCACGAGCACGCCCGTGGACCAACCGTCCGACACGATGTGGTGCATCACCAGCACCAGCACGTGTTCCTGATCGGACAGCCGCAACAGCGTGACGCGGAGCAGGGAGTCCCGCACCAGATCGAAGGGACGCCGCGCTTCCAGTTCGACACGACGCCGCATGTCGGCTTCGCGCTGGGAGGCATCCTCCGCATCGATCGTCACGACCTCCCACGACAGCTCGCGCGTGGAGTCGATGTGCTGGACGGGCTGGCCGTCACGCACCCGGAAGGTCGTGCGCAGGGATTCGTGACGCCGCACCAGTTCCTGGAAGGTGCGCTGCAACGCGCCGATGTCCAGCGCGCCCGTCAGCCGCACCGTCGCGGGCAGGTTGTACGACGTGCTCCCTGGCTGGAGTTGATCGAGCAGCCAGAGGCGCTGCTGCGCGAAGGACAACGGCTCGGCGCCCGTGCGGACGGAAGCCACCAGCTTCGGCGCGGACAGGCCCGGGTTCGCGGCCAGGACTGCTTCGATCTTGCGTGCCAGCTCCGCGACCGTCGGAGCTTCGAAGAAGGCTCGCAGTGGCAACTCGACGTTGAAGGCCGTGCGGATGCGCGACACCGCCTGTGTCGCCAGCAGCGAGTGGCCTCCCAGTTCGAAGAAGCTGTCCTGAGCGCCCACCTGCTTCACGCCCAGCACTGCTTCCCACAGCGAGGCGAGCACCTGCTCTGTCTGCGTGCGCGGCGCCACGTAGACGTGCGTGCGCTCCGCGCCGGCCTCTGGCTTCGGCAGCGCCTTGCGATCCACCTTCCTGTTCGCGTTGAGCGGCAGCGCCTCAAGCACCACGAAGGCCGACGGCACCATGTACTCCGGCAACCGTCCCTTCAGCGCGCTTCGCAGGCTCGCGGCCTCCACCGTGTGGCCCGGCTGCGCCACCACGTACGCCACCAGCCGATTGTCTCCGGGTGCGTCCTCCCGCACCACCACCACCACGTCGCGGATGGACGGCTGCGCTCCCAGCGCGGCTTCCACTTCTCCCAGCTCGATGCGGAAGCCTCGCACCTTCACCTGGAAGTCCATTCGACCCAGGTATTCGAGACTGCCGTCCCGGCCCCACCGCACCTTGTCTCCCGTGCGGTACAGCCGCGCCCCTGGCTCCTCGCTGAAGCCGTCCGGCAGGAAGCGCTCCGCCGTCAGCCCCGGCTGCCCCAGGTAGCCTCGCGCCAGGCCCTCTCCGCCCAGGTACAGCTCGCCCGGCACTCCCACCGGCACCGGCTGACCCTTCGCGTCCAGCACGTACGCCTGCGTGCCCTCCAACGGGCGGCCGATTCGCGGCTCCGTCTTCGCTCCTCGCTCCACCCGCGCGTGCGTCGAGTACGTCGTGTCTTCCGTCGGGCCGTAGAGGTTGTTGACCTCCTTCACCTGCGGCAGTGCGTACAGCGCCTGCACCAGCCGGTTCGGCAGCGCCTCGCCCGCCAGGTTCACTGTCTCCACGCTGGACGGAATGCCTCCGCTTCTCACCAGCTCCGCCACCGCTGACGGCACCGTGTTCAGCAGCGTCACGCGGCCGGCTTCCTTCAGCCCTACCAGCGCCAGCGCGTTCTGCGCCACCACCACTGTCCCGCCGCTCACCAGCGGCGCGAAGACTTCGAACACCGACAGGTCGAAGTTCAGCGACGTCGCCGCCAGCACGCCCTTCAGCTGCTCGGCCTTGAACGTGCCTGTCGCCCACTTCAGGAATGCCACCGCGCTCGCGTGCGTCACCGCCACGCCCTTCGGACGGCCCGTGCTTCCCGACGTGTACAGCACGTACGCCAACTGCCCGGGGCTGCTCGTCTGCGCCAGCGGAGTGGTTTCGTAGCCACTCAGCCGCACCGCATCCGTGTCGAGTCGCACGCGCTGGCCCGTGTACTCCGGCAACACGTCCTCCAGGCCCGCCTGCGTCACCACCACCGGCGCGCCCGTGCCCTCCAGCATGTAGGCCAGTCGTTCCTTCGGGTACGTCGCATCCAGCGGCACGTACGCAGCCCCCGCCTTCAGCACGCCCAGCAGCGCCACCACCATCGCTTCCGTGCGCTCCACGCACACGCCCACCCGGCTCTCTTC
>SECN01000631.1 GCA_004173515.1 Myxococcaceae bacterium | reverse complement strand
TCAAGGCCGTCCTGCGCGACGTGCCGGACTTCCCCAAGCCCGGCACGTCGCGCAGGACGGCCTTGAGGTCGGAGACGAGCGTGGGGTCGGGGGACATGGGTGGGCTCTCCGGAGGAACGACGGTCAGTGCGGGTGGCTTTGCCCGGGGTGTCCCATGGGCTCCAGGGTCGCCCGGGTCCCTGACGTTGCCCGGGCAGCCGACCAGGCGTGCCCCTGGACGGGGGCGCCTGGGGGCAGGGGCCGGAGGGCGGGCGTTTTGGGACGGGACCAGGACATGGCGGACGTTGATGATCTCACAGCTTCGCTCAGGCGGACGCATCCGCCGGCGGACGCCCTGTTTTTTACCGCGCGCGGGGAAGCCTTCGCTGTGTTAAGCGAGGCGGTTCCCCCCGACCAAGGCCAAGGAGTCTGGGGCATTGCAAGCCGTGCAAACCACCGCCGACACCCGAGACCCTCTCTCCCCGCAAGACGGACTGTGGCTTCGCGCCCTCAAGGCCGAGGTCCAGCCCCCCACGTTCAAGAAAGGTCGAGAGGTGGCCGAGGGCCGCCGCGTATTCGGCCTGACACGTGAGCCCGAACGGATCCGCGCGCAGGTCGCGGCTCCGACGGGCGAGCGCTACGACGTGGTCCTGATGCCGGCAGAGGGGAAGGTCGTTTCTTCCTGCACCTGCCCGGTGTGGAACACCACCGGCCCGCATTGCGAACACGTGGTCGCCGTGGCGCTCATCTACGCCGCGCGCTTCCGGCCGCCGCCGCCGCCGCAGAAGGTCGCGCCTCCGCCGCCCCCTCCGATGCCGGAGGACGACGGGATGCACGCCGACGACGAGGCCGAAATCCCCAGCGACATGCCGGGGATGGAAGGCGTCACCCTGCCCGCGCTCGCCAAGGTGGAGAGCTGGCTGGGCCTGTCGTCGCTGCCGGACTACGAGTTCCTCTACCGGCTGACCCCCGCCAACACGAGCACCGGGGGCTCCACCGGCCGTCACTGGGTGGTGGACGTCCGCCGCCAGGACGCGCAGACCAAGGGCCCCGTCCACGTCAAGCGCCTGCTCCAGACGGGCAGCCGCATCGCGCCCCCGGACGAGCGCATCTTCATGGTGCTGGCGCGCCACGAGCAGCGCTACGACTCGCGCATCGTGCTGTCCGACGAGGACCTGGTGGAGGTGCTGGAGCTGCTGCGTCAGCGCCGGGTCATCTACCGGGGCACGCCGCTGGTCTACATGGACGCGCCCGTGCGTCCGCAGATCCACCTGGAGTCGCGTCCGGACGGCGCCACCGCGCAGATCGAGCTGCTGTTCCCGGACGGCGTGGGCTACCCGCTCAAGGACATCATCGTGCTGGCGGGTCGGCGCACCTGGGTCATCCAGGCGCAGAACCTCCACCCGGTGGAGCCGGACTTCCCGCCGCGCCTGTTGCGCAAGTGGCTGCTGGAGCCGTCCATGGCCTTCCCGGCCGGGCAACTGGACCGGGTGCTGACGTTCTTCGCCGCGCACCTGCCGCGCTTCCGCATGTCGCTGAAGGCGGACGACATCGAGGTCGACGAGGCGGTGGAGCCGCGCTTCGTGCTCACGCTGGAAGGCGCCGCCGAGCGCGTGAAGGTGCAACTGGCCGCGCGCTACGGACAGACGACGGTGGCGGTGTCGCCCAACGCGACGCACCTGGGCTACGCCAGCGGCGTGGGCGAGGACGCCCGCAAGCTGTACCGCCGCCGCGACGAGGTGGAGCGCGCCGCCGGCAAGCTGCTGATGGATCAGGGGATGCGCTTCGATGTGCCCTCGCTGTCGTTCGAGGCGACGGGAGACGCGGCCCTGGAGTTCTGGGCGCGGGGCCTGGCGAGTCTCCCGGAGGAGTGGGAGCGCTACGGCGTCACGGCCCCCAAGGTGCGGCTGCGTCCGAAGCTCAAGCCGCGCATCCGCGTGGGCGTGCCCCTCAAGGACGGCTCCTTCGCGGAGGCGGACACCGCGGAGATCAAGCGCGTGGCGGACCTCCTGGAGGAGGCCGGCGCCATGCCGGGCCGCACGCGCACGCGGCTGCCGCTGCATCAGGCGGTGGCGTTGGACCTGCTCGCGGACCTGGGCGAGTTCACCGAGGTGGAGGCCAAGGCGCGGCAGGCGATGCTCGCGCTGCGCGAGACGTCAGGCGTGCCGAAGGTGGCCGCGCCAGAGGGACTCCAGGCCACGCTGCGCCACTACCAAGAATCAGGCCTCTCCTGGCTCTGGTTCCTGCGCCGGCACGGGCTGTCCGGCATCCTCGCGGACGACATGGGTCTGGGAAAGACCATCCAGTCCCTGAGCCTGATGCAGAAGGTGGCCAACGAAGAGGGCCACAAGCCGTCGCTGGTGGTCGCGCCCACGAGCGTGCTCGCCAACTGGGAGCGCGAGGCGGAGCGCTTCACGCCGGGCCTCAAGGCCATGGTGTGGCACGGACAGGACCGGCGCGAGCGGGCCGAGGACCTCAAGGGCATGGACCTGGTGCTCACGTCGTACGCGCTGGTGCGTCGCGACCTGGAGCAGCTGTCCCAGGTGGGCTTCCGCTACGTCATCCTGGACGAAGCGCAGAACATCAAGAACGCGGACAGCGCCACCGCGCAGGCGTGCAAGTCGCTGCCCAGCGAGACGCGCCTGGCGCTCACCGGTACGCCGCTGGAGAACCGGCTGTCGGAGCTCTGGAGCATCTTCGACTTCCTGATGCCCGGCTTCCTGGGCAGCGCGGAAGGCTTCAGCGACCGCTACGAGCAGCCCATCCAGGTGGCCAACGATCCCACCGCGAAGGACCGGCTGCGCCGCCGCATCCAGCCCTTCATCATGCGCCGGCTCAAGACGGAGGTGGCCAAGGACCTGCCGCCGAAGACGGAGAGCGTCGCGTGGTGCGAGATGGAGCCCGGCCAGGCCGCGCTCTACCGCGAGGTGTTGGAGGAGAGCCGCCGCAAGGTGAACGACTCCATCGAGAAGGTGGGCTTCAAGCGCAGCCGCGTGTCCATCCTCGCTGCGCTGATGCGCCTGCGGCAGGTGTGCTGCGATCCGCGCCTGCTCAAGATGCCGCCCGGCACGCTGCTGCCGTCCAGCGCGAAGCTCGAGCGCTTCATGCAACTGGTGGAGGACCTCATCGCCGAGGGCCACCGCGCGCTCGTCTTCAGCCAGTTCACGGAGATGCTGGAGCTGCTGAAGCAGGAAGCGGACAAGAAGGGGATGAAGTACCTGTACCTGGACGGTCGCACCAAGGACCGCATGGGCAAGGTGGACGAGTACAATCGTCCGGACGGGCCGCCGCTGTTCTTCATCAGCTTGAAGGCGGGCGGCACCGGCCTGAACCTCACCGCGGCCGACTACGTCATCCACTTCGACCCCTGGTGGAACCCGGCCGTGGAGGACCAGGCCACGGACCGTACGCACCGCATCGGTCAGACGCGCGCGGTCATCAGCTACAAGCTGATCACCCGCGGCACGGTGGAGGAGAAGATTCTCAGCCTCCAGCGTCGCAAGCGGGAGCTCGCCGCCGGCGTGCTCGGCACGGACGGGGACGACATGGGCCGCACGCTCACGGAGCAGGACATCCAGGAGCTGTTCACCGAAATCTGATGGGCCCCAGGAGGTGGGGAAGGGTTGGGGGCCCAACGGCTCCGCCCCTCCCCCCGCCCTCCCTGCGTGCACCCGACCCGAACACCTGTGCAGTGTCATCGAGACCTGCTAGGGTGTTCAGGTGTTGGGGCGACGTACGGACCGCGGAGGGCGCGCGTGCTGCTGGGACTTCGGATTTCGAACGTAGCGGTGATTGAGGAGGTGGAGGTGGCGTTTGGCGCCGGCCTCACCGTCCTCACGGGTGAGACAGGGGCCGGCAAGTCCATCTTGGTGGACGCGTTGGGCCTGTTGCTCGGGGGCAGGGCGGATGCGGACGTCATCCGAGCGGGCTGCGAGGACGCGGCGGTGGAGGGCGTGTTCGCCCGGACACCGGTGCTGGCCTCGAGACTGGAGGATCTGGGCCTGCCCGACCTGGGAGACGAGGTGTTGGTGCGCCGGGTGCTCGGGCGCACCGGGCGCGGCAAGGTCTACGTCAACGGCGCGCTGGTGACGCTGGGCGTCCTGGGGAAGCTCACCCGGGGCGCGGTGGACATCGCCGGCCAGCATGAGCACGTGAGCCTCTTCGACTCCGGCCTGCACCGGGTGCTGCTCGACAAGTACGGGCGCCTGGAGGACGCGCTGGCCGCGTACGGCCGCGAGTGGGCGAACCTGCGCGAGGTGGAGTCGCGCATGGACGCGCTCGGCGGCGACGACGCCAAGGTGCGCGAGCGCGCGGAGTTCCTGCGCTTCCAACTGGATGAAATCACGCGCCTGGAGCCGGAGTCCGGCGAGGACGTGAAGCTGGACGCGGAGCGCCGCCGGCTGGGCAGCGCGCAGAAGCTCAAGCGCCACGCCGCGGAGGCGGAGCTGCTGGTCGCGGGCGAGGCGCCCTCGGCGGTGGAGATCGTCGGGCGGGCGCTGGGGCTCGTGCACGAGGGCGTCAAGTGCGACGCGTCGCTCGCGCCGGTGGCGCAGTCGCTCAGCACCGCGCTGTCGGAGCTGGAGGAGGCGGCGCGCCGGCTCAACCGCTATGTGGAGGGGCTGGAGTCCGACCCCGGGCGTCTGGGCGAGGTGGAGGAGCGGCTGGACGCGCTCAAGCGGCTGTGCCGCAAGCACGGGGTGACGCTGGACGGCGTCCTCTTGAAGCGCGGCGAGCTGGAGACGGAGCTGGGCACGCTGGAGAACCGGCGCGAAATCCTGGAGGAACTCAACCAGGAGAAGAAGCGCGTGGAGGAGCGGGCCCGCAAGGCGGCGCTGTCCCTGTCCCGCTCGCGCAAGGCGAGCGCCGGGGCCTTCTCCCAGCAGGTGCGGGAGGGCCTGGGCGGGCTGGCCATGGGCAAGGCCGCCTTCGAGGTGCGGGTGACGGCCGGGGAGACGCTGCGTCCGGATGGCCTGGACGAGGTGGAGTTCTTCTTCAGCGCCAACCCGGGCGAACCCGCGCGCGCGCTGGCCAAGGTGGCCTCGGGCGGCGAGGCGAGCCGGCTGCTGCTGGCCCTCAAACGTGCACTGGCGGACAGCGACGCCTGCGGCTGCTACGTGCTGGATGAGGCGGACGCGGGCGTGAGCGGCGCCATCGCGGACGTGGTGGGGCGGATGATTCGCGAGGTCAGCTCCCACCGGCAGGTGCTGTGCATCACGCACCT
>SECN01000630.1 GCA_004173515.1 Myxococcaceae bacterium | reverse complement strand
AAGCAGATGGGTTACCTCCTCATCCTGGATGAGGCGGAGAGCGCCAAGGTGCTGGGTGTGGGGGGCGAGCTGAGCATTGGCTCCGTGGTGGGCTACGAGAAGATGGAGGCCCGCCTCAATCCCCGGGACAAGGCCGTACTGCCACGGCACACCGGCATCATCGGGACGACGGGCGGAGGAAAGTCCACCACGGTGGCGACGCTCATCCACCGTGCGCAGAAGTCAGGCATCGCGACCATCGTCTTCGACGTGGAGGGTGAGTACACGCACGTGGACAAGCCCACGAACCACCCGGCGATGCTCGAAGCCCTCAAGCGCAGGGGCCTGAAGCCCGAAGGCGTGAAGGAGTTGCATGTCCATCACCTCGTCGGTCGCGAGACCCGCAACCCGCAGCACAAGCCCTTGCACCGCTTCTCGTTGAACTTCTCCAGCCTGTCGCCGTACGCGCTGGCGGAGATCCTCGACATGTCGGACGCCCAGCAGGAGCGCTTCCTCAAGGCCTACGACGTCACCAAGGTCCTGTTGGAGGAGTTCGACATCTTCCCGACCACCCAGGACCAGCGCAGGGAGGCGCTGGAGGTGGACGAGATGGCGACAGGCTATCCCCGGATGACCATCCAGCACCTCCTGGACGTCGTGAACTCCTATCTCTACGTCCTGAGCGACGAGGGGAGGAGCAGCGACGGCCGGCCCAGGTCCCGGGCCGCGACCCGAGGGAGGGCCGCCGACAGGGACGACAGCGATACCCCGGACGAGGATGAGTCCGCCGCGAGCCTTTCGTCCAAGGGGCTTCCGCTGAAGAGCGTGTTCAAGACCGACCCGAGGAAGGTCATGCAACAGGTGCGGGCCCAGCCCAGCCGCAATCTGATCAGTTGGAGGGCGTTGGCGAGCAAGGTGGGTCGCCTCAATCGCCTCAACATCTTCGACATGGCCGGCACCGAGGGTGTGAACTACGACGCGATGCTCGTCCCCAGCCGCGTGTCCGTCATCGACCTGTCGGACACGGATTCGCCGGTGCTCAACAACCTGGTCATCGCGGACATCCTGCGCGGCCTCCAGGAACGGCAGGAGCTGGCCTACGAGAAGGCCAATCGCACGGGCGGCGAGGTCACCCCGGTGCTCATCATCATCGAGGAGGCCCACGAGTTCCTGTCCGACAGCCGCATCTCGCAGATGCCCGTGCTGTTCGAACAGGTGGCGCGCATCGCGAAGCGGGGGCGCAAGCGGTGGCTGGGGCTCGTCTTCGTCACGCAGCTTCCGCAGCACCTTCCCGACGAGGTGCTGGGCCTGCTCAACAACTTCATCATCCACAAGATCACCGACGGCGCTGTCATCAGCCGGATGCAGAAGACCGTGGGCAGCATCGACGAGAGCCTGTGGAATCGCGTCTCCCGGCTCGCCCCGGGACAGGCGCTGGTGTCCTTCAGCAACTTCACCCGCCCGCTGATGGTGGCCGTGGACCCGGCGCCCGTGAAACGGCTCCTCGTCGAGTAGACGTCACACGGAGTCCAGGGACGGTGGTGGGTGGGAGCGATACAGGTCCTGTCGCCACGCTCCTGCCCACCCTCCTCGCCTCCGCCATCGTCGCCCAGGCTCCCGCCTCCCCTGCCTCTCGCGCCGCGGAGAGGCTGGGCCTGGGTCCCGTCCTGGATGCCGTCGTGCCCCAGGGCGTCACGTACGCCGCGCTCGGGCACCGGCCCGTCCGTCTCGATGGGCATCGAACGCCGCCCCTGAGGCGGTCTGCTCAGTGACCGGACGCCATCGACGCGGCGAACTCCTCCGGCACCATGGAGCCGGAGATGGGGAAGTCCCTGGGCGCCCGGTTCCACGCCTTCTTGCCTGACAGGCGAGCGGGCCCACGCGGGATGCGTCCCAGTCCCATGAAGGTCAGCGACAGGATTCCCAACCCGATGGCCCCCGAGGCCACGTGGGCGAAGAGTCCAATCCTCCGGCGCCTCGAACCGCTGACGCCCAGGAGCGGCAGCGCGGCGATGGGCGCGGAGGCCAGCACCAACCACGTGCGCCAATTCTCGCGAGCCTGGGCCTTCAGTGCGGCGATCGAAGCCATGGGGCGTCCTTCCGAGCAGGAGGGTTCTCCTGGAGGATGGGGGCGACCGGGTGACCATGACAGGCCCCCTCGTCACGCTCGCCTGCTTCCCCAGTGGGGGACGAAGACAATCACGGCGTGTCCTCCCTCCGGGCTGCCTCCACCGCGCCCCCGTCAGCCGCTCAGCGCTCGCACGCGCGCCGCGAGGCTCTGCGTGAACAACCGGTAGATGTGCAGCGACGCCGTGTCATGCGTGGCCAGGAAGTGCTGGAAGCTCTCGCGGGTGATGCGCAGCGCGCGCACGGCCGTCTTCGCGCGCACGTTCGCGGACACCGGTCCGTCCTGCACGAGCGAAATCTCTCCCAGGTGCGAGCCCGGCCCCAGCGTGTTGAGCAGCCGCGCGTTGGACTCGTTGCCGCTGAAGACATCAACAGAGCCCTCCAGCAACACCAGCAGCCCCGTGCCGGGAGCGCCCTTCTCCAGCAGCACCGTGCCCGGCGTCGCCGACACCGGTCGCGCCAGCCGGTACAGGTCCTTCATGTCCTCCAGCGGCAGCTCGCCGAAGATGGGGATGGCCTTGAGGAAGCGATAGCCGCTGGCCTCCGGCACGGACGCGCCCGCGGCCAGCCGCGCCAGGAGCGCCTCCGCCTCCACGTCCAGTCCCATGCGCCGCAAGAGCCGCGCCTTCTCCGTGACGAGCACCGGATCCACGCGCAGCAACTCGGAGCTGCTCAGCGCGTCCGCCAGCACCGCGAGGGCCCGGTGCGTGAAGCCGCCCGCGTCCAACACCTTGCAGGTGCGCAGCACCGCTTCGACGTAGCGTGCGTCTTCCGCGAGCACGCCGCCCAGGGCCTCGGCCTCCGCGTGCGCCTGTCCCAGTTGGTGGTAGAGGTCCGCGGCCTCGAAGGGGCGCCCCAGCCGGACCAGGCAGTGCGCCATCGACTCGCTCGCGCCCAGCCCCCGGTACACCTCCAGCGCGCGCTCCAGCGCCCCGCCCCGCTCGAAGGCGGCCGCGGCGCGCTCCACCTCGCCCGCGCGCAGGTACGCCTCCGCCGCCGCCACGTGCTGGCCGCCTTGCGCGTACAGGTCCGCCACCTTCACGTCGTCGCCGCTGCCGTCGAGCAGCCGCGCCGCGCCCGTGAAGTCGCGCGCCCGGCGCAGCACGTCCACCAGCCAGTGGCGCTCCTTCGCCGTGCCCTGCGAGGCCTCCTTGCGCAGACGCTCGCGCTGCGCGGCCCC
>SECN01000629.1 GCA_004173515.1 Myxococcaceae bacterium | reverse complement strand
CTTCCGGGATGCGGCCAGTTCGGCTCGGAGCGGAAGCTGGCGTGCCGTTACCAGGTGAGTCGAGGCACCGTGCGCGAGGCGCTGCGACGGCTGGCGGCGCGAGGCCTGGTGGTGCAGCGTCCCGGGCGCAAGACGCGCGCGGTGGCGCTGGACGCGTCGCTGACGCTGGAGAACCTGGGCGTGGCGCTGCATGACGAGCGCTCCCAAGAGGCCCGGTGGCTGCTGGAGGGCTTCTTCTGCCTCAAGCGACAGGTGCTGGTGGAATTGCTGGCCGAATGCTGTGAAAGGGCTTCCTCGGCGGACCGGGCGCTGCTGGCCGCCGCGTGCTTCACGCTCTGGGACGCGGCGCGCTGGGATTCTGGTGAACGCTGCGCGCAGTTGGAGTTCGACTTGCTGGGACTGGCGGCGCGGGTGGCGGACCGTCCCGGGCACCTGCTGCTCATCCAGTCGCTGCGGCGATCCCTCCGGGGTAACGCGGCCCGGCTGCTGCCCCTCATGGGCGGCGAGGCGCTGCGCCAGTGGGCCTGCTGCGCCATGCAGGCTCTGCAAGAGCATGACGCGCGGGCGCTCCAGTGCGCGCTGCCAACGCTACTGAAGGTGTGTGACGAGCGGGTGTTGGAGCAATTCGCGCCCGCTCTCCAGGAAGAGGCACGGGAGGCCCGCTCCTGCGTGGACGTGCATGACCCCGGTCGCCTCGGGCCTGCGGCCGAGGACCCCGTGCCGCTTGGAAGGATGCCCTGCCTCGATGCGCAGACCTTTCCCGTGGATCCGGGCAGCGAAGTGTTTCGGGTTCCACCCGCCGCCCTGGGTTTCAACCCCGGTGAGCCTGGCCAGAAGAGCGCCGGAGGGAGGTGCCGGGCCCCGCCTCGGAAAACCTGTTCGACTGTCAGGCAGGTTGGGACGCTTCGTCCGCGCAAGGGGGCTTCCAGCCTGAACCTTCCCCCGATGGCTTTCGTGGACGAACCCCTCAGGACCGTGCGCAAGGAGGGCGGATCGCTTCACGGCGCTCAGGGCCCTTCCCCCTTCTCCTGCGGAGGTGCGCCTGCGTCCATTGACCTCGCATGCATCCCTCCATGCCGGGCGTCCCCACTGGATTCGCCTACGGAGCGCTGGCGACCTCCTTAGAGCGGCAGCACCAACTCGAACCGCACTCCACCCTCGGGCCTCGCGCCCGCGCGTACGGTGCCTCCGTGCGCGAGCACCACGCGCCGCACGATGGCCAGACCCAAGCCGCGTCCGTTCGCGCGCGTGAGGAAGAAGGGCTCGAAGACGCGCTGCGGATCCACGCCAGCGATGCCCGGGCCTTCGTCCTCCACCACCAGCGACACACCCTGTGGCACGCGGCGCACCGCCACGCGCACCGTGCCCTTCGCGGGCGAGGCCTGCAGGGCGTTGCGCATCAGGTGCGTGAGGGCGAGCTGCAACAGCGTCTCGTCGCCGGAGATGTCCGGCACGTCTGGCGCCTCGTCGACCGCCACACGTGGCATGGGCAGCTCCTCCCGGCCGTGGAGCTGGCCGATCGCGCGGTGCACCAGCTCCCCCAGGTGCACGGGACGCGGCCGGGGCTCCAGCGGGCGCACCGTGTCCAGCAGGTCGCGCACGATGTCCTCCAGCCGGATGGCCTCCTCCTCCAGCATCTCCACCGCCGCGGCGCCGGACGGCCCCAGGCGTGACTCGCGCTTGAGCACCGCCACCGTGTTGAGGATGGCGCCCAGAGGATTGCGCACCTCGTGCGCCACCACGCCCGCCGCCTCGCCCAGCACCGTCAGCCGCTCGCTCGCGACCAATTCGCCCTGCAACCGCGACACCTCCGCGAGCCGTTCCTCGGCCGCGCGGTGGTGGCGCACGTTCTCCAGTGCCCCACCGATGAGCTGCGCGAACAACTCCAGCGCGCCAGCGTTCGCGGGCGTCAGCGTGGGGGACTGCACCGAAAGCACGCCAAAGGGCTGGTCCCCCACGAAGAGCGGCGCCTCCAACGCGCGCGAGCCCGGGGGATAGATGCCCTGGAGGCTGTCCGCCAACTCTGGCGGATGGCGCCTGCGGATCATTCCGAACGCATCCGGATGGAAGGTCGACTTGCGACGGGTGAGCACGTCCGCCAGGTGCGGCATGGCCGACCGGTGGATGCGCACCTCGTGCAGGGACTGCCCGTAGAGGCGCTCCGCGATGGCCACCGTCTCCGGCTCCTGGCGCAGCGGCCCGTGGCGCAGGAAGTCGCCCTCCAAGAGGAACACCGACACGAAGAAGCCCTGCCGGTGCACCGCCTCCACCGCCAGCTCCAGCACCGCCGTCTCATCCCGACAGCGCAAGAGCTCCGCCGCGGTGGACACCAGCACGGTGGACAACCGGCGCACCGCGTCCCCACCCTCGGCGTCCAGCAGCAACACGAGTTGCTCCTCCGGCACCCGACCCGGTGCATGGAGCAACGTCAGCTGGTGCTGACGCCCGGCCGCGTCCTGCATCCGTCCCCAGGTCGGTTGATCCGGCAGGGGCTCGCCGCGCGAAAGGGCCCGGGCCAGCGGCTCCACCCAGGCGCTCTCCTCCGGACTGAAGCGGGCGCTGAACTCCATGATGGACGGCAGCTCGCCTTCGCGCAGGCCCAGCATCTTCTGGAGTGCGTCGTTGGTGAACACCAGCCGGTCGCCCCGCACGACGAAGAGCGGCACCGGCAGCACCTGGAGCAGGCCATCCAACGTGGCGGGCGGAGCTCCGGCGCTCATCGCGACCTCCGTTTCATGACGCCGTCCGCTTCCCTGGCCGCATGCCGCGCGGACCCGTGAGGGCCCTCGGCCCGGGGCAATCGTTGCGCGCCGGGGCCGTAGGAAGGGGTGAAGACAATGCTGATCGGAGAGGACGCCATGCACTTCGCGAACGAGTTGGACCGCCGGGACCTGGAATTGAAATCCGTCATGGCGGTGATGGTGGCCTTCGTCGCCATGAGCGCGGTCTTCCTGGGGCAGTTGTTCTGACGCCCTTCTTGTAACCGACCCGCCACCGGGCATGCAGCCCGACTTGCGACGTCAGGGCTTCTTCGGGCGACGGACGTACTGCTGGATGAAATCGCGTTCCTCCGCGCGCAACGCGCTCAGCCTCAACCCCGCTCCGGATCATCGAAGCGCAGCGTCAGCTCCACCTGCGTCCCCAGTCGCAACGGCCGGTCCGTGCCGATGAACAGACCGCCCGACGACAGGTTGATGATGCGGTGGTCGGTGAAGATGCCCGTGTTCTTCATCGTCACCCGCACGTCCGCATGCAGCCGGTCGTCCGAGCGCCGCTCGAGTCCCACGAACTCCGCGCTCGAATACGACGGCGCGGGGCTCGCCGCCGGAGCCCGTCGAACCGGGGCCGGAGGAGGGGGCGCGGGCGGCGGTGGCGCGGGAGGAGGCGGCGGTGCCGGAGGCCTTGCGGACGGTGTCATCACCGGGGGCGGACGCGGCGGCGCGGGCGGCGGAACGTAGGGCGCGGGACGCGCCGCGGCCGGAGGAGGAGGCGCGGGAGGAGGCGGTGGCGGCACGAACGGCGGGGGCCGCGCGGGCACCGCGGATCCACTCAGGGGCAGCGGCGACGGCGGCGGCGGCAGCGCGCCGTTCATGTCCAGGCGGGGAGGCGGCGGTGGGGGCGGTGGCACCGCACCCTTCAGGAAGAGCGTCTCCGCCTCGCGGATCCGTCGCGAGAGGAAGTCGAAGATCTCCACGGAGATCTTCCGCAGCTCGGGGTGCAGGTCCGGCGACAGGTGGTCCGGCGAGAAACGCTTCGCCATGCGGAAGAAGGCGGTGCGGAACTCGTCCAGCGAAGCCTGCGGCTTGAGCCCGAACACTTCATGCGGCGGCAGGTGCAGCAGGCCGCGCAACTGGGTGCGCAGGCGCTCCGCCTGCTGGGTCTCCACGGAGGGCGACGGCGCGGCGGCGAAGAGGTCGCGCACCTCCGGCAGCTCCTGGAGCGGGAACCAGTTCGTTCCATCGCGCGACGCGCGCACGGCCGTCTTCAGACGACCGGAGGCGATGAGTTCGCGGAATGCTTGCAACTGGAGCGGGCCCAGCACGCGGCCGAGCGAATCTCCCACCCAGTAACCGACAGCGGATGACGACACGGGGACCTCGGAATCAGGACGCGAGTGCCTCGCGCATGGCCGACGCGATTTCCATGGGGTGGAAGGGCTTGCCCACGAAGCCCACCGCTCCCGCGGCGATGGCCTGCTCCACCACCGGCTCGGCGTCCATGCTGCTGATGACGAGCACGCGCGTTCCCGGCGACACGCTCTTGATGGCACCCAGCACTTCCAGCCCGCTCTTCTTCGGCATGAACAGGTCCAGGAACATCACCGCCGGCTGCTCCTTCGCGGCCAGCGCCAGCCCCTCTTCTCCGTCCGCTGCCTCCAGCAGTCTCAGGGCGATGCCCGTCTCCGCGATGACGTCCTTGAGGATGCGACGCACGAAACTGTCGTCATCCACCAGCAGCAGGGTTGGCAGTCCAGACATGGGCGGCAGGATACATGGACCGCGTGATTTTCGGCGCGGCCGTCGTGCGGCGCCTGCCCGCCTTTTGGGTTAAGGGGTGGGCATGTCCACCGACCTCGCGCTGTCCCATTTCGAGTCCCAGAAAGCCGCGTACCTCGAGGACCTCAAGACCCTCGTACGCATACCCAGCGTGTCCTTTCCCGGCTTCGACGCGGGCCTCGTGCGCAAGAGCGCCGAAGCAACCGCCGCGCTGTTGAAAGACCGTGGGTTTGAAAACGTCCAGCTCCTCGAAATCGAGGGCGCCCACCCGTATGTCTATGGCGAGGTGCTCCGGGCGCCGGGCAAGCCGACGCTCCTCCTCTACGCGCACCACGACGTGCAGCCGGCCGGAGACGAATCCGCCTGGAAGAGCGCGCCCTTCGAACCGGAGCTGCGCGACGGTCGCCTGTACGGACGCGGTGCGGCGGACGACAAGGCCGGCATCGTCGTGCACACCTCCGCGGTGGACGCCTGGCTCAAGAGCACCGGCCAACTCCCACTCAACGTGAAGGTCGTCATCGAAGGGGAGGAAGAGGCGGGCAGTGACCACCTGGGTGCATTTCTCCAGAAGCACGCGAAGTTGGTGGCGGCGGACGCCATCGTGTTGACGGACACGTCGAACTTCGACACGGGC
>SECN01000628.1 GCA_004173515.1 Myxococcaceae bacterium | reverse complement strand
TCGTGCGTCCCCGCGAGCGCCAGGATGTCCCCCGCGCGCAGCACCTCCTGCGCGGACGGCACCAGCACGCCCTCCGTGCCCCGGCGGATGGCCAGCACCGTGGCCCCCGTCATGCCGCGCAGGTTGAGCTCCGCCAGCGTGCGGCCCACCGCGGCGCTGGAGGTGCCCAGCGCCACCGACTCCGGCTCCCCGATGCCCGGCAGCAGCTGACGCACGCCGTGCAGCACGTCCGTGGCGGCCTCCTCCTCGTTGCCCTTCGCATGGGACTGGGCCGCCAGCGCCTCGACGATCACCTGCGCTCCGGCGCGCATGTGGCCCTGCAGGTGCGTGGCGCTCTGCCAGAAGGCGAACCCCAGCACCCCCAGCATCAGGAGCAGCAGCACCGCGCCCGGGAAGCCCGGCAGGAACGGCTGGGTGATGGCCACCACCGGTGCGCCCACCATGAAGACGCTCGCCAGTTGCAGCGCCACCACCAGCATCCGGCGCGGCGCCGCCGCCAGGTCCACCTTGCCGCCCGGCACCGCGGGCAGCGCGCCCTCCGCCAGGACGACGCCCAGCCGGCGCGCCACCCGGATGATGCCCACGCAGAAGGGCAGGGCGAGCGCCACCGCCAGGCCGATGACGATCATCGGCGTGAAGGTGACGTTCCCCTCGATGCGCGCGTCGATGTACGCCGTCACCCGGGGCAGCAGCACCGACGTGCCGATGACGATGACCGTCAGCAGCGCCGCGTCCAGGATCAGCATCATCGCCATGCGCCGCACGCGCGCGCCCACCGTCTTCTGGCGCGGCGACGTGCGCAGGTTCTCCACCCAGCTTCCGTACAGCGACGCGAACGTCTGGAGCGGCGCGGGCAGCTTGCGGTCCACCCAGTTGGCCAGCGGCCCGGAGAGGCGGATGAGCCACGGCGTCGTCAGCGTGGTGATGGCCGACACGGCCACCGCCACCGGGTACAGGAACGCGCCCGTCGCCTTCAGCGTCAGGCCCAGGCCCGCGATGATGAAGGAGAACTCGCCAATCTGCGACAGGCTCAGGCCCGCCTGCACCGACGTGCGCGTGCCGTTGCCGGTGAAGAACGCGCCCAGCGTGACGCTGATGATCTTCCCCAGGATGACCACCACCGTGAGCACCGCGATGGCCACCCAGTGCTCGCGGATGAGCGCCGGGTCGATCAGCATGCCCACCGACACGAAGAACACCGCGCCGAACAGGTCGCGCACCGGCTGCACCAGGTGTTCAATCTCCTTGCCCTCGCCGGACTCCGCCACCAGCGAGCCCGCGAGGAACGCGCCCAGCGCCACCGAATAGCCGAACGACTGCGCCAACAGCGCGATGGCGAAGCAGATGCCCACGCTGCTCACCAGCGTCGTCTCCGGACGCTGGAGCTTCGTGATGGCGCGCATCACCCGGGGCACCACCAGGAGGCCAATGGCGACCAGGCCCACCAGGAACGCGGCCAGCTTTCCCACCGTCAGCGCCAGGTCGCCCGCGGACAGGCCGGAGCCGGTGGACACCGCGGTGAGCATGGCCATGAGCAGGATGGCGATGAGGTCCTCCACGATGAGGATGCCCACCACGATGCCGCGCAGCGCGCCCCGGATGTTCTGCTCGTCGAACGCCTTGGCGATGATGGTGGTGCTGGAGATGGCGATGCAGCAGCCGGTGAACAGGCTCTCCAGCATCGTCCAGCCGAAGGCGCGGCCCACGATGAAGCCCAGCCACACCATCACGCTGCACTGGATGACGGCGGTGAGCCCCGCGGTGGGGCCCACCTGGAACAGCCGCCGCAGGCTGAACTCCAGCCCCAGGGAGAACATCAGCAGGATGACGCCCAGCTCCGACAGCGTCGTCACGATGTTGGGGTCCGCCACCAGCGGGATGGGCACGTGCGGCCCGATGATGACGCCCGCGAGGATGTAGCCCAGCACCACCGGTTGGCGCAGGCGCTGGAAGAGGACCGTGGTGACCGCCGCGACACAGAGGACGGTGGCGAGGGCTTGGAGGAAGGCGTGGGCGTCGTGCATGGGAGGCGCCTCGGGTGACGGGGGCTGGAGGCCGTCGTGGATGGGGGGACGCCCCGCCTTCGAAGGTGGGACGTCCGGACTCGCGGGCACCGACCCCGCCTGGACCGCGCGGAGCCGGGACCCACTGGAAGTTAGGGCTGGCTCACATGTACCGCTCGAGCGCGATGGCCGCGCCGATGATGGCCAGACACAACAGGGCGCTCCACAGCAGGCGCGCGCCCTGCCACTGGTCGTGGGTGGCGCCTCCCGGCGTGGGCGGCGTGGGGGTGGGGTCGGAAGAAGGGGACGAAGACATTGAAGCGGCCTCACGCGCCCGCACAAGCAGGCGCGATGCGAAAGGTGCGATGGACGAAGGGCCCGCCTGCCTGGGCTCCTGAAGGCACACCGGGAGCCTCACGGTCACAGGCCCGCGAAGAAGAAGGGGGACGTGACGCTCAGCCCGTGACGGGCGGTCCCTGGGCCGGACAGTTCACCGTCCGGGGACGGTCCGCCAGCGGCGCGAGCCGGGACGGCAGCGCCTGGGCAAGCAGGCTGTGGGCCCGCGCGAGCACCCGGGCGTCGTAGCGCGCCAGCAGCGCGCGCAGGGAGTCCAGCCGGGGCACGAAGGGCGGTGAAGGACGGTGGCTGACGCCGCCGGGGTCCACCTGATCGCGAGACGCGGGCACCGGCGTGCCCACCGGATCCTCATGGAGGATGCCGGACACCCACCGCGCCCCCTTGCCGGAGGGCGTGCGCGTCACCGTCGGCGTGCGGGAGGCTTCCACCGCCGCGCCCGTGCGTCGTGGCGCGTCGAGCCCCGGGTCCGTCAGGCCCAGCAGCCCCGCGAAGGCCACCGCGCACACCACCGCCGCCAGGGCGATCCTGGACTCGCGGAGGGCTTCACGCCCGGAGGTGGCGGCGACGGTCTTCATGGAGGTGGGGGGTGGGTCATTTCCACGGGGTACGACAACCCCCTGGCAGCGGAAAACCGTGCCAGCGGAACGCCTTTATACGCACGCAAGCTCGCAATTACCCCGGAAAATCATGCCCTTGGCGACGAAAGGGTCCTGCTTTGACGCACCGGGATGATTTCAGCCCGGCTACAGATTGACGTTCCCACCTTCCTGGAGGTATTTGCTCTGGCAACGTGAAAATGAGAACCATTCTCAATTTCGGCGCTGCGCTGGACGTGGGTCCTGCGAGCTCTCAGGGGTCGGGCGTCCACCTCGACGACGTGCGGGTCGTCCCCGGGGGCCTGTTCCAGTCGGCGGATGCGACGGCGGAGGGGGCCTGGGGC
>SECN01000627.1 GCA_004173515.1 Myxococcaceae bacterium | reverse complement strand
GCGGTGGGCTCGCCCTTCTGGGGCGTGGGGGCCGGCGCGAAGCCCGCCCCGGCCCCCACGCCCCAGAAGGGCGAGCCCACCGCGGAGGACCGGCGCAAGAAGCTCTTCGGCGCGTTCGACAAGTCCGCGAAGCCCAGCGAGCCGGAGGAGCTGGAGGGCGCGGAGGACGGCGACCCGGACGGTGACTCGGCGGTGCAGGAGGGCGAGCGGTACTACGGCCTGCTCAAGTCCCAGGTGCGCCGGCACTACAACGTCGCGGACACCATCCCCGACGCGGAGCGCCTGTACCTGAAGGCGCAGGTGGCCATGCGCCTGGGCCGCGCCGGCGAGGTGCTGGACGTGAGCCTGGCCAAGGCCAGCGGCAACGAACTGTTCGACTCGGCGGTCGTGGCCGCCGTGCGCAAGGCGTCTCCCTTCTCTCCTCCCCCCGATGCCCTTCGCGACGCGCTCCAGAAGAACGGCGTCGTCCTGGTGTTCAGCCCATGAAAGCCTTCCTGCTGTCGCTCCTCCTCGTGCCCGCGCTGGTGCTGGCGCAGGCGCCCGTCATCGAAATCTCCGGCGCGAACTTCCGTCCGCTGCCGCTCGCGTCGCCCGCGCCCGCGGTGCAGGAAGGCGGCGACAAGAAGACGGCCGCCGCGTTCGACACCGCCTTCACGTACGACATCACCGCCTCCGGCATCTTCCAGGTGCTGGACCGCGCGGGCTTCACCGCCGACGCGAAAGAAGGCATGACGGCGGCCAGCATCAACTTCAGCCGCTGGGCGGACGTGGGCGCGGAGTCGCTGGTGAAGGTGTCGCTCGCGCAGGACGGCGGCGCGCTGCGCGGGGAGCTGCGGCTGTTCAACGTGGCCACCGGCCACGAGGACCTGAAGGTCGCCAGGGACGCGCCGGCCAACGAGCCCCGTCAGCTGGCGCACGCGCTGGCGGACGCGCTCTACCGGCACTTCACCCGCGAGGCGAGCCCCTTCCTGTCGCGCATCACCTACGTGCGCAAGGCGGGCGCCAACCGCGACGTGCTCGTGGCGGACTGGGACGGCATGGGCGCGCAGGCGCTCACCAAGGGTGGCACGCACATCCTCCCCACGCTCAGCCCTTCGGGCCAGGTGGCCTACACGTCGTACCGGAAGAACCGGCCGGACATCTACGTGCAGACCCCCGGCGGCGAGGCGAAGCCCGTGGTGACGGACGGGCAGATGGCCACGGGCGTCGCGTACTCGCCGGACGGCAAGAGAATCGCCTACGCGCTGGCCGAGGGTGAGAGCGCGCAGATCTACGTGTCCGCTCCGGACGGCTCCGGGGCGAAGGCCATCACCGACACGCCCTACGGCCTCAACACCAGCCCCACGTGGTCGCCGGACGGCAAGCGCATCGCGTTCGTGTCCAACCGGGGCGGCAGCCCCCAGGTCTACGTGATGGGCGCGGATGGCTCCGGCGTGAAGCGGCTCACCTTCCAGGGCAACTACAACCAGACGCCGGACTGGTCGCCGCGCGGGGAAACGGCCGGCTCATCATGTTCAGCACGAACCGCAACGGCGGCGCGCACCTGTGGGTGATGACCGCCGAGGGCAACAACCAGCTGCCGCTCCCCATGGAGAAGGGCCACTGGCTGACGCCTGACTGGGGCATCGCCCCGGCCGCGAAGTAGGTCTCGCGGTCCGTTGACAGGGGGGACGCGCCGGGGTGCATTGCGCCTCATGAGCGCTCCCCTCCGGTCCCACTGGGGCCTGGATCCGAAGGTCGTCTTCCTCAATCACGGTTCGTTCGGCGCCTGCCCCACGGCGGTGCTCCAGCACCAGTCGGAGCTGCGGGCCCGCCTGGAAGCCGAACCCGTGCGCTTCCTGGGCCGCGAGGTGGAGCCGCTGCTGGATGAGGCCCGCGCGGCGCTCGCGGCCTTCGTGGGCGCGGACGCGGACGACGTGGCGTTCATGCCCAACGCCACCTCGGGCGTGAACACGGTGCTGCGCAACCTGCACTTCCAGCCCGGCGACGAGCTGCTCACCACCGACAACGAATACAACGCGTCGAAGAACGCGCTCGACGTGGCCTGCGCTGGGATGGGCGCGAAGGTGGTCGTGGCGAAGCTGCCCTGGCCGGTGCCCTCCCCGGCCGCTGTCGTGGACGCGGTGATGGCCCAGGTGACGCCGCGCACGCGGCTCTTGCTCATCGACCACATCAGCAGCCAGACGGCCCTGGTGATGCCGCTCGCGGAGCTGGTGCGCGCCTTGCGCGAGCGCGGCGTGGAGACGCTGGTGGACGGCGCCCACGGGCCGGGCATGGTGCCGCTGGCGCTCCAGGAGCTGGGCGCGGCGTACTACACCGGCAACTGCCACAAGTGGCTGTGCGCGCCCAAGGGCGCCGCGTTCCTGCACGTGCGAAAGGACCTGCAGGCGGCGATGAAGCCGCTGGCGGTGAGCCACGGGCACAACTCGCCGCGCTCGGACCGTTCGCGCTTCCGGCTGGAGTTCGACTGGACGGGCACGCATGACCCCACGCCCTTCCTGTGCATCCCCACCGCGCTGCGCGTCGTGGGCGGGCTGGTGCCCGGCGGGTGGCCGGAGGTGATGGCCTCCAACCGCGAGAAGGTGCTGGCCGCCCGACGATACCTGAACGCCCGGCTGGGCCAGGACACGCCGCTGTGCCCGGACTCGATGGTGGGCAGCATGGCGTGCGTGGCCCTGCCGGACGGGTTCCCGGAGCGGCCCGAGCCCCCGCTCTACCTGGACCCGCTCCATGTGCGCCTGTTCGAGGAGCACCGCGTGGAGGTCCCGGTCACCCCCTGGCCCAAGGCGCCACGGCGGCACCTGCGGTTGTCCGCCCAGCTCTACAACACCCCCTCGGACTACGAGGCCCTGGGGGATGCTTTGGAAGCGCTGCTGCGTTGAGTAGTGTGCGCCGCATGCCGCGCTTCGCATCCATCGACATCGGGACCAACTCCGTGCTGCTGCTGGTCGCGGATCGCCAGCCGGACGGGCGCTTCGAGGCCGTGGTGGAGCGCGCCGAAATCACCCGGCTGGGCCGGGGCGTGGACACCAGCCGCGTGCTCTCCCCGGACGGCATGGAGGCCACGCTGTCCACGCTGGTCACCTTCGCGGACGAGGCCCGTTCGCTGGGCGCGGAGGCCATCGCGGTCTCCGCCACCAGCGCCGCGCGCGACGCGAAGAACGGCGCGGACTTCATCGCCGCCGCGAAGGCACGCGCGGGTGTGACGGTGGAGATCATCGCCGGCGAACTGGAGGCCCAGCTGTCCTTCGCCGCGGTGTCCACGGACTTCGCGGGCGAGGCGGCGGGGCCGCTGCTCGTCGTGGACATCGGCGGCGGGTCCACGGAGTTCATCTACGGCAATGACGCGGGGAGCGTGGCCTTCCGCCACAGCTTCGACGTGGGCGCCGTGCGCCTCACGGAGCGCTTCGTGCGCACCGACCCGCTGTCCGCCGACGAGCGGATCGCCATCGAAGCGCACCTGCGCGACACCTTCGCCGCCCTGCCCCCGCCGCCGCCGGACGCGATGCTGGTGGGCGTGGCCGGCACGGTGACGACGCTGTACGCCGTGCAGCACCAGATGGCGACCTATGACGCGGAGCAGGTCCACGGCGGCACGCTGTCCCGGGGCGAGTTGGACGCGCTCACGGACACGCTGTGCGCCCTGCCCCTGGACGCCCGGCGCGCGCTGCCCGGCCTCCAGCCCAAGCGCGCGGATGTCATCCCCGCGGGCGCGCTCATCCTGCGCGAAGCGGTGAAGGCCCTGCGCATGGATGCCTGTCGCGTGAGCGACCGAGGCCTGCGCTGGGGCCTGTTGGCCCACCGCTTCGGTTCCGCCCCCTCCTCCTCATGAACGCCTCTTCCCCCACCGCTCCGTCCAGCGCGTCCGCCACGCAGTCCGTGCGCGCGGGCTATGCGCTCTTCATCCTGACCCTCATCAACCTGGTCAACTACCTTGACCGGTACATCATCGCGGTCGCACTGCCGGAGATTCAGAAGGACTTCGGCATCAACGACGCGCAGTCGGGCCTGCTGGGCACCGTCTTCATCGTCGTGTTCATGCTGGCCTCGCCGCTGGGCGGCTTCCTGGGAGACCGGGTGCCGCGCCGGCTGCTGGTGGCGGGTGGCGTGCTCCTGTGGAGCCTGGCCACCGGGGCCAGCGGCCTTGCGTCCACGTTCACGGCGCTGCTCCTGGCGCGCGCGGTGATTGGCATTGGCGAGGCGGGCTACGGCGCGGTGGCGCCGTCCATCATCTCCGACCTGTATCCGCGCGAGCAGCGCACGCGGATGCTGTCGTACTTCTACATCGCCATCCCGGTGGGCTCGGCCATGGGCTACGGCCTGGGCGGGTGGCTGACGCAGACGTATTCGTGGCACGCGGCGTTCTTCGCGGGCGGCGTGCCGGGACTCGTGCTGGGCGCCATGGCGTTCTTCATGCCGGAGCCGAAGCGCGGCGCCATGGACGGGCCGGACGCGGCGGTGAAGCTGCCCTTCATGGAGGGCCTCCGGGGCCTGGGCCGCAACACCGCCTTCTGGGCGACGACGGCGGGCTACACGCTGATGACGTTCTCCATTGGCGGGCTGGCGTTCTGGATGCCCACGTACCTGGTGCGTGAGCGGCAACTGTGGCTGGAGCACCCGGGCCGCGTGGGCCTCGTGTTCGGCGCCATCACCGCCATCGCGGGCCTCACCGGCACGGTGGCCGGCGGCTGGCTGGGCGACAAGATGGACCGCAAGCGCGCGGGCGGCGGACTGTGGCTGTCCGGCATCGGGTTGATGCTCGCGGCGCCGTGCATGTACCTGGCGGTGAACCTGCAGGACAC
>SECN01000626.1 GCA_004173515.1 Myxococcaceae bacterium | reverse complement strand
AAGACCTCGTCCAGGAACGCGTGCACCGAGCCCAGCATGCCCTCGTCGGTGAGGTACTCCGTGCGCCCCGTCTCCGTGAGGACCTTGAAGTCCACCGGCCCGATGAGGTCCGTCTGCAGGGTGGACTCGGCGATCTGCTTGGAGAACAGCGAGGGCAGGCCCGACGTCTCGTCGGTGATGCGACCCAGGACGGCGCTGGCCACCGCGCTCTTGGCCGTCCCGGGAGGTCCCACCACCAGCACGTGCTCACGGCACAAGAGCGCCAGTTCGATCTGCGTGAAGAGCGTCTCCCGCTCCAGGTACGTCTCCCGAAGCTCCCCGAAGAAGCGACGAAAGGACTGGGCGGCCTGCAGGTAGGGAGGAGGCGAGGTCACGGAGGGCCAGAGGAGAGCGGGGAAGGACGCATGCTACCCGCCCCCCTTCCCCTATTTGAAGTGCACCGCGCAGGCCCCGTCGGGGCAGTTGCGACCCGCGATGCGGAAGCGGTAGCGGGCCACCATCCCATAAACCGCATCCGCGAGCTGGCGCAGGCCCGGCACGTAGTACACGTAGAGCAGCCGGCCCAGCGGGCGTCGCCCCATGGCCCGGACGATGGCCTCCGCGCCCTCCAGCACCCGGCCGTCCGCCTGGATGAGCTGCATGGCCTTCTCGCACCGCTCGGCGGTGACCCCCGGGAAGGCGTCCAGGACGCCTTCATCGCGGAACGACAGCAGCTTCGTGCCCTGGTTGCCCACCAGCTTCTGCATCTCCCTGGCGGCGCCACTGCAGATGCGGCAGTGGCTGTCGAAGAGGACCACGTCATGTCCCGGCGGCGTTGTCTGGAGCGTCGTCACGCATCACCTCCCCACGGGCGTTGCCTGCCCCCCATGCTAACGGGCCTTGAGCAGGTCGTGCAGCTGTCCGTGCACGCTGCGCCAGATGTCGTGCTGCCGTTCAATGGGATCCATCAGCGCGAGCCCCACCGATGTCGCCGGGGAGCTGCCCTGGAAGGCGGAGTACTGTCGGATGCGCGTGCCCCCGGTGCCGTCGTCGTCGAAGACGAAACGGTTGGTGCCGCGCAACGGGTGACCATCCAACGTGGTGATGTGGACGGTGCGCTGTCCGGCATCGAGCTTCACGGTGATGGGCGCCCACACCGGCGGCGGCCCCTGCTCCTCCAGGAACAGCCGGGCCCCGTCCGTCAGCGCGCTCGCCGCCGGCCGGAGGAAGATGCCCGCCGCGCCGAAGAGCAGCTCCGGCTGGCCCACGAAGGCCGCGTAGGCGTCCTTCGCCGACACGCCCGGGATGGTGCTGGTGTAGTCCGTCAGCGACGTGGGGGCACCGACGATGGGCGGGCTCGGCTCCAGGTGGCCCAGGTGCTTGCGCGCGTAGGCATCCATCGAAGAGCCCATGTCCAGCGTCACGCTGACCGCCGCCGCCTGGGTCTGCTCCAGCAGCAGCGCCCCCTGCTTCACCTGTTCCTTGAGGGAGCCGGTGGGCCGGGGAGGAAAGGCGCCCCCCACGCCGAAGTCGAAGCCATTGTCCTCCCGCGCCCGGGGCGCCACCTGGGAGGCCCGCGCGGGGGCCGGGGCCGACACGCCCCCGCCCCGGAACACCTCCACGGAGTTGGTCGGGACCGCAGGCAGCGGACGGGCCGAGGACGCCGCGCGAGTGGAAGTGGAGCTGGAGGCGACCTCGGAAGCGGCGACGTCGGGCAGGACGCCGGACAGCGGGGACTCGATGCGGGACATGGGGGACACCTTCCTGAAGGACAGCGAGGACCCGCCAACTCCTTGCAGTGCCTCCGCCAGCACGAGCCCACGTGAAATCGCGGGGTTGTCCTCCCCCTGCATCCTGCGTCCAGCCTCACCGTCCACCTCACGGGAGGGAGGCCGGGGCCCAAAAAGCAGGGCCGGCACCCCTCATCGGAGCACCGGCCCTGGATGGTTCAGTTCCCGCCGCGCGGCGGCGGGGACCTCACGTTCTTACGACTGGCGGAACTCCGCATCCACCACGTCGTCCTTCGCGGCCGGCTGGGCGCTGGAGCCCGGCGCGGCGGACGGCTCGGCCCCCGGAGGAGGCGTGGCGCCCGGCGCGCCGCCGGTGGCGCGGTACATCTCCTCCGCCGCCTTGAAGCTGGCCTGCTGGAGCTTGTCCAGGGCCGCCTTGATGGCGTCCTTGTCCTGCCCCTCGCGGACCGCGTTCAGCTCCGCGACACCGTCCTCGATGGCCTTCGCCACGTCGGGGGTGAGCTTGTCCTTGTTCTCCTTGACCATCTTCTCCGCGGCGTAGGACTGGCTCTCCGCCTGGTTCTTCACCTCGATGAGCTCGCGGCGCGCCTTGTCCGCGGACTCGTTGGCCCGGGCGTCCGTGACCATCTTCTCCACTTCGTCCTTCGACAGACCGGACGAGTGGCTGATGGTGACCTTCGTCTCCTTGCCCGTCGCCTTGTCCTTGGCGTTGACGTTCAGGATGCCGTTCGGGGATGGTCGTGTTGCGCTCGATGAGCTTCGTCATCACGCCGCCCAGCGTCTCCACGCCCAGCGACAGCGGCGTCACGTCCAGCAGGAGGATGTCCTTCACCTCGCCGGAGAGCACGCCGGCCTGCACCGCGGCGCCCACGGCCACGACCTCGTCCGGGTTCACCGTGCGGTTGGGCTCCTTGCCGAACAGCCGCTTCACGGCCTCCTGCACCATCGGGATGCGCGTGGAACCGCCCACGAGCACGACCTCGTTGAGGTCCTTCGGGTCCAGGCCCGAGTCCTTCAGGCACTTGCGGCACGGCTCCAGCGAACGCTCGACCAGGTCGCCGATCATCTGCTCGAACTTGGCGCGCGTGAGCTTCACGTTCAGGTGCTTGGGACCCGAGGCGTCCGCCGTGAGGAACGGCAGGTTGATGTCCGTCTGCATCGCGCTGGACAGCTCGATCTTCGCCTTCTCCGCCGCCTCCTTCAGGCGCTGGAGGACCATCTTGTCCTTCTGGACGTCCAGGCCGGTGTCCTTCTTGAACTCGCTGATCAGCCAGTCCATGATCCGCAGGTCGATGTTGTCGCCGCCCAGGTGCGTAGTACGCCGGGACGGTGATGACCGCCTCCGTCACCTTCTCACCCAGGTAGTTCTCCGCGGCGCGCTTGAGCTTCAAGAGCACCTGCGCGCTGATCTCCGGCGCGCTGTACTGCTTGCCGCTGATGTCCACGCGCGCATCGCCGTTGGGGCCCCGGGCCACCTTGTAGGGGACGAGCTTCGCCTCCTCGGTGGTCTCCTCGTACCGGCGGCCCATGAAGCGCTTCACCGAGTAGATGGTCTGCTCCGGGTTGGTGATGGCTTGACGCTTCGCCACCTGACCGACCAGGCGCTCCCCATCCTTGGTGAAGGCGACCACGGACGGCGTCGTCGGGGTACCCTCTTCATTGACGATGACCTTGGGCTCGCGACCCTCCATGATCGCAACCACGCTGTTCGTGGTGCCCAGGTCGATTCCGATAATCTTGCCCACGGTTCCCATCCTCCGGAAATGACTGCGTTTTTCCTGCGAAATCCCGATGTATGCCCAACGTAACCACCCCCCCTGGCGTGTCAAACGCAAGGGCGGGTTTCCCCGTGGGACCGGGCACCCAGCGCAAAGGTGATGACGCTGCCTGCGTAGCGCAGTGCGCAGGCCAGGACAGGGGCCCTGTCACCTGCCCGCCACCCACGCGCCACGGGTGCGTAACGCGCTCTACACCGCTGTCACCCGGCGGTAGCAACCGAGCGGTCACATTGGCCACCAACAAACCGTGCAACCCCTTGAAACTTCAATGACTGCATCGCCTGACGCCTCGCGTCAGGGGTTGGCGAGAAAAGTGCACAGTCCGAACCGCGTCATCGCTGTCATGCCTGCCCCCCTCCCCCTGGAGTCGTCCATGCTGGTCCAGCCCCTTCGTTCCACGGACTTCCGCCGCTCCCCGTCGGCGCTTCCGTCCGCCGAACCGAAGGTCGCGGTCATGCTGAACGCGAACGCCCGCAAGGTGGACGCCCGGGTGGTCAAGCTGCTGTCGCACGTGGTGCCGGAGGAGGACCTGTTCCTGTCGCGCTCGCCGCTGGACGCGCGCCGCATCGCGCAGACGGTGCTGGAGCGGGGCTACCCCACGGTGTTCACCGGCGGTGGCGACGGCACCTTCATGGGCTTCGTCAATGAAGTGCTGCAGCAGGTGGGTCCGCGCGGAAAGTTCGCCGGCCAGGCCGCGCCGCGCTTCGGCATCCTCAAGCTGGGCACGGGCAACGGCATCGCGTCGTTCGTCAACGCCTCCAGCACCCGGGGCGACGGCATCCTCAACGACGTGGTGCGGGCGCGCGCGGCGGAGTTCCCCAGCGTGCGCGCCATGGACCTGGTGCAGGTGGACGGCCATCGCGCGCCCTTCGCGGGGCTGGGCGTGGATGGCAAGGTGCTCAACGACTACATCGCCGTGAAGGAGACCCTGGGCAAGGGCATGTTCAAGCGGGTCATGTCCGGCGGTGGCGGCTACTTCTCCGCGGTGGCCTTCAAGACGGTGCCGCACTACCTCACCAGCTCCGTGCTGGTGGAGTGCGAAGTCGTCAACGGCGCGTCGGAGGCGTACCGCCTGGGCGCGGAGGGCCATGAGGTGGGCGGCCCCATCGCGCCGGGCGCCGTGCTCTTCCGGGGCAAGCTGATGATGGCCGCCGCGGGCACCATGCCCTTCTACGGCTACGGCTTCCGCATGTTCCCCTACGCCAATGATCGCCGGGGCTTCATGCAGTTGCGCCTGGGCCAGGTGTCGCCCACGCAGGTGCTGGCCAACCTCCCCCGCCTCTGGAATGGCCGCTGGGCCCCGGAAGGCCTGCACGACTTCCACGCGAAGGACGTCACCATCCGCTTCGCGCGCCCCATGCCCTTCCAGGTGGGCGGCGACGCGGCCGGCTACCGCGAACAGCTCACGCTGTCGGTGGCCTCCGAATCCATCGAGCTGCTCGACTTCAACGGCGTGCAGTAGCACCGAAGGCGGGGCCCGCGGTCAGGGGCCCTTGAAAGGGAGCCGGAGAAATGGCTCCCCGAACGGCTTCGCGCTTCAGCCCCGGTCGCGCGACGCGGGAGGCTTCTCGCCCGGTTCCTTGCGGCGCCCCACCGCGAACGCGTAGCTGACGCCCGGCCGCTGGTTGTGCTCCTGGTGCAGGGACAGCTCCTCGCGGAAGGCGGCGCTCTCCGGAGACGCGCCTTCGGGCAGGTGCGCTTCCATGTCCCGGTAGAGCGCTTCCAGCTCCGTGTCGTGCAGCGACTCCACGGACTCCGGCTCGTAGCCCGCGCCCTCCAGCGCCTGGAGCAGCTCGCGCGGCAGGAGCAACGGCGCGCCCAGGCGCTTCTCCCAGAAGTCCAGCACGGGCTTGGGCGTGAAGCGGCCCACGCGCGCCGGGAAGGTGAAGCCCACACGGCCGCGCTTGCCCAACAGCGCGCGGAACACGCGCAGCGACACGTCCAGCGGGTACTGCACGCGCCCCGGCACGAGGATGCCGTGGAAGGGACCGTCCAGCATGCCCAGCGCATCCGGTGCCACGCGGCGCACCTCGATGCGGTCCGACAGGCCCTGGGAGCGCACGCGCTCGCGCACGGGGGACACCAGGGCTTCGTCGGTGTCCACGGCCACCACGGAGCACCGCAGCTCCTGGGCCAGCAGCACGGCGGCGCCGCCCTCTGGACCACAGCCGAGCACGAGCACGCGCGAGCCGGGATCCAGCTGGGCCACCTTGGCGAAGCGGCGCGTGGCGTCGTCGGAGCCGAACGCGCGCTGCGCACCCGGCGGGTGGTACAGCGGGAATGGCTCGACGGGACTCATGCCCCCCTCATATACGCAGCCCGTCCGGACTTCCAGCCACCGGAAGCCCCCTTTCCCAACCTGGGATGGAGCCCGCGCGGCGCCTGCTTCACAGGTAGTAGACGATGCGGGGATCCTCGTGCAGCGCCGCGTAGAGGGCGCGGCGCTGCTCCTCGGACAGCAGGAACACCGACACGCTCAGGGAGATGTAGTTGCCCTTCTTGCTGGGCTGCACCTGGATGGATTTCGGAGACACCTCCGATTCCATCTTCCGCTCGAAGAGCTGGCGCACGTGTTCGGCGAAGTCGAGCGTGTCACCGCTCGACACCTTCACAGCAGGTTGGCCGACAGCTCGGCCAGCATGCTGCGCTCGCCCTTGGCCATGGTGATGTGGCCGGCGATCTTCTCGTTCTTGAAGCGGTTGACCACGTGCACGAGCCCGTTGTTGGTCGAATCCACGTACGGGTTGTCGATCTGGAACGGGTCGCCGGTGAGGATGATCTTCGTGTTGTCGCCCACGCGGGTGAGGATGGTCTTCACCTCGTGGGGGGTGAGGTTCTGCGCCTCGTCCACGATGATGAACTGGTTGGGGATGCTGCGTCCACGGATGTACGTGAGCGGTTCGATCTCCATCAGCCCCAGGTCCATCAGCTCGTGGTGGCCGCGCCCGGCCTTCTTGTCCGCGCGGCTCAGGTTCATCAGGAACTCCACGTTGTCGAAGATGGGCTGCATCCAGGGATTCAGCTTCTCCTCCACGCTGCCCGGCAGGTAGCCGATGTCCCGGCCCAGGGGGAAGATGGGACGGCTGACCAGCAGCTTGTGGTACAGCCCCTCCTCCGTCACCTTCTGCAGGCCCGCGGCGATGGCGAGCAGCGTCTTGCCCGTGCCCGCCTTGCCCACGATGGTCACGAGCTTGATCTCGTCGTTGAGCAGCAGGTCCAGGCAGAACGCCTGCTCCATGTTGCGCGGACGGATGCCCCAGGTGCCTTCCTTGCTCTGGCGCGCGAGCGGCACGAGCCGCGCCTTGGCCGCGTTGAAGCGCGCCATCGCCGTATGGGACGGGTTGAGTTCGTCCTTGAGCAGCACCAGTTGGTTGGGGAAGAGCCGGTCCTGCTGCGGGATCTCCGCCTCGCCGCCGGGCTTGTAGAGCTGATCCACCAGCTCCCGGGGCGCGAGCAGCTCGGTGAAGCCGGTGTAGAGGTCGGTGATCTCCACGCGCTCGGTGTCGAAGTCCTGGGCGGACAGGCCCAGGGCGTCGGCGCGGATGCGCAGGTTGGTGTCCTTGGTGATGAAGACGGCCTGGGTCTCAGGCTCCTTCTCCATCAGGTCCAGGGCCACCGCGAGGATGCGGTTGTCCACCAGGTTGCTGTCCACCATGGACGATGGCAGCGCGCGGTCGGTGAAGCTCACGCGCAGCATCCCGCCGTGCGGCAGCGGGACGCCCTCCTTCAGCGAGCCTTCGGCGCGGAAGGAATCCAGGTAGCGCGCCACCAGTCGCGCATTGCGTCCCAGTTCGGAGAGGTCGCGCTTGAAGTTGTCGACCTCTTCGATGACGTAGATGGGGATGATGACGTTGTTGTCCTTGAACCCGTAGATGCTGCGGGGGTCATGGAGGAGGACGTTCGTGTCGAGGATGAAGTTCTTTCGCATCGAGGGCTTCGCGAC
>SECN01000153.1 GCA_004173515.1 Myxococcaceae bacterium | reverse complement strand
GAGCTGGTGACGTGGGGGGACGCGGTCTCCGGGGGGGACAGCGCGCGGGTCGAAGCCGAGCTGGCGTCCGGGGTGAAGGCGGTGGTGCGCAACGGTCGCGCGGTGGTGGCCCTGAAGGAGGACGGCGCCGCCGTGGTCTGGGGAGATGCGTTCTATGGGGGCGCACCCGACGACGAAGTGCGCGCGAAACTTCAGGAGGGCGTGGTGTCCGTCGCTTCGAGCCTCCTGGGCTTCGCGGCGCTGAAGGATGATGGCTCGGTGGTGACGTGGGGGGACGCGGCCACCGGGGGGGACAGTTCCGCCGTGGCGGAGCAGCTGAAGTCAGGTGTGGTGGCGGTGACCGCCACGCAACAGGCTTTCGCGGCCTTGAAGGCGGACGGTTCGGTCGTGACGTGGGGCGACAAGAAGGGGGGAGACAGCTCCGCCGTCGCGAGCCTGCTCCAGGGCGGCGTGGTGTCCATCACCCCGAGCGACAATGCTTTCGCGGCCCTGAAGACAGACGGCTCGGTGGTGAACTGGGGCCACTATCAGCAGTATCCCGGAGGCATAGGACCGCACAACCTCGACAGTCCGTACACGAAGCTCTGGCTCTCCGGTGGCGTCCAGGCAGTCATTCCCTTCCGCCAGGCCTACGCGGGGCTCAAGGACGGTGGCTGGGTCGTGACATGGGGCAACGTCAACTCGGGCGGCGACAGTCAGGCCGTGTGGGGGCAGCTCCAGTGGGATGCGCTGGCGGTGTATGCGAATGAGGACCGTTCCAGCCAGGCCGCCTTGAAGACAGACGGCGCGGTGGTGACGTGGGGAAATCCCGAGAACGGTGGGGACAGTTCCCGCGTCAAGGTGGAGCTCCAGGGAGGCGTCAAGGGCGTCTATGCGACCTCCTTCGCGATGATCGCGGTGAAGAACGGCCGCCTGGTGGCGTGGGGCCTTCCCAGCGTCGGTGGGGATGTGTCTGGTGCCGCAGAGGAACTGGAGGGGCGCATCTCCTATTCAGAGCGGCTTTCCCCGGAGCGTTAGCGGTCTGTGGCTCCCCGCGGGGGACGGGGAGCGCTCGGGACCTTCCCCCCGTTCACGGACATTGACACGCGGGGTGTGACGCCCTGCTGGAGAAGGAGGCGGGTCGAATGGCAACCATGTTGTTGCATGTGGAGTTGGGAAGGCCTGAATCAAATGAACTGGCCGTGAGGGATGCCGTCAAACAACTCCCCGGGACGGCCTACGAACACATGCCACTGACGTGGATCATCACCGACACGGAGCAGACCCCGCTGGAGGCCTTGGGCCTGCTGTCCCTCATGCTGATCCGGGAGCGGGACCGGGTGGTGGCGGCCTGGGTAAGTCCCTCCAGCTCCGAGTTCTCCACGGAGAAGGGGCCGTGGTATGGGCCCAGCACCGCCGCATCCCTGGCGCTCGCTCCCCAGGAACTGCCGACGCGCCTCTTCGTCGTCGGTTCGGCTTCCAGCGGGTCGGGGGCCCTCCTGCCTCAACACGAGGAGATGTTGGACCTGCTGGGGTGCCTGGCGGAGTCGCGCCGACTGGGGGTTTCGTGGCTGTCCGCCGACCTGATCGTCGGGGGGCCGTCTCTCCACTATTTCTGCAAGGAATTCATGCAGGAGGAGGGGGATCAGTTCGTGTCCGCCTTGAAGGACCGACATCTTTCTTCATGGCCCCCAGAGGCGGCGTGGGGGGTGGATCCACGGTTCACGGACAGGAAGGGGTGAAGGGAATGGACACCATGCTTCTGCATTTGAATCTGGGCGCGCCGGAAGAAAATGAACCCCTCGTGCGCAAGCTTCTGGAGCGGTTTCCGGCGACGTTCCAGGAGCACATGCCCTTGACGTGGATCGTCACGGATACCGACGCCTGTCTCCACGAGTTGCTTGGATGGCTGGCGCCTGCCCTTTCCAGGGACCGGGACGGGGGAGTGGCGTTTTCGGTGAGCCTGTCGGAGGTCTACACGGAGAAGGGACCCTGGACGACAGACGGAGGCGCCACCTCGGACACTGTTCCTCAATCCGATCTGCGCTCCCTCGTGCTCGAGTCCACGGTGGATGGACTTGCTCCGCGCCATGCGCGGATGCTCCATCTGCTGGGTTTCCTGTGTTCGGCGAGGACGGTGCTCCCTACACTCACGACGCTCATGGTGGAGATCCATCCGCGCTATCTCGCTCGGTTCTGTGAGCGATTCATGGAGACGAAAGACAGGTTCGTCGTGGCCACGGAGGTGCTCTACAGCGAGAGCTGGCCCTGACCTTCGTGCCCGTTGAACGCGAACGGGCGCACGGCTCCGCCTGGACGGTCCGCATGCGGTTCACGCGCCGCCGCGAGGGGAGGCACCCAGCCGCTTCATCATCGTGCGCACCGTGCCGCCGGGGTCCTTCGCCCTGCCACGGCCGACCTCGCCCAGCAGGCGCGCCGCCTCCGAGGCGTTGCCGCCCGCGCGGCGCAGCGCGGCCTGGAGGGCCAGGCGCTCCAGCCGTTCCAGCTCCGCGCGCAGGTTCATCGTTCCGGAGGCCACGCGGCGCTCCACCTCCTGCGCCGACACCAGCGCGGAGGTGTTCGCGCGCTCCCGCTGCCACAACCGCCGCGGCAGGTCCGACAGGAGCAGCTCATCCCCGGCGCGCTTGGCCACCAGCGCGCCGTAGATGGCGTTGCGCAGCTCGCGGATGTTGCCGGGCCATGGGTAGGCGCGGAGCACCTCGAGCGCCTCGGAGGTCGCGCTGCGCACGCGCGGGTGGTCCGGGGCCGGCGCCTCGACGGCGTAGTAGCGCTCCAGCCAGTGCAGCACGAGCGGCTCCACGTCCTCCTGTCGCTCGCGCAAGGGAGGCAGGTGGAGCTGCACGGTGGCGAGCCGTTCGTAGAGGTCTTCTCCAAACAGCCCCCGCTCGATGAGCTGTTTCAGGTCCCGGTTCGTCGCGGCCAGGATGCGGAAGTCCACCTTACGCCACGCATTCTCGCCCAGGCGGGAGATGACCCGGTCCTCCAGCACGCGCAGCAGCTTCGACTGGAGCGCGTGGGGTGTGTCGTCGATTTCATCCAGCAACACCGTGCCTCCCTCGGCCGCGGAGACCAGGCCGTCGTAGCCGTGCACTGCGCCGGAGAAGGCGCCCTTCGCGTAGCCGAAGAGCTCGCCCTCCATCAGTTCGTCGGGGATGGCCGCGCAGTTGATGGGCACGAACGTGTGAGAGCGCCGTTCGGACCATTCGTGGATGAGCCGCGCGGCCACCTCCTTGCCCGTCCCCGTCTCGCCGGTGAGCAACACAGGCATCGACGTGCGAGCGGCCTGCGCGAGCTGGGCGAGCAGTGCCTTCGCCGCCGCGCTGTGCGCGATGAACGTCGCCGGCACGCGGGGCGCCGGGGCCTCCACGAGGCTCTCCTCCAGCCGGCGCAACAGCCGCGCCTCCCAGTCGCGCGAGCCCTTGTGGAACACGTCCACGGCGCCCTGCTCCACCGCGAGCCGGAGCATGTCGACGGGCACGGCCTGTTCGCACAGCCAGACCCAGGGCCCCGACTTCGGCGCGCCCTCCAGCCGGGGTCGCGCGGAACACACCACCGTCATTCGCGGCCCGGCCCCACCTGACCGCCAGCCAGCGTCATTCAAACGCTGGAGGAGGGAACCCTTGGGGGCGGGGCCCTTCCAGAGGAAGTTTCGCATCCCACGAATGAAACACGGTTCGAGCATGAATTGAATCGTGAGCTGGTGGACGCCGTCCCAGCAGTTCCGGCCACTTGGCCCTGGCAGGGGGCGTGCAGTGGGGGAGGGGCGCCCGCACTTCCGCGGGCGTCGAGAGAAGGGCCTCATGGACTACAGCGTGGTTCTGGCCGGTGTCGTGCTGCTGCTGGGGGCAGTCGCGGTCTACGTGCTCAGCGGCTTGCAGATCATTGGCGAGAACGAGTCGGGACTGGTCATCAAGAAGTACGGCGCGCCGCTGCCTCCCGGGCGGCTGGTCGCGCTGGAGGGGGAGGCCGGCTACCAGGCGCAGCTGCTGCCCCCGGGCTGGCACCTGGGCCATCCGTTCTGGCGCTTCAAGGTGACGCGCGTCCCGGTGGTGGTGGTGCGCCAGGGGCACATCGCGCTCGTCGTCGCCAATGGCGGCGCGCCCATCGCGTCCGGCAGCATCCTGGGCCGCGAGGTGGACTGTGACGACTTCCAGGACGCGCGAGCGTTCCTAGACGGCGGTGGGCAGAAGGGCCGCCAGCTCGCGTTCCTCACGGCGGGCACGTACCGCATCAACCCCTCGCTGTTCACCGTCATCACGCCGGAGAACGCCGACGCGTTCGACATGTCCGAGGAGGACCTGGAGATCTTCAGCGTGGGGACCGACAAGGTGGGCATCGTGACGACGCTGGATGGCCGCCCGATTCCCGCGGGGGACCTGGCCGGTGCTCCGGTGGAGGGGCATGAGTCGTTCCAGAGCGCCCAGCGCTTCCTCGACGCGGGGGGCTGCCGCGGCCTCCAGGAGCAGGTGCTGCTGTCGGGCTCGTGGAACCTCAACCCGTGGTTCGTGCGCGTGGAGCAGCATCCCATGACGGAGGTGCCCATCGGCTACGTGGGCGTCGTCGTCAGCTATGTGGGGCGTGAACACCTGGACGTGTCGGGAGACGAGTTCACCCATGGCGACCTCGTGGAGCGGGGGCGCAAGGGCGTTTGGATTGAACCGCTGCTGCCCGGCAAGCACCCGCTCAACACGCGGGTGATGAAGGTGGAGCTGGTGCCCACGACGAACATCGTCCTCAACTGGGCTCCGCGCACCGAACAGCACAAGTACGACGAGAAGCTCAGCCCCATCACGGTGCGCTCGCGAGACGGCTTCAGCTTCACGCTCGACGTGTCGCAGATCATCCACATCAGCATGAAGCAGGCGCCGCGCGTGATCTCCCGCGTGGGGTCCATGCAGAACCTGGTGGACCACGTCCTGCAACCCACGGTGGCCAACTACTTCCGCAACTCCGCGCAGCAGGTGTCGGTGCTGGAGTTCCTGTCCGCGCGCACCGACCGCCAGCGCGAGGCGTATGAGGCCATCCGTGGCGCGCTGGGCGCGTATGACGTGGAGTGCATCGACACGCTCATCGGAGACATCCAGCCGCCCGGCGAGCTGATGAAGACGCAGACGGACCGGAAGATCGCGGAGGAACTCCAGCGCACGTACGAGGTCCAGCGCGAGGCGCAGGTGCGCCGCCGGGAGCTGGAGCGCGCGACGTCGGTGGCGAACATGCAGGCGGAGGTGGTGCGCAGCGAGCAGATGGTCGCCATCAGCGAGAAGGGCGCACTCGCGGCGGAGGAGACCGCGAAGGGCGAGGCTGCTCGCACGCGGTTGCACGCGGAGGCGGAGGCGCATGGATTGCGGCAGCGCGCCGAAGCGGAGGCGGCATCGAAGCGGCTGCACGGCGGCGCCGAGGCCGAAGCGACGCGGCTCGTCGGCGAGGCGAAGGCGGAGGCGTACCGCACCGGCGTGACGGCGCTGGGCGCCCAGGCCTTCACCGCGGTGCAACTGGCCACGGTGCTGGCGCAGCACGGGGTGAAGCTCGTGCCGGAGATATCGCTCGGGCAGGAAGGCGCGGGAGGGCAGGGGTTGCTCGGTGCGCTGATGGCGCGGGTGCTCCAGACCGGCGCCACGCCGCAGGTGTTGCCGCGCCCCCTGAAGCCGCAGCCTGGGAATGGCGTGGACGCGAGCCGCAAGGAGGCTTGAGGCCGTTCCGGACGGGACGCGCGTGAGGGAACCCGGATGAGTGAGGCGGCGAGGACAGCACTCCTGCGAAGGCTCCAGGCACTCCCACGGGGTGCCGGACCCGGCGCGCTGCGCGGTCTCGGCGTGCTCCTGGAAGCGGCGGTCGACGCGGACGATGACGTCGACCTCCGCTTCCAGGACGAGTTCATCCGGGTGCTCGGCCCGGTGATGGCCGAGCACACCCCGGTGACCCTCGCGGAGGCTGCGGCGTGGGCGGCGGGCATGGACCCTCGCGTCCTCGTCGCCACGCTGCCCTCGCTTCGCGAGGGGCTCACGCAGGTGCTCGGGTTGCCGCAAGGCCTCACGCGCGAAGCCGTCGGAGTGCTGTCGCGTGCGGAAGCCCTGCTCCAGCAGTGCCCCGGGGGTCATACCCGGAGCGCATTGGCGGCGGCGCTGGAGAAAATGCTCGCGCGGCTGGCGGACGAACTCAGTCGCCTGCATGCACCGGTTGCCGTCGCGGTCGGTGAGGCGCTTCCCGTGGCGCGCTGGATGTTCGGAGAGGGCCCTCCACCTCGGGGCGCGGCGGTCCTGGAGCTGGCTCGCCGCCTGGATGAATTCTGCCGGCGGGCACCATTGGCTCCTCCGGACCTCGAAGCGCTTCGGGAGCTCGCGCGGCAGGCCGACACAGGGTCCGGCACACCTGGCTGGAGGCTGGTGCTGGAGCGGCTGCGCACGGTCCGTCCCCGGCTGTTGCCCCTCAAGCCCCTGCCGCCGCTCTACCGGTCGTTGGCCGGAGCCCCGGTCCGCGTGTCTCGGGTTGCTGACTCACTGGAGGCGCTGTTGCGCGAGTGAAGGTCGGGCGACCCGCCGCGGGGACGCAAGGGCGTCTGGCCAGGCCGCGCCTCCTGTCCCGCGCCCCCTCCAGCTCCGCCCGTCGCCTCGCGGCGGGGCCGTGCACAGTGTTGGGCTCCAGGAGGAATCCAACGCATGGAGTCGCCCCCCGTACCGCATACCTGGAACGTGACACCCCGAGAGGCCGTGGCGTTGCAGAAGCGCCTGCGCGAGCAGCTCATCCTCCAGCCGCCTCCGGGCCTGGAGGTCACCCGGCTGGGGGGCGCGGACATCTCCACGGAGAAGGGCAACGACACGGGCTATGGCGGCATGGTGGTGCTGGACGCGGCGACGCTCGCGCCCGTCGCGCGCTCCGTGGCGGCGGTGCCCCTGTCCTTCCCGTACGTCCCGGGGCTGCTGTCGTTCCGCGAGCTGCCGGTGCTGGCGGCCGTCTGGGCGCGGCTGACGGTCCGGCCCGACGTGCTCGTCTTCGACGGCCAGGGCACCGCGCACCCGCGCCGGCTGGGCATCGCCTGTCATGGGGGATTGCTCTTCGATGTGCCCTCCATCGGCTGCGCCAAGTCGCTCCTGGTGGGGACGCACGGCAAGCTCGCGGAGCGCAGGGGGGCCACTTCCCCCATCACGCACCAGGGCGAGGTGGTGGGCATGGCGGTCCGCACGCGCCAGGGCGTCAGCCCCGTGTTCGTCTCCCCGGGCCACCGGATGGACCTGGAGACCGCCGTGGAGTGGGTGCTCAAGGCGAGCCCGCGCTACCGTGAACCGGAGACGACGCGCCACGCGCACCGGCTGGTCAACGCCTTCCGCAGGGCGGGCGGTGAGGCGGCGGAGCTGGAGGAGGGAAGTCCCGGATGAAGCCCATGGGGTTGACGCTGGTGGCGCTGGGGTTGGGGCTCGTGGTCGTGGGCCTCCTCGTCTGGGCCGGGGCCTTCTCCTGGTTCGGACGGCTGCCGGGGGACATCCGCGTGGAGAGCGGGAACACGCGCTTCTTCGCCCCGCTCGCGTCCATGCTGCTGGTGTCCGTGCTGCTCAGCCTGGGCGCCTGGGTGCTGCGCCGGTTCTTCTAGCCACCGCCTTGCGCTGATTTCTCCTCAAGGATGGACGGGCTCGCCGTCTGTCCGGCGGGGCCCGACCCGCCGGGTTGCCTGCCTGCTGTCCAGGCGGGCGGCAGGGGGCCTGTCCTGGTGCTCCCGGGGCGGGCACAAGCCGGCCGAGGAGTGGATCCGCGCCGGTGAACCGCGCAGCATGCGGCCCCCGTCCTTCCTGGCCCCGCCCGGGAACAAAAGCGTCATTCAAAGAGAGGGCGGCGGACCGGCCGTCAGGAGCGAGCATGCGCAGGCTGTCATCCCCATTGAGCGAGCTGGCATCGCACTACCCGGTGGTCGTCGTGGGGTCGGGGTATGGCGGTGGCATCTCCGCCAGTCGCCTGGCTCGCGCGGGGCAGCAGGTGTGCGTGTTGGAGCGCGGCAAGGAGATGCACCCCGGCGAGATGCCGCGCACGCCCGCGCAGGCGCTGGCCGAACTCCAGCTCCACTGCGCGCCGGGGCAGGGCGACCTGGACGTGGGCGCCCCCACCGGCCTCATCGAGGTGCACCGCAACGGCGATGTCTCCGTCATCAACGGCTGCGGCCTGGGCGGCACGTCGCTCATCAACGCCAACGTGACGATGCGGCCGGATCCGCGCGTGTTCGAGGACCCGCGCTGGCCCGCCGCCCTGCGCGCGGACGTGCACGGCCTGCTGGAGGACGGCTTCGCGCACGCGGAGCTGATGCTGCGGCCCCTGCCGTATCCCGAGGACCATCCGCCGCTGCAGAAGCTCAAGACGCTGGGCATCTCCGCGCAGAAGCTGGGCGGACGGCTGATGCGGCCGCCCCTGGCCGTGACGTTCGAGGCGGGCGTCAACGCCGCGGGTGTGCGGCAGCCGGGGTGCTCGCTGTGCGGCGACTGCTCCACCGGCTGCAACACCGGCGCGAAGAACACCATCCTGATGAACTACCTGCCGGACGCGCACGCGCATGGCGCCCGCATCTTCACGGAGGTGTCGGTGCGCGCGGTGGTGCCGGATGGCGCGAAGTGGCGCGTCTACTACCGTCCCCACCACATCGGCCGTGAGCGCTTCGACGCGCCCGACGCGTGGCTCACCGCCGACCGGGTCGTCCTGGCGGCCGGCACCATGGGCACCGCGGAGATCCTGCTGCGCTCGCGTGAGCAGGGCCTGTCGGTGTCCTCGAAGCTGGGCCACCGCTTCAGCAGCAACGGCGACGTGCTGGCGTTCGGCTACAACCTGGACATGCCCGTCCACGGCGTGGGCCACGGCGAGCAGGACCACGAGAAGCGCGACCCGGTGGGCCCGTGCATCACGGGCGCCATCGACCAGCGCGACACGGAGCGGTTGGAAGAAGGGATGATCATCGAGGAGGGCGCCATCCCCGGTGCGTTCGCCTCGCTGATGCCCGCGGCGCTCGCGGGCGCGTCCGCGATGGTGGGCGAGGACACCGACGAGGGCATCCTGGACTGGGTCCAGGAGCGCATCCGTCAGGCCGACAGCCTGGTGCGCGGCCCGGACCACGGCGCGGTGGAGCACACGCAGACGCTGATGGTGATGTCCCACGACGAGGCGAGGGGCGAGCTGCGGCTGGAGCACGACCGCGTGCGCCTGCACTGGCCGGACGCGGGCCGCGAACCCCAGTTGATCCGCGTGGAGGAGCGCCTGCGCCGGGCCACGGCCGCGCTGGGCGGGACGTACGTGCGCTACCCGCTCTGGTCGGAGGCCTTCGGCAAGGAGGTGCTCTGCACGCACCCGCTGGGCGGCTGCGTGATGGCCGAGCGCGCCGAGGACGGCGTGGTGGACCACGAGGGGCGCGTCTTCTCCGGGGCCACCGGCCACGCGGTGCATGAGGGGCTGTACGTGTCCGACGGTTCGGTGATGCCGCGCTCGCTGGGCATCAACCCGCTGCTCACCATCTCCGCGGTCGCCGAGCGGGCCTGCGCCCTGATGGCCCGGCGCCACGGCTGGACCATCGACTACGCGCCGCTGTCCGAGCGCGATGCCCGCCCGGTGCCCGGGCCCGTGGGCGTGCGCTTCACGGAGACGATGCACGGCTTCGTGTCCGGCGCGGTGGCCGCCCCGTTCCTGGACGCCGGCGACCCGGAGCGCGACGACGCCAGACCCCTGCGCTTCGTCCTCACCGTGACGGCGGAGGACCTGGAGGCGACGCTGCGCGACGAGCACCACCCCCTGAAGCTGATGGGCACCGTGACGGCGCCGGTGTTGTCCTCGCGGCCGCTGGTGGTGACGAAGGGCGAGCTGCGCCTGATGACGCGCGAGCATGCCCGGCCGGGTGGCCAGCGGATGGAGTACCTGCTGAACCTGCTCACCGAGTCCGGCGAGCGGTACTACCTGGAGGGCTACAAGGACCTCTACGACGATCCCGGCCCGGACCTGTGGAAGGACACCACCACGCTGCTGGTCTCCCTGCACAAGGGCGACGGGCCCGCGGACCCGTGCATCGGCCGGGGCTTCCTGCGCCTCACCGCGGCGGAGTTCGCCCGGCAGCTCACCACCCTGAAGGTGCTCAACGGGCGCGATGAGCTGCACCGGCTGGAGGCGCTGGGCCGCTTCGGCAGCTTCTTCTTCGGCGCCCTCTGGGACACCTACGTGCGCCGTATGGCTGCCTAGCAGGCGGGCGGGCGGCTCAAGGTTCACCCGGCCGCGATGACGTGCCCTCCGGGGTGGGCATGGGCACCCTGTTTCCCACCGGGACCGACAGGGAGGACCCCATGGCTGAAGACCGTGACCCGCAGCGCCGCTCGGGTGCACCCCAGGATGACGAGCGTGCGGAGGAACAGCGCGAGCCGTCCATCGAGGAGCGGCGCGCGCGGCGCAGTGCGATGCGGGCAAGTCAGACCTATGCCCGCTTCATCGACCACCTGTGCGAGCGGGGAGGCATGTCGCCCGCCGTCGCCCAGCAGGCGGCCGTCTCCGTCCTCTGCGGGCTGGAGCAACGGCTGCACGCGGAGGAATCGCATGACCTGGAGGCGCAGCTTCCCCGCAAGTTGACGGAGCTGCTGCACCGGTGCGAGCGCCACGACGCCGAAGCCCGTCCGGAGAAGTTCGGGCGCGACGAGCTGCTCAAGCAGGTGGGGGAGGACCTCGCCCTGCATCCGGACGCGGTGGAGCCGGTGGTGCGCGCGGTGCTGGACTCCGTCCGCCATCAGATCAGCGAAGGCGAGGCCGAGGACGTGAGCGCGCACCTGCCGCAGGACATCCGCCACCTGTGGCTGCCGACGATGTGACCTGGGGGCCCGCCCGAGGCGGTGTCGGGTGGGCTCCATCCCCGGGCCCTTTCGCATGCGCACGACCACGCGGCGCGTGTCAGGGGCCACGAGGTGCCTTAAGGTCTCCGGCGCACCCCGCAGGAGATTCCATGGCCCTCGATGATGACTTCAGCGCCGCCCAGACCCGGGTGAAGACGCTGACCAAGGCTCCCTCGAACGACACGCTGCTGGACCTGTACGGCCTCTACAAGCAGGGCACTGAAGGGGACGTGACGGGCAAGCGCCCCGGCATGCTCGACATCAAGGGCCGCGCGAAGTTCGACGCCTGGGAGAAGCGCAAGGGCGTGGCGAAGGACGCCGCGAAGCAGCAGTACGTGGCGCTCGTGGACAGGTTGCTGAAGTAGTCGACGCCGCCCATGCCCCGCTGGCTCAGCCTCGCGCTGTTTCTCGTCCCGGTCATCTCGCTGCTCGCGGTGGCCCACGTCTATCTGTACCGCCGCCTCGTGCGGGATGTGACCGCGCGCAGGGGACTGCGCCGCGCGGGAGTCGTGCTCTTCGCCGGTGGCTTCGTGGGCTCCGTGGGGGCCCGCATCCTGGGGGCGATGTTGTCCTCGGAGGTGGCCCGCACGCTGGGCATCGTGCTGCTGCTGTGGATGGGGCTGGTGCTCTACCTGCTCATGTTCACGCTGATGCTGGACGTCGGCGGTCGGATCCTCGCGCGCGTGCGCAAGGCGCCGGAGCCCGCGTCCCCGGAGCGCCGGGCCTTCCTCGCGACGGGCCTGGCGGCGGGCGCCACCGTGGCGGGCGCGACGGTGAGCACCTACGGCGCCTGGCGGGCCTTCCATCCTCCGGACGTGCGCGACATCCCGGTGCGACTGCCCCGGTTGCCCAAGGCGCTGGAGGGCTTCACGCTGGTGCAGCTCACGGACATCCACATCGGCGGGGTGTTGCAGCGCCGCTTCGTGGATGAGCTGGTGGCGCGCACCAACGCGCTCAAGCCGGACCTCATCGCGGTGACGGGGGACCTGGTGGACGGCACCGTGGCGGAGCTGGGGCGCTATGCCGGTGGCTTCGGCGCACTCAAGGCCCGGCACGGCGCGTTCTTCATCACCGGCAACCACGACTACTACTCGGGCGCGGATGCGTGGGTGGCGTTCGTCCAGGGCCTGGGCATCACGGTGTTGCGCAACCGCTCCGTGTCCATTGGCGATTCTGGCGCGTCCTTCGACCTGCTGGGCGTGGATGACTGGAGCGCGGAGAAGCTGGGCGAGCCCGGCTACGACCTGGACGCGGCGATGCGCGGGCTGCGTCCGGACCGTGCGTCGGTGCTGCTGGCGCACCAGCCCTCCAACTTCCAGGAGGTCGCCCGCCGCGACATCGGGTTGCAGATTTCAGGGCACACGCACGGCGGACAGATGTTCCCGGGCAATGTGCTGGGACACCTCATCTGGGGTGAGCAGAACGCGGGCCTGAGCCAGATGGGCAACTCGCACCTGTACGTCAGCCGGGGTTGCGGCTTCGTGGGTCCGCCCATGCGCGTTGGCGCGCCGCCGGAGATCGCCCGCATCATCCTGCTCCCGGGCTGAGACGGGGCTGTGCGCCCGTGGCCTGGGTCTCCCGGGTGGATGCTCATCCGGTGGGGAGGCGCGACCCGTGGACGGGGGGCAGCGGGGAAGGAGGAACGCAGATTCTCCTGTGAACCCACCAGGAGATTTCATGTCCCTCACTGATGACTTCAATGCCGCCGCAGCGCGTATGAAAGGTCTGCCCCAGAGGCCTTCAAACGATGAGTTATTGCAGGCGTACGGCCTCTACAAGCAGGGCACCGAAGGGGACGTGAACACGGCTCAGCCCTGGGCGGTCCAACTCGAAGCAAGGGCCAAGTGGGATGCCTGGAGCAGCCGCAAGGGCATGACGCAAGACACAGCCAAGGAGCAGTACGTGGCTCTGGTGGATGTGCTGGCTGCGAAGTACGGGTAGTTAAAAGTCTGGCCCCTTCCGGCTCGATTGACGCAGGACCGCCGTCATCTCACCTCACGGCTCGCGGTGGCCCATGGACTCCGCACTCCGGGGCTGGCCGTACAGCAGCCCTGAAGCGATGCGGAGCGGCGCGGCCCACGGAGGCTCGTGCCGCACGGGTACGTCCTCGCCTCCGACACGGGCCACCATGCCGTCGGGCGCCACCACCGAGAAGCGCAGGGGACGGCCCAGCGCCGCCTGCAACGCGGCCATCGTCGTCTCGTCCTCCGACGAGAAGACGAGCGGCCCTTCGGGGTGGCTGTGGGTCACCTCTACCAGCGTGTCCCGCAGGCTCCAGATGGCCTCCCACCGCGCCCGGGAGTCTGGCAGCGCCACGGGGTCGTCGAACGAATCGCCCCACAGCACTTCGTCCCCGGGGCCGATGAGCAGGCACACTTCACGCGTCGACATGGGCCTCTTCCTTTTCCGTGGCCCTCCCGGACGCGGGAGGCGCGCGTGTTCAGACATGCCGGGTGATGACCAGCGCGTCCGTGTCGATGGCTTCCTTCAACACCGACGGCAGGCTCTCCAACGTCACCCGCGCGTCCGCGCCCGCCAGGCACACGCCCGCGTCGCGCACCCGCAGCGTCGCCATCTCCACCACCGTGACGAAGCGCTCGCCCATGAAGCTGTAGACCACTTCCATCAGGCCCTCGCCCAACCGACGGTGGTCGAGCATCCTCGCGCCGGCCTTGTTCAACGCGCGCTCCGCCCATTCGCCGGACGCCGCCTCGCGCCGCCGCGCTTCGGGCGTGAGGCCCGTCCGGTTCCACGCCTCCCGCGACCGGCCCGCCGCTCGCGCGGACGTATCGCCGCGAACTCCGTGGCCCATCGCGTGGGTTTCCGCGTCCGCGCGGATCTCGTGAACGGTTCGGCCCCGGGCCATCGCTCGGGCTTCCTCGTCCCAGCGGAGCTCCTCGAGGGTTCGTTCCCTCTCCGTCCGCGCGTACCCCTGCGCCCGGGCCTCCGCCTCCCAGCGGACCTGCTGCTCCGCCTGCATCCGCAGGAAACGGGCGCGCTCGTCCGAGAGCCGCCGCAGACACGCCTCCGCCTCCGTGCGTCCGCGAAGGGCGACATCGAGCACACGCGCGCGAGCCTCCACCGGTGCGAAGGGGATGCCCGTGCCACGTGACGCCGCCTCCAACACCGCGAAGCCGAACGCCGCGCGCAGGGACGCGCCCACGCCGCGCGCATCCCCCAACGCACGGTCCTCTTCCAGCGCATGCCGCGCCAGCTCCTCCGACTCGCCCTCGAACTCCACGCCCTCGAAGACGAGTGTGCCGTCATGCCAGCGGCGCGCCGTCACCGGCGACAGGCGCGGCGGTTGCTCCTCCGGCATCAACGCGGCGTGAAGGCGCGTCCACGGTCCCGCCGCCGAAATACGGCAGCACCGCCGACTCCACCTTCCCGAGCAGCTTCCGGTAGTCCACGCCCCTGCCTCCTTCTTCACGCCACCTTCAACAGGGGCGTGCTCATCACCCGGTCCACCCAGCCCGACTGGCGGGCTCCCGCCATGCGCGGCGCGTCCATCAACGTCTGGAGCACGCGCGGCACCTGGTAGGGGTCCGCGAACTGCCCCACGTCCACCTCGCTGAAGGGCACGCCCAACTGCGCCGCGCCCGTCCGCACCGTGTTGCCTCGCGCCCCCGCCACGCTCACCAGCATCGCCATCGCCGCCACGGTGTAGCCGCACCCGTGGAAGGCCTTGGCGAACTGGTCGCCCGCTTCGCCCGCCTCGTCACCCACCACCATCACCACCAGCTTCGCCTCCGCCGGGATGCGCACGCCCGCGCGGTGGAGCGCGTGCACCGCCGCTCCATGCACCGTGCCGCCCGACGCCTTCATGTCGGCCAGCATGTGCTGCACCGCCGTGCGGTTGGCCGCCTTGGGCTTGAGCACCGTGCCCATGGTGTCGAACGCCGCCACGTGCAGCTTGTCCATCGGGAAGCCCGCGAGGATGCGCGACAGCGCCTCCTTCGACTGCTCGATGGCACCCTCCATCGACCCCGACTTGTCGATGAGGAACATCACCCGCACGTCCATCTCCGCCGTCGCCTGCGCCACCGCCTGGCGCGCGGCGTTGTCGCTCGCCTCCTCCAGCTTGCGGCGCAGGTCCTCGCCCCGGACGTTCTTCGCGATGTTCAGCGAACGCTGATCCGTGGCGCGCGACACCGCCCGCTCCCAGCGCGCCTTCACGCTCGGCTCCTCCAGCAGGCCCAGCTCCTCCAGCGTGGGCGTCATCAACCGCAGGTCGCGGTCCGACAGCGACGGCAACAGCGTCGCCAGGATGGCGGGCGTGAGCCCCACGTCCTTCGGCAGGCGGCCCACGACCTCCTTGTAGGAGAGGCGCTCCAACTCAATCCACTCGCAGATCTCCGCCTCGCTGAGCCCGTCGAAGCGCTCGCGCTTCACCAGCGTGAGCCCCTGGAGGCCCACGTCGCGGTGCCCCGCGTCCGCCTGCTTCTGCTTCCAGCCGAGCACCTCGAAGAAGCCCTGCGACATGGGCTTGTAGCCGGCCTTGCGCGCCAGCTTCTTCAGCGTCTCCTTGTAGCCCGCCTTCACCAGGCCCTGGAGCATGGGCAGGTTCGCCTCGCGCGCGGCCAGCCACTTGCGCGCCACGCCCTTCCAGCGGCCCATGGGCGGCTTGTGCGACGCGGGGTCGCCGAAGCCCGCCTCACGGTTGAGGCGCGCGATTTCCGGCACCTCCAGCAGCTCCGCCACGCGCAGCACGGCCTTGGGCGTGAGCATGCGCGTGGAGCGGCGCACGTAGTGCAGCACCATGGCCTCGCCGATGGCGCGGAAGTCGTCGTCGTGGAACGCCACCGCGCCCTGGCCGTCGCGCACGGGCAGGCCCGCGTGGTTCTGCACCAGCATCAGCGCGCAGGTGGCCACCTTCAGGTCGCGCCAGTCCGTCTGCGTCAGCGCGAACGACGCGAAGTGCGCCATCAGGGTGGGGTTCAGGCGGTACAGCTCCAGCAGCTGGCCGTACAGCTTCACCGCCGCGGGCACGAACAGGCCCGGCGCCACCTTGGGCCAGCGAGCGCGTGCCTGCGGATGCGCATGCGCCGCCGCCTCCCACGTGCCGGACACGTTCAGGCCGGGGCGGTGATGCCACAGGTGCGCGGAGCCGCCGAGCACCACGTCGAGCAGTCGCTCGGCGGGTCCCCGCTGCGTCTCCGGAAGGGTCGTCTGGGTGCGCGTCGTCATGGCAGTCCCCTTTCCGGGACGTCGGGACACGAAGGCGGAGGCATGCCCGGCAAGGGCCGCCAGGGTTGGGAGGGAAGGGTGAGCGCCCGAGTGAGGAAGCCGGAAGGCTGAATTAACAGTTCAGTGTCGGACCGCCGACGGGCCCCCCACACTTGCGAGCGGGGGGATGGAGTCGAACCATGGCTTGTAGGGCCTCTTCGGCCGGGCGCTCGAAAGCGATGCGCCCCTGGACGCCTGCTCGTCCGGATTCCTGACGGGGGATTTCCCCAGGTTTTTCCGCCGCTTCCTCCGCCTCCTTGTAGGGCGAAGGCGGCCCGTGCTTTTTCTTGAGAAGGGGCGTCAGGAACCCGCGGCGGGTCGCGTCGAGGCATTCCAGGTGCTCCCGACTGTCCGGTGGTTCCGGCACGCGGGCGCCCACGACTTCATGGGAGGCTGTCCGCGGATGCCAACGTGGTACCTTGCCGCGCCACATCCCCGTAACCCAACCTCCCGGGATGACGCCCGTCCCGGGACAGCCTCCAGGGCCTTCCGGTGTACGAGCAGCTCACGGATGAGGAATTGTTCGCGGAGGTGTCACGCCGCCGCGCCACGGGCGAGCCCGTGGGCAACCCCTTGGGGGCCCTCTGCGCGCGATGGGCGCGCCCGGCCCGCTACGTCATCAGCAGGATTCAGGGCAGCTACGGACGCGGTTCTCCGGCGGACGCCGACGAGCTCTTCCAGGACGCGGTCGGCAAGTTCCTCGACCGGGGCCTGGATCAGTTCCGCGGCGTGTCCGAACAGATGCCGGGCAGGAGCGCGTCTCCCAAGACGTTCTTCCTGCGCATCGTCAAGCACGTCGCCATCGACTTCTACCGGCGACACCGGGAGGAGCTGGCGCCCGCGCCGTCTTCACCCGATGACGTCATGGAAGAGACCCCGTCCGAGGTGGCCCGGGCGGTGGAGGGCGCACGGCGTCGCGAGGAGCGCGCCGAGGCGCAGGAGCTGTATTGGGCCGCCTACGCCAGGCTCCAGCAGGAGCACCCCAAGGAGGCTTCAGCATGGGAGCTGTATCACCACGAGGA
>SECN01000152.1 GCA_004173515.1 Myxococcaceae bacterium | reverse complement strand
GGCTGGTGCGCCGGCTGGTGGCCCCCCGACCGGGCCACCGCTCCTACGCCATGTCCGGGGGCCACCAGCCGGCGCACCAGCCCGCCCTGCACCAGCGCGGACAGCACCCCCACCACCGCGAAGAGCGCCCCGGAGCGAAGGCTGGCCTCCTTGAGCACGGCCGCGTCCGGATGCACCGCATGCACCAGCCACCCGCCCTCCAGCGGCACCGCCCCGGACGACAGGAACCGGGTGAGGAGGAACACGGAGAAGGTGCCCTCCATCTGCGCGAAGGCCACGGTGAACAGCAGCACCAGCACCACGCACCGGCCCACGACGGGCAGCGTCAACACGGACGCGGCGCCCTTCATGGAGCGCACCGTGGCGGAGGGGCTGCCCGGCACCCGCGTCTCCGGCAGGAAGAACCAGGTGTTGACGAGGTTGAGCGCGGACAGCCCCGCGGCGAACAGGCCGATGGCCAGGTTGCCGCCCCACGCACCCAGGACGCCACCCAGCGCCGGCCCCAGCACGAAGCCCAGCCCGAACGCCGCGCCGATGATGCCCATGCCCCGCGCGCGCTCGCTGGGCTTGGTGATGTCCGCCACCACCGCCTGCGCCGTGGACACGTTGCCCCCGGACACCCCGTCGATGACGCGGGAGAGGAACAACAGCGGCAGCGTGTGCGCGAAGGCGAACAGCACGTAGCCGGCGAGCGAACCCACCTGGCTCAAGAGCAGCACCGGCCTGCGGCCGAACCGGTCCGACAGCCGCCCCATGATGGGCGCCGCCACCAGCTGCATCAGCGAGTACACCGCGACGAGCAGCCCCACCGTGAAGGGCGAGGCCCCGAAGCGCACGCCGTACACGCCCAGCTGCGGAATCAGGATGCCGAACCCGATGAGGTCCAGGACGGCGATGCCGAACACCACCCGCAGCGACGCCTCCCGAGCCAACTCGAACTCCCCTCGTCCACGTGCCTTCGAAAAGAGAAAACCGCCGGAGCGCTCAGAAGAAGCGCTCCGGCGGGCCGGGAGACTCCCACCTGTCCTGCCGGGCGTCTACATCGCGCCGGCGGACTGGATGTTGCGGTTGGCCGTGTCGCGCTCGATGCAGCCCTTGGTCATCGTGTACTGGTACGTGCCCAGCTCGTCACGCCAGTACTCGCCCTCGTAGGGCCAGTAGAGCTGATCGTCCGCGACGGCCACGGAGTACTTGTACTTCTTGACGATGGCCGTGCGGCCGCCCGCCTTGAGCTGCTCCTCCAGGAACTCCTTCTCCTTGGTGGTCGTCTCGAACTTGATGCGCAGGCCGTTGGCCAGCAGCAGCTTGAGCGCGCCCAGCTCCGTCTCCAGCTTGCCCTTGGCCATGGTGCCGGCCTTGGAGATGAGGCTGGTGCGCTGGACCTTGAGGCCCTCCAAGAGCTGCTTGGTCAGCTCCGAGTACTTGAACGTGTCGCCCTTGTTGGAGAACAGGTCCATCTCACCCTCGAGCTCCAGGATGGAGTCGTTGGTCTTCTTCAGGTCCTGATCCGTCAGGGCCAGCCGCAGGATGCGCTCCAGGAGCACGTCCGTGCCGTTCTTCTCCAGGCCGTCCTTGTTCTTCTTCTGCACGTCCGCGAGCACCGTGTAGTACTCGCTGGCGTCCATGTTCTTCTTCACGAGCGAGTCCAGCTCGTCGTGGACGGGCAGGTACGTGTGCTCGAAGTCCTGGAGGATGAGGTTGGACTCCCGGTAGCGGCAGTTCTCGTAATAGATGACGGCCTTCAGGATGAGCGCTTCCGGGAAGTACTCCTCGCGGAAGAAGGGCGACGACAGGGTGATGAGGTTGCCCAGCGCCTGCTCGTACTGACCGATGCGGTAGTTGGCCCACGAGGACTCGAAGAGCGCCTCCAGCCACTGCGTGTTCCCGCGCTCCACCTTGTTCAGATAGAAGATGGAGAAGCGGTTCTGCTGCATGCCGTAGTGCGTGCGCGCCAGCTGCATGAACGCCAGCTCGCGCAGCGACTTGTCCAGCTTCGCCTGCTCGCCGGTGCGGCCCACCATGGGGCGGGTGAGGCGGACCACTTCCTTCATCGCCTCCACGGAAGCCATGACGTCCGTGTTGCCGCGCTTGGCCGCCGCGTCCTTGTGGTTCGTGCCGTTGCGGAAGAAGGCCAGACCCTCCAGGTACTTCGCGCGCGGGTAGAACGTGTCCGTGCGCGGGATGGTCAGCGCCAGGCGCTTCACTTCCTCGAAGCTCTTGTCCGCGTTCTCCGTCTGGCCGACCTGGTCCAGGGCGCGACCGCGCACGAAGTGGTAGCGGGCCAGCAGGTAGCGGAACTCGTTGCGGAACTTCTCTGGGAACTCGTAGTTCGCGTACCGGGCGATCTCATCCAGGATGACCGTCTCGTTCTGCGTCTTGCGGCTGATGAAGAACAGCCACTCCAGGCTCGTCTTGAAGAACTTCGTGGACGGGCCCGCCGCGAGGATCTTCGAGAACTCGCCCAGCGACGAGTGGTACAGCCCCATGCGGTAGAGCGACTTGGCCAGCACGTAGCGCGCTTCGGTGTGCAGGCCCTGGAGCTTGGCGTCGCCCAGCAGCTCGTGCGACGCCATCGCCGCCTTCTCGTACTCGTCGTTCTTGAACAGCGAGATGGCCGCGTCCAGGCGCTGGCGGTCCGCCGTCTTGCCGGACACGTCCACCGCGTCGAACGTCATCGTGGGCGCGGGCGGCTTGTCGTTGTCGCCCGTGAGGTCCAGGCCCAGGCCGCCGCCGCTCTGGGCAGGCTGCGCGGGCTTGACGGGCGCCGGGGCGGGCGTGGGCGTCGCGGTCACCGGAGGCGTGGCCGGATTGGCCGGCGCCGGGGTGGCTTCAGGCGCCGTGTCCGCGGTGTCTTCCGCGGGCGCGGCCTTGCCCTTGCCGCGCTTGGAGGAGGTCGTCTTCTTCTTGGCGGACGAACCCTTCTTCTTCTTCTTGGACTGGCCCGCCAGGTCCAGTCCTTCGAAGGACTGGGCCAGCGTGGGGGCCGTGTACGCGAGCGTGAGCCCGAGGACGGCGAGACGGAGGAACCGGTGGGTGCGCATCATGCTTAGGAACCGGAGGGGAAGAAGAAGGACAGGCCCAGCTCGAAGAGGATCTGGTTGCGGAGGTACGTGGGCGTGGGCTCCCGGCCCTTCTCCACGTAGATGAGGTCGCGCAGCTCCGTGCGCAGCGTCATCCAGCGGTTGAAGAAGAAGCGCAGGCCGACGCCGATGTTGCCGCCGCCCGTGAGGTAGGACTTGCCACCCGCGATGGCCTGCCCGTCCACGAGCGTCGTCTCCGGCCCGCGGTACTGCACCACCGAGGCGCCGAGGATGCCGTACATGTCGAAGTGGACGAACTTCTCCGCCAGGAGCGACAGCTTGCCGTAGATGGGCGCCCACTGGACGTCCGCGCCGCCCAGCAGCGTGAGCTGCCCGGGGGCCTGACCGTCCAGCTCACCCTTCGTCGGCGCGCGGCAGCCGCGCGTGTCGCCGCCCGCCCCACCATCCGTGAAGGTGCAGATCTGCGCGGAGCCGGCCACGGAGTTCACCGCGTAGCCCGCGCGCAGGCTCACGCCCAGCGTCTCCGACGGGTAGTACGTGAGCGAGCCGCCGAAGATGTACTTCTTGTAGAACGCGTCGCGGATGGTGATGGACGCGGAAGGGCTGACCTCGAAGCGGCCCTTCTTGAGGAACATGTGGCCGGACACCGGCCGGATGCGCTCGCGAAGGGGGCCCAGGGCGTCCTTGTCCACCTCGGACACGTCACCGGCCTCCTCCTCCTGGGAGGCGGCCGAGGCCCTGGGGGCGGGCGCCGGAGCCGCGGCGGGCGCCGGAGCCGCGGCGGCCGGAGCCGGCGCGGAGGTGTCCTGGTCGGTGGCGCCGGCCAGGGCGGGGACGCCCGCGCACAGGGTCAGCAGCAGACGGAAGGAGGGCTTCATTCGGACTCCCTCCCCGTCGAGCGCAGGGGCAGGAAGATGGAGATGCCCGCGTTGAGGGTCATGATGTTCTGGATGGCGCCCTTGCTGCTGCCCAGGGGCTGATCCACATAGGAGGTGTTGATGAGGGCCACGTTGACGGCCAGGTAGTCCTTGGTCACGAACCGCATGCCCAGGCCCAGGTCGAACGCGGGGTTGAGGCCGCGCTCGGGCAGCGCGGAGGTCTCCGTCTTCACCACGCCCATGCCACCCATCAGGTAGCCGTCGAAGTGGAGGATGGAGTTGAGGAAGGACACCTTGCCGTACAGCGGCGCCCACTCCACGTCACCCATGGCGGACCACTGGGGCACGGAGTTGTAGATCTTGCTGTTGAAGGTGCGCTTGGCGGTGCGCACGTCGTCCGACGGCAGCACCTGCATGAGCGAGCCGCGCGCGGAGATGGCGAGCGTGTCCGCCAGGTACCAGGCGCCGCGCAGCGAACCCCCGAACTTCGAATAGAAGGGGTCGTTGACCGAGAGGCTCACCAGCGGGGTGATCTCGAAGCGGTGCTTCTTCAGGTAGACCTTGCGCTGGACGCTCTTCACCCGGTCGTCCTGGGTGATGTCCGTCAACGGCATCAGCGCTTCGGGCGGGATGTCCTTCGCCTTGTCGGCGGTGGGCGGAGACGCAGGGCGGGCTTCCTCGTCCGGCGGCGGCGCGGGGTTTTCTTCGGCAGGCTTGGGCTGGGCGTCCTCGGTGAGATCGAGGCCCATGCCTTCCTGACTCTGGGCGGGGGCCAGCGCGGGCCACAACAGGCTCAGCGCAAGCATCAGCGTGGGGCGGTTCAAGTCCGGGCGCTCCGTGGGGGGGAGGGGGCGTACTGCCACCGGAAGGCAGCATGACATCAGCCACGCCATCCTATCGGTCGTATTCCCAACCATCAACCGCCACGACACGCCTGCTCCCTCTGATATCCGACGGTGTCCCTTCACAATTCCGCCCGTCCCGCGTCCCACACGTCGGTGGTTGGCGTGAAGGAGGGCTGTGCTACCGTTTCCGGCTTCTGGGTGTCGCCTTCCCCCCACGCCCCCGGTTCCTTCCTTCCTAGAGGTCTCAACGATGTTCGTGCGATCCGCGCTCTTCCTCTCCGCCGTCCTCCTGCTGGGAGGCTGCGAGGTCACCACCGAGCTGGGCAAGCCGTGCCGTCTGGTGCGCAAGGCGTCCGCGACGGAGCAGGAGACCTTCGGCCGCAAGTTCATGCCCATCCTGGAGCGGGACGTGGCGCCGGATCAGGACTTCATCTCCTTTGGTTCGCTGGACTGCGAGGACCTCATCTGCGTGCGCGACGTGGACTCCGTGCGCAGCGAGGACCCGACGGCCGAGGCCCTGGGCTACTGCAGCAAGGAATGCGTGCAGGGCACCACCACGGGCTGCGACGTGACGCGCGACGACGCGGTGGAGGGCATCGCGGCCCGGATGGCGTGCCGTCCCCTGCTGCTGGATCAGGCGACGCTGGACGCGATCCGCGTGGCGGACGAGCAGAAGTACCGCGACACCTTCGGCGAGAACAACTCGCCCTACTTCTGCGCCGGTGCTTCCCCCCAGGCCCAGGGCAACTGAAGAAAAAGCGGTCGCTGAACAGTCGTCTCGCGCGAAAGGGTTAGACCTTTTCGCGCGTCCCGTTCGTAAAGGCAGGGCCCGCGTTCCACACGCCCTGGAGTCCTGCCATGAATCGTACGGTCCTCTTCCTCTCCCTGGCCGGTGCCCTGGCCCTCGCCGCCCTGGTGCTGGGCCTGCCCCGCCGGGGGGACAACCCGGTGAGCGGGTCCTCCGCCTTCGGGGTGGTGGTGGATTCCCCGCTGCCGCCCCCGCCCGTCCTGCCGACCGGGGCCGGCGGCTCCATCCTGGTGAAGAGCCGGCTGTCGCACCCGTACCTGCCGGTGGGCGCGTCGGAGACGTACGCGACGGTGGACTTGACGGGCATGGAGGTGGCGGGCGCGCGGCGCAGCGCGGTGAACCTGGCGGTCGTCATCGACCGGTCGGGGTCCATGAGCGGCTACAAGCTGCAGCAGGCGAAGCAGGCCGCGCGGCACCTGGTGACGCTCCTGCGGGACGAGGACCGGCTGGCCATCGTGCACTACGGCTCGGATGTGAAGAGCCTGCCGTCGCTGCCCGCGACGCCGGCCAACCGCGAGCGGATGGCGCAGTTCATCGACGGCATCTGGGACGACGGCGGCACCAACATCAGCGCGGGCCTGTCCGTGGGCCGCACGCAGTTGGCGTCCGCCATGGGCAATGGGGCCAGCGTCAACCGCCTCATCCTGATGAGCGACGGGCAGCCCACCGAGGGCGTGTCGGATGAGCAGGGCCTGAAGAACGTGGTGAAGGAGATCCGCGCCTCCGGCATCACGGTGAGCTCCATCGGCGTGGGCACCGACTTCAACGAGGACCTGATGCAGGCCTTCGCGGAGTACGGCGCGGGCGCCTACGGCTTCCTGGAGGACGCAAGCCAGCTGTCCACCCTCTTCCAGCGTGACCTGCAGCAGGCCACCACCGCGGTGGCGCGCAATGTGGAGCTGTCCTTCGAGCTGCCCCCGGGCACGTCGCTGGGCGAGGTGCTGGGCTACCGCGCGCACCAGGCCGGCAACACCGTGCGCGTGGCGATGCCGGACTTCTCCGCGGGCCAGGTGGAGCGCGTGGTGGTGCGCCTCAACGTCAACGCGCCCTCGGCCGGCCAGTCCGTGGAGGTGACGGGGCTGAAGCTCACGTACACGGACCTCATCGCCCACAAGAACGTGGAGGACCAGTCCCGGCTGACCGCGATGGCCACCAACGTGCGGGAGGAAGTGGTGCAGCGCCAGGACAAGGAGGCCACGGTGTACGCGGCCCGGGCGCGCGGCGCGCAGAACCTCCAGAAGGCCGCGCAGGCGATGAGCGAGGGCAAGAAGGACGAGGCCCAGAACTACCTGCGTCAGAACCAGGCCCTCTTCATGGAGGCCGGCAGCGTGGCGGGCGCGGCGGCGGTGGCCGAGGATCAGGCGGATCAGGCCGAGTCAATGAAGGCCTACGACGACGCGGACAGCGAAGAGTCCCAGCGCGCCGCCGTGAAGAGCAGCAAGGTGAAGGCGCTCAAGGGCTTCGGCCGGATGGGCTCCACCTACTAAGCCGTCTTGCGGAGCCGTCTGTTCCGGGCCGGCGTCACGCGGGCGTGACGCCGGACCGCCCTGGAAGGGCGCACTGGAGGCGCGAGACAGCATGGCGGCGAGCGCGAGCACCCCGTGGGTCGGGGTCATCATGGGCGGCAGAAGCGACCTCGAACACCTGCAACCGGCGATCGACATCCTCGCCGAGCTGCGCATCCCGCATGAGGTGCGCGTCGTGTCCGCGCACCGCACCCCGGACTGGATGATGGAGTACGCCTCCACCGCGGAGGCGCGGGGCCTGTCGGTCATCATCGCCGCGGCGGGCGGCGCGGCGCACCTGCCCGGCATGGTGTCCAGCAAGACGCTCCTGCCGGTGCTGGGCGTGCCCATGCCGACGACGGTGCTCAACGGCTTCGACGCGCTGCTGTCCATCGTGCAGATGCCCAAGGGCGTCCCGGTGGGCACGCAGGCCATCGGCAAGCCGGGGGCCGCCAACGCGGCGCTGCACGCGGCGGCCATCCTCTGCCTCAAGTATCCGGAGCTGCGCGAGCGGCTGGGCTCCTGGCGGCAGGCGCGCACCGACGAGGTGCTGGCCCACCGTGTGGTGTCCGGATGACGGCGCGGGTGGTGCTCCCCGGCGGCTCGCTGGGCATCCTGGGCGGAGGGCAGTTGGGGCGCATGATGGCGCTCGCCGCGCGCACGCTGGGCTATCAGGTGCAGGCGTTGGATCCGGACTCCACCTGCCCTGCCCGCTCGGTGGTGGACCGCTGCATCACCGCGTCCTTCTCCGACACGGCCGCCGCGGAGGACCTGGCGCGCGCGTGCGACGTGGTGACGCTGGAGATTGAAAAGGTGTCGCTGGCCACGCTCAACGCCGTGGCCCGTCACACGCCCATGCGCCCCGGCGCGGACGTGCTGTCGGTGGTTCAGCACCGCGGCCGGCAGAAGGCCTGGCTCGCCAAGGGCGGCTTTCCGCTGGGGCCGTGGCGCGAGGCGAACTCGGAGGCGGAACTCTCCGCGGCCATCACCGCGATGGGCGGCAAGTGCTTCATCAAGTCCAGTGAAGGCGGCTACGACGGGCGCGGCCAGTACGAGGTGAAGGGCGCCTCCGAAGCCGGCGTCGCGTGGAAGGAACTGGGCGAGCGCTCCGTGGTGGTGGAGGCCGCGCTGGACTTGAAGGCGGAGCTGTCGGTGCTGGTCGCGCGGGGGCCGGATGGGCAGTTGGCGGTGTACCCGCCCGCGTTCAACCACCACGAGGACCGCATCCTGGCGTGGTCGCTCTTGCCGGGTCCGCTGCCGGAGGCGGTGCTGTCGCAGGCGTCGCAGGTGGCGCGCGACATCACCTCCGGGCTGAAGGTGGAGGGGCTCTTGGTGGTGGAGATGTTCCTCCTGGGGGACGGCTCGCTGCTGGTGAATGAAGTGGCGCCCCGGCCGCACAACAGCTTCCACTCGACGGAAGTGGCGTGCCTGACCAGCCAGTTCGAGCAGGCCGTGCGCGCGGTGTGCAACCTGCCGCTGGGCTCCGTAGAGGTGGTGCGTCCAGCGGCCATCGTCAACCTGTTGGGCGACCTGTGGCTGAACGAGGGCGGGCCCCGCTTCGAGCAGGTGCTGGCGATGCCCGGCGTCCGGCTGCACCTGTACGGCAAGCGTGTCCGCGGAGACCGTGGCGGCCAAGGTGGGCATGCCCGCCGAACAGGTGTTCAAGACGCTGGTGGCCAAGGGCGACCGCACCGGCGTGTTGATGGCGGTGGTGCCCGGCAACGCGGAGTTGGACCTGAAGGCCCTGGCGCGGCTGAGCGGCGACCGCAAGGTGGACACCGTGCCGCTCAAGGAATTGCAGCCGCTCACCGGGTTCATCCGGGGCGGCGTCACCGCGCTGGGGGGCAAGAAGGACTACCCTGTCTACGTGGATGAAACGCTGGAGCTGTTCGACACCGTCGCCGTGTCGGCGGGGGTGCGCGGCACGCAGATCGTGCTGGCGCCCGCGGACTACCTTCGCGTGACGAAGGGGAAGACGGGACCGCTGTCGCGCCCCAAGGCGTAGACCTATTTCGCGGGCCACGCGTTCAAAGGACATTCCCGGCCCGAGGGCCGTTCCCGGGGTGTCCCGATGAATGCCGCCGTGTTGCAATTCCACCACCGCGAAGCCTTCGAGCACACCGTCACGCGCGCGCTGGCGGCAGGCGCCGGGGCAGGGCTCGTGCAGTGGGTGACGCTGCGCCTGGGCATGCCCATGCCGTACACGTGGCTGGTCCCCGCCGCGGTGGTGCTGGCGTGCGCGAAGGGAGACCGGTGGGACCGGGGCCTGTTGAGCGGGCTGGGGCTGTTGCTCGTCGGTCTGCCCTATGGCCTGGGCCTGTCGCCCGGGTGGACGGTGGCGATGAGCGGCGCGGCGGCGGGCGCCCTGCTGGTGCGCTCGCGCCTCAACGAGCTGGGCGAGGAGGGACAGGTGGCGGAGGCCCGCCCCACCCTCGTGCACTATGCCCTGGGCAGCGTGCTGGGCGCGGGGCTCACCGTGGCGGGCGGCGTGGTGGCGAAGATCATCGCCGTGCGGCTGGCGTCCGTGGCCACGCCGACGCTGCTGTCGGCGTTGATGGTGGGCGGCATCCTGGGGCTCTTCGTCGGCCTGGGCGCCATCGCCGCGCACCTGGGCCTGACGGCCGACCCGGTGGAGGCGAGAGCGGAGGAGCTGCTGCCCCAGCTCTCCGGTGACTTCCACACGCTGTCCGAACGCGCGCTGTCCCTCTACCGTCAATGCGGCCAGTCCCTGGCGAAGCTGCCCCGCGAGCCCGCGCGCGAGGAGCTGGCCCGCACGCTGGCGCGCATCACGCGCGGCGCGGTGGAGCTGGCATCCGAGTGGGCTGGCGTGGAAGCGCAGTTGGAGGAGCGCGCCACCGCGGAGCTTCAAGCGGAGCGCGACAGTTTGGAGAAGAGCGCCCGCGCCAGCACCGACCCGGTGGCCCGCCGGCAGTTGGAGGTCGCGGCGGCGTCGCTGGCCGAGGAGGTGGAGCGGCTGGGAGACATGCGTCAGCGGCGCGAGCGGATCATCGCGCGACTGCGCGCGGAGGTGGCCCTGCTGGAGCGCGCGCGCGTGGCGCTGTTGTCCCTGCGCAGCGGTCAGGCGCAGCTCAAGGCGGCGGAGCTGGCGTCGCTGGCCCGTCGTTTCCGAGCCCTCTCGACTGCCCAGGGAGAGGAGGGGCAGGCGATGGACGCGGTCGCGGCCCAGGTGACGCTCGCCCAGGTCGCGCCGGTGGAAGTCGCCCCCATGGCTCCCGTGGACGCGGCACCCATGGCCTCGGACGGAGCCAACGTGCCGGAAATCCAGCGGATTCGTGGGGAGTAGCATGTCTCAATCCATCTTTCTCAGTTCTCGGGAAGAATGGCGGCGCCTTCTCGCAACCGTCCTTTTTGGATGTTGAGGGCGCCAGAAGGGAGGGGGGGACTGAAGCTTCCTTCAGGGCGCGGTACATTTTGGGAGTCATGAGCCTGCCCTCCCCCAGCAAGCCCGGCCCGCCACCTCCCTGGCTGTGGAACGGTGACGAGCCGAGGGTCGCCACCGTCTTCCAGCCCATCGTCGACCTGCTCAGTGGCGAGGTGCTTGGCCACGAGGTGTTGTCGCGAGGCCTGGGTCCGGTGGAGTCCCCCAACGAACTCTTCAATCGCGCGCGCGTGGAGGGGTTCACCTACGAGTTGGAGCGGGCGTGCTGGACCGCGGCGGTGCGCCGCATCGCCACGCTGCCGGAAGAGCAGCGGCACGGCCCCTTCTTCTTCAACGTCAGCCCGGATGTGCTGAGCGACGAGCGCTTCGGCGGCGCGGCCACGCTGGAGCTGCTGCGCACGCACGGCCTCAGTCCCCGGCAGCTCGTGCTCGAGATCACCGAGCGCAGCACGTTCGAGGACACCGAGCAGTTGCGCATGCTCGCGCGGCGGTACGCGGAGCAGGGCTTCGGCATCGCGCTGGACGACTTCGGCGCGGGGCACTCGGGCCTGGTGACGCTGGTGCACAGCGCGCCGGACTTCATCAAGTTGGATCAGGCGCTGGTGCGGGACATCCACCTGCACACGTACCGGCAGCACCTGGTGAAGTCGCTGGTCACCTTCGCGCAGCGCGTGGACGCGGTGCTCATCGCCGAGGGCGTGGAGACGTGGAACGAGCTGGCCGTGCTCTTGCGCCTGGGCATCCGGCACGCGCAGGGCTACCTGCTGGCACGTCCCGCGAACGCGCCCCAGCGTCCGGGTGCGGACTTCGCGGAGCGCTGCCGCGAGGCCATCCGCGCCCTGCACCACCGCGAGCACGAGGACGACGAGACGGTGGGCAGCATGATCATCCGTCCCCCGTGCGCTCCGTCCGCGTCGCCCGCGGTGGAGCTGGACCGGCTCTTCCGCCGCACGCCGGGCGAGGACCACGTCGTGCTGCTGGACGGCGAACAGCCGCGCGCGGTGGTGACGCGGCGGAGTTTCTACGCGCGCTGGGGAGGCACCTCCGCGGATGAGACCCCGGCGCTCTCGGACGGCTCGCCCGACACGTTGATGGTGGTGGAGGACGCCACGGCCATCACCGCCCTGGCGCGCATGGCGATGCGCCGTCCTCCCGAGTCCGTCTACGACCCGGTGGTGGTGACGGACGCGCAGGGCCACTTCCTGGGCACGGTGACGATGAAGCAGCTCATCGCGCGGGCCTCGGACCTGGAGCAGCACGCGGCCACTGGCGCGCACCCGCTCACGGACCTGCCCGGCAGCCGGATGATTGAACGGTGGATCCGCGCCGCGCTTCAAGGCAGCGCGTTCACCATCATCTACGGCGACCTGGACCACTTCGAGACGTACAACGACCGCTACGGCTTCCTGCAGGGCGACCGCGTCATCCGCCACACGGCGAACCTGCTGTCGGAGTGCCTGCACCTGTTGCCGCCCGGTTCACACCTGGGCCACGTGGGCGGCGACGACTTCGTGCTCGTGTGTCCCGAAGGCGTGTCCCCGGAGGTGCTCCAGAAGCTCTGTCAGCGCTTCGACGCGGAGAAGGTCCCGCTGTATGGCCCGGAGGACCTGCGACGCGGAGGCTTCACCGCGAACGACGCGCCGGGCACGCCCCTGGTGCCGGTGACGTTGAGTCTGGCGGCGGTGGATCAGCGGGGCCTGTCCCCGTCCCCCCACCCCGCGGAGCTGTCCGCCGTCGCCGCGTCCCTGCGCAAGAAGGTGAAGGCGCTGTCGGGCGAGTCGCACGCCAGCACGTTCCTGTTCCAGGTGCCGGACGCGAAGTAGTTCGGCCTCGCGCGCACGTGCAGGCGAGGTGCGGGAGCCTCCAGGCTTCTGCTCCCGCCTCGCTTCACCCCCACGCGAGGTGCAGCCGCCCGTCCGTGTAGAGGCGCCCGGTGGCTTCCAGCTCCGTGGAGCCGTTCTCCACCTCGCGGTGCACGTTCACGGGGGGCGCGAGGAGCGTGTCCCACCCCAGCGCGAACGCCTGCTCCCGCACCAACGCCCAGTAGGCCTTGTCCGGCTGGAGCGCGCGCTCACGTGAAGGCGTCACCAGCCACGCGAGGTCCCTGTCTCCTCCGCGCGCCGCGCGCCGCACGGCGGGCAGGTCCAGCACGCCTCCCGGGAAGAAGCGCGTGAGCAGCTCGTCGTTCGCGCGGAACTCATCGCCTCCCTGGACTCGCTCGAAGTACGTCTCGGTCTCCAGCTTCGCATGGCCCGCCTGCGGTACGTCCGGCAGGCCCCGCGGGTCCTGGGGCCTCCATCCGTCACGGCCGGGCACCTTGCGCGGGAACGCGAAGGTCTGGTCTACCGTGACGCCCAGGTTCGTGTGGCGCCCCATGCAGTAGACGTGCTCCTCCAGCGTCTGGAACCGCAGCCGTCCCCGCGCGTCCTCGATGAAGCCCTGAAGACGCCAGCCGAACTCGTTGATCAACCCCAGCTCCGGCGTGCCGGGGAACGCGGGCAACCGGCCGCGCCGCTTCTTCTCCTGCTCCTCCGCGTAGAAGTTGCGCACCCGGTCATCCGCGGGCGCTTCGTCCTTGCGCGAATAGCGCAGCTCCTTGAGGCGCGTGGACAGGAGCGCGGGCGCGTCCGGATCCACGTAGCGCACCGTGTGCAGGAACTCCGTGCCTCGCGGGTAGTTGTACCGCCGCACCGCCACGACCTGCTCCACGCGCGCATTCACGTAGTCCGCCACGTTCGTCGCGCCCGCGCCCAGGTCTCCCGGAAGGTCACCGCGATGACGGACGACAGCGGGGTGCTCGGCTCCACGCCCTGCGCTCGCGCCGTGGCGCCCGGCCCGGGCTGCCTCATGGAGCCGGGGCCCGTGGGACCGGGTTCTCCCGGAGGACCTTCCGCGCCGGGCTGCCCGTCCTACCCCGCGACACCGTCACCACCGGCGGGTCACCGCGCTCCCTCGCAGCCCATCCACGTCAGGGTGCCAACCAGGAGCATCGCGCCCGTGGCGCGGCCCATCACACGAGAAGCCATGCAGTGCATCCTCCAGAGGTGGCGCGCACTCCGCCCGGACTTCGGGCGTTCAGGCGCGAGCGCATCCTGCGGAGGCCATGTGGCGCTGATTCAAGCAGCGCGTCACGTCTTCATGCACCCCAAAGCCGGCTTCGCGACAACCGCGCGACACCGGCACACGGTTGCGTCACGGCGTGATGGGGATGGTGCCCACGTTCTCGAACTCCACCGTGCCGCCCCGGACGATGCCCTTGGCCTGGCACCAGCCGCCCGGGACCTCCAGCACGTACTGGCTGGGGATGCCCACCGAGCGGTTCATCAGCGTGCGCGGCTCCGCGTTCTCGATGATGCCGACGATGCGGTGCTCGGAGGTGATGAAGAGCATGTCCAGCGGGATGAGCGTGTTGCGCATCCAGAAGCCGCGCACCTCCTCCTCCGGGAAGAGGAAGAGCATGCCCTGCCCGGCGGGCAGCGCCTTGCGCCACATCAACCCGCGCGTGCGCGCATCCCCCGTGGCGGCCACCTCCACCTCCACGCGGTGCACGCCCCCGTAGGCGTCCTTCAGCCGCACGTGCGCGCGCGGCAGCCCTGGCATCACGAAGTCCTCCGCCGCCACGTCCTTCGGGCGCGCTCGCGGGGCGGCGGGCGCTGGCTTCGGGGGTGCGGCGGGCGCTTCCTGACACGCGCCGCCCACGAGCGCCAGCGCGCACAGCGTCATCGCGAAACGCAGGCTCATGGGTGCTGGGGATGCAGGGGCTTGTTGAGCAACTTCTCCGTCAGCTCGGAGCCCAGGCTGTCGGACATGAGGCGCTCCACCAGCGTCTCGAAGTCCACCCGCTGGGACTCGCTGCTGTAGATGAAGCGGATGCCCATGCCGGGCTCCTCCGCGTCGCCTTTCGACCAGACGACCTCGCCCAGCAGCTCGAACGGAGCCTCCCGGTGCGGCACCGTCAGCTTGAAGAGAAAGCGCGTGCCGATGGGCAGCGGCTTCTTCGTCTTGATGAAGGTACCGCCCTTGCTGATGTTCTTCGTGTAGTCGGCGAAGAACGAATTGAGCTTCTTGTAGTCGACCTTCAGCTCGATGGGCGCACGACCATGGGTGCGCAGTTCGGATCCGCTCTTCTGTTCGGACATGCGGCCGGGGAGTATAGGGGACACCATGCGGCAAGTCCTCCCCCGCGCCAGAGGTCTGTTGGGCCGTCCGGCCGTCCTGGCCACCGTGCTGCTGCTCGCCGGTGGGGGGTCGGCCCTCGTCCTGCTCCCCCTTTTCGGCGTTCCCGGCTTCGAACTGGGCCTGGCCCTGGCCATCTCCGTGGGCCTGCTTGGAGGAGGAACGGGCATCGCCGCCGCCCACCAGGAGCGCCGCATCCTCACCGGCGCCCTGCCCCGGCCCCCCCTGGCGGAGGCCGCGGGCCTGCCTGGAACGGCCGTGGGGCGCGCCCTGGGCGCAAGCCTGGTCCTGAACCTGGGGGTGCTCATCCCCCCCTTCGTGTGCGCCCTGCTCTTCGCCCGCTTCCGCACCGCGTGCGACCCCTTCGAGCTGGCGGGCTTCTACCCCCTGCTCACCGTGCCCTCCGCCGTGCTCGCCTCCGCCGCGGGCGTGTTCCTGGGCTTTTCGACGGCCCGGCCCCGGGGCGCGGCGGGCCTGTACGCCCTGCTGCTCCTGCTGTCCCTGGTCGTCACGGTGGTGCCCATCGTCTTCGGGCCCCAGGTGTTCGCCTTCAACGTCTTCCTGGGCCACCTGCCCGGCCCGCTCTACGACGAGGCCCTCCAGATGACGGCCGCGCTGGGCTGGTTCCGCGTGGAGACGCTGCTGTGGGCGGGCGGCTTCGCGGCCCTGGCCCTGGCGCTGCTCGACGTGCGCACCGGACGGCTGACCCTGAAGGGCGCGCGTGTGGGGGGCCTGGGCCTCGTCGCGCTCTGCGCGGTGGGCATCTGGATGCTGGAGGCCCGCGCGCCGCAACTGGGCCTGCGCATGACGGACGCGTACCTGGCGGAGCAGTTGGGCGGCGTGCGGGAGACCGAGCACTTCGTCCTGCACTACCCGCGCGGCAAGGCCCGCGAGGACGTGGACCGGATGGCGAGGGATCTGGAGTTCCGCTACGCCCAGACGGCACGCTTCCTGGGCGTGGCCCCCACCGAGCGCGTGCGCGTGTGGCTCTACCGCTCCGAGGACGAGAAGCAGCGGCTGGTGGGCGCCGGCCGCACCCAGTTCGCCAAGCCCTGGCGCACCGAGCTGCACATCCAGGACAAGCCCTTCCCCCATTCCGTGCTGCACCATGAGCTGGCGCATGTGATGGCGGCCCCCGCCGGCGCGGGCTTCTTCCGCGTCACCACCCGGCTGGGCGTGTGGCCGCTGATGGGCGTCATCGAAGGGCTCGCCGTCGCCGCGGACGACCCCGTGCAGGGCGAGCTCACCCTGCACCAGTGGGCCGCGGGCATGCGCCGTCAGGGCCTGGCCCCGGACATGCGCGACCTGATGGGCCCCAAGGGCTTCTACCAGTCCGCCCCGGCGCGCGCGTACACCGTGGCGGGCTCGTTCCTGCGCTACCTGGCGGACACCTATGGCGCGGACAAGCTGCGGGCCGTCTACGCGCACGCGGACTTCGACGCCGCCTACGGACAGCCGCTGGACGCGCTCGTCACGGAGTGGGAACGCACCCTGGACGCGCTGCCCCTGGACGCATCCACGCTCGCGCGCGCCTTCGCCCGTTTCCGCGCCGGCAGCCTCTTCTCCCGCGCCTGCGCCCGCGAGGTGGCCCGGCTGTCGGACTCCGCCCGCGACGCGCTCGCCAGCGACCCGCAGGACGCGCTCACCCGCTACCAGCGCGCCGCCGCCCTCCAGCCCGAGGAGCCGTCCTTCCAGTTGGGACAGGCCGTGGCCCTGGACGCGCTGGAGCGCTCCGCCGACGCGGCCGGGGTGCTGGACTCGCTCGCCGAACAGGTGAAGGACCGGCCCGCGCTCGCCGCGGAGGTGGCCGTGGCCCGCGCGGACGTCGCCCTGCACCTGGAGAACCTGGACGCGTCGCGCGCGTTCCTCCAGGCGGCGCTCGCGCTCAACGCCGGGCCGGAGTTGACGCGCACCGCCCAGGTGAAGCTGGCCGCGCTGGAGTCCCCGTCGCGCCGGGCGCCCATCGAGGCGTACTTCCGCGCGCCCCAGGAAGAGCTGCGCCTGCTGCTCCTGGACCGCGCCCTGCTGGCCTCGCCGCAGGACCCGTGGCTGCGCTACCTGTTGGGTCGGCGGCTGCACCAGGTGGGTGCGCCGGCACTCGCGGCGGATCAACTGCAACGTGCCCTGGCGGACACCGCGCTGCCGGAGGCCATCCGCAGGGAAGCCACACGGCTGAAGATCGAAGCCGCCTACCTGGCGGGCGACTGCGGCGCCGTGCGGCATGAAGTCGGTGCACTTCCGGACTACGGCGCCGCGTTCCGTGCGGTCGCCACCGAGTGGCGCGAACGATGTGACTTCGAGCAGACGACCTTTCGCGGACCCCTGGTGCCGCGTCAGGCTTTCCGCTAGACGCGGTCGACACATTCGGGAGGTGGACGGAGCATGCGGTTCGGCAAGCAGCAGCGGATCCAGGGCACGGTGGATGAGGTGGAGCGCGCGCTCCTCGACGAGCGCTACTTCCCGTTCCTCCTGGAGCACCACGGCGTGCTGTTGGAGTTGCAGCCCCTGGAGGTGAAGGTGGACGGGGACCGCGTGCACCGCCGCATCCGCTACCGCCCCAAGCCCGTCATCGCCACCATCGGGACCAAGAAGGTCCCGCCGGAGTGGTTCGCCTTCATCGAGACGTCCACCTACGACAAGCGCAAGAAGGAGCTGGCGTTCACCAACACGCCCACGTCCCAGACCATCTCCAAGATGATGGTGAACACGGGCGTGCTGCGGCTGCGCGACCTGGGCAACGGCCAGACGGAGCGCACCATGGACGGGGAGATTTCGCTCAAGCTGCCCTTCCTGCTCAAGGCCGTGGCCTTCATCGGTGAGAAGGTCATCGAGTCCGAGGGCCTGAAGATCCTCGACAACGAGGTGCCCGTGCTCAACCGCTTCATCGCTGAAGTCGTCCGCGCCAAATAGTCAAAGCGCGCATCGCGGGCGGGGCCTGGGAATGGGTTGACACCCATGCGGTTGAACCCATAAGGCCCCGCCATGCACAACCGCTTCCTCGCCCTCTGCGCCGTCTTCCTCCTGGCCGCGTGCGCCCCGAAGCGCATTCCCGGCACGGAGTTGCAGGACACCGACGACACCCGCGCCATCCTCTCCGTCATGGAGCGCTACCGCGCGGCCCTGGAGGCCCGCGACGCGAAGGCCATCCAGGCCCTGGTGTCCCCGAAGTTCCGCGACGACGGCGGCACCGAGGACGCGGAGGACGACCTCACGGCGGCCAACATCGGCCCCCACATGGTGTCGCTCTTCAGCAAGGTCCAGAACCCCAAGGTGGAGATCAACGTCCGCCGCGTGGAGTTCAGCGAGAACGAAGAGCTCGCCTCCGCCATCTACTACTGGAACGCGTCCTGGCGCATGCCGGGCCTCAACGCCCGGCCCCAGCAGGACTCGGAGCTGGAGCAGATGGTGTTCGAGAAGGTCGACGGCACCTGGAAGATCCTCTCCGGCATCTAGGGCCGCACCCCGTCACACGCCGACCAGCGCGCGCAGCCCCTCCGGCCCCATGTGGGCCAGGGCCCGCGCGCGGGACAGGTACGTGCGGTAGTCCTTGGGCGCGAGCTTGTCCGCGCCCAGCGTGGACAGGTGGTAGTCGCGGATGCGGCTCGTCGTGAAGCGCACCGCGCCGTAGAGCGCGTGACCGAAGAGCGCCGCCTTCTCCACCTCCGCGAGCGGCCGGGCGTCCTGGTAGCCGCGCAGGAAGGCCTGACACAGCTCGGGCTGGTAGCGGGCCTCGAAGCACCACGCGTTGAGGGTGATGGCGACGTCGCGGGTGTACGCGTCCACGCACGCCATCTCGAAGTCGAAGAAGGCGCCTACGCGGTCGCCCAGCCACTTCACGTTGTCCAGGAAGAGGTCCGCGTGGATGACGCCCCGGGGCTCCAGTCCCTGGTGTTCGGCCTCCGCGCGTGTGAGCAGCCCCTCCAGCTCCCCGGCCACCGCCGCCAGCTCCGGCTCCGGACGCTCGCGCAGCCCCGTAAGCCAGCCCTTCACCACCTCCGGGCCATAGGGGTTGTCGCGGAAGCCGCCGAAGGACTGGGTGAGGCGGTGCAGCTTTCCCAGCTCCGCGCCCAGGCGCTCCAGCACGTCCGGGGTGAGCCGGGCCCGGGTGAACTCCTCGCCCGGCAGCCACTTGAAGACGCTGATCCTCCCGCCGTGCATCTCCAGGAAGGGCTCGGGCCCGGCGGGCACCAGCAGCACCGGCGCCGGGAAGTGCGCACGGGCCAGGTGCTCCAGGAGCGCGGCCTCGAAGCGCAGGTCGTCGGGCGAGCGCACGGTGGTGTGGCGCACGAAGAAGCGGCCCGCATCCGTCTCCAGCCGGTGGTTGGTGTTGATGGAGCCCTGGGGGATGGGCGTCATCCCGCGCACGGTGCCCAGGCCGTAGGCTTCGGCCACGCGGGTGAATGCCTCGGGGGGAAGTGTCGTGTAGACCGCCATCGCGTGCCTCCAGGGCTTGCCGCCCCGCGTGGGACAGCCCCCACCCGTTGACACCCCGGGGGGGCGGACCTATCTGTCCATGCCCGTCCTACTTCGCATAACTGTCTGAAAATCTTCAATATTTACGCGAGAGGCCACCCATGGACACGTCGGGTCGCGGTGACTGGAAGCGTCGCGAGGGTCTGGGCAGCGCGCTGCTCCAGATTGGTGTCGTCGCGGTGGTGCTCGCGGCGGCGGTGACCTGGTACGTCCACCGGGGCCAAGTGCGGCAGGAGGTGGACGCGCACCTGCGCGCGGCCCGCGCCGCGGCGCTCAAGGGCAACCCCAGCGACCTGGCCATGGCGCAGCAGCAGTTGGAGACGCTCTTCACGCTCTCCCCGGACTCGCGCGACGCGCGGGCCCTGTCCGCCGACATCCAGACGGTGCTGTGGTTGGACCATCACCAGCCCGGCGCGGATGCGAAGGCCCGCGAGCAGTTGGACCGGGCGGAGGCCATGGGCTCGCGCTCCGGTGAGCGCTACGGCGCGCGCGCCCTGCTGCTCGTCGGCGAGGGCAAGACAGCAGAGGCGCAGAAGCTGCTGGAGGAGCTCAAGGCCCAGGGCGCCAACAGCCCCAAGCTGACGCTGGCCCAGGCGCGGATGCTCCAACAGCAGGGGCGACTCTCGGAGGCCCGGCAGGCGTTCGCGCACGCGGCGGAAGGGGCGTGGAGGGATCCGCGCTTCTCCACGGCCTACGGCGAGGCGCTGCTCGACGAAGGGCTGTTCCCCCAGGCGGTGGAGGCCTTCTCGCGGGCCACCTCCGCGAACCCGGACCACCTGCTGGCGAAGGTGACGTCCGCGCTGGCGCAGCTGTATTCGGGACGCAATCCGGACAGCGTGAAGGCGACGCTGGACGAGCTGGCCACGCGCGGCAAGGAGCTGACGCCCGCGCTGCAGGCCCGCCTCGCGGTGGCCCGGGCGGAGGTGGCGCTGGCGAAGGGCGCGCCCGACGAGGCCCTGCCCCTGACGGACGCGGCGCTGAAGGCCTCGCCGGACGAACACTACGCCCTCTTCACGCGGGCCCGGGCGCTGGCGGCGAAGCACGCGCCGGAGGCCCGCGCGGCCTTCGAGGCGGCCGTGGCGAAGCAGCCCACCGCGCCCCTGCTGGCGCTGGATGGCGCGCGCCTGCTCCAGGCGCAGGGTGACGGAGCGGGGGCGCTGGCGCTGCTGGAGGCCTACGAGAAGACCTTCCGCGACGTGAAGGTGACCACGTCGGACGGCAAGTCGGTGCCCGCGTTGGACCGGGACGACCGGTACTGGCTGTCGCGCGGGGGCGTGATGGAGCAGGCGGGCCGGCAGGACGACGCGCTCGCGGCCTACGACAAGGCGCTCGCGGCGCGGGGCGTAGGGCTCGCGCGGGCGCAGTACGCCAAGGGCGCGCTGCTGCTCGCGCGCAAGGACTTCGAGGGCGCCCGGACGCTGCTGGCCGCCGTGGCCCCGGACACCGGCGCGGGCAGCATGCCGGAGGCGTACGCGGCGCTGGGGGAGCTGCTCTTCGCCCAGGGAGACTTCGCCGCCGGGTGCCAGCAGCACTACTTCGCCCTGGTGCGCGCCCGCGCCCAGGGCACGCCGCCGGAGCTCATCGCCACGCGCGCCAACGACATCAAGAAGCGCCTGGAGACATCCGGACAGCCCGCCATGGCCAAGGCGTGGCTCAACGAGGCAGGGCCGCTGTTCCAGCCGCAGCAGTGACGGCCCGGAGCCCGCGCCACACCGTGGCGCGGTGCCCCGGCGCTACAGCAGCTCGGAGGGATCCAACCGGCGCTGCTTCGCCTTCATCACGCGCCACTCCCCGTCGGCTTCCTTCTCGAAGAGGCCCTCGATGGAGTAGGCGTTGAGCACGCTGTCGCGCGCCAGGTCCTCCAGCTTGTCCGCCTGCGAGCGGCCGAAGATGAAGCGCGCCTGGAACTCCGCCTGCGTGGGCGTCACCTCCACCACCTCGATGTCGGTGGTGAAGATGCGCACCCACTGACCGCGCAACACCTGCGCGGCCAGGATGCGGTGCACGTCCTGCCGGCTCCAGCCATCCGTCGTCTTGAAGCGCTCGGACACGCCTTCCATCACCCCGCCGACGTCCTTCTCCTCCGCGGCGCGCGTCATCTCGATGATGCGGCGGGTGACGGCGTCCTTCACCCCCGGCTCCTCCCGGGGCCAGAAGTAGAGCACCAGCCCGGCGGCGACCAGCGCCGCCATGCCGCTCACCACCCGCGAGCGCGTCACCACCATCTCAGGCCGCCCCGGTTTCAGGCTCCAGCATCATGTCGTCCGCGTCGATGATCTCCAGCGGCCGCAGCGCTTCACCAATCTGCTTCAGGCGCCGGTCGGACAACTGCTCCAGGTACGTGCGGATGTTGGGGAAGGCCTGCACCAGTTGGTGGAAGGCGTTGCGCTCCAGGTACGCCGCCGCCGTCTTGCGCGGCACCAGCACCGTGGCCGTGGCCCTCAGGCCCGTGAGCAGCGAAATCTCTCCCGCCACCTCGCCCTCGCGCAGCACGCCCAGCGTCACCACGCCGCCCGCCGGGTCCTCCTTCTGCACCACCAGCTCCCCGGCCAGCACCAGGAAGAGGCCCGGCGAGTGCTCGCCCTCCACCAGCACCTTCTCGCCGGCCTGGAGGGGCCGGAAGGTGAAGCGTTGGAAGAGCGCGCCTCGCTCCGACTCCGGCAACTGCTGGAACAGGGGCGAGTTCGCCATCAGGTTGCGCATCATGCGCTGCTGCGCGAAGTCCGCGAGCAGCTGCGGCACCGCCGGGTGGCTCTTGGCCACCGCGTTGAGGTGCTCGCGGCGGATTTCGAAGACCTCCGAGTCCGACACCGCCGTCACCGTCGCGGTGGGCGCGGCTCCCGTCAGCAGCGCCAGCTCTCCGAAGATGGAGCCGCCGCCCAGGAAGCCCAGCGTGCGGTCCTCGCCGTCCGCCTTGCGCGTCACCTCCGCCTTGCCCGCGACCAGCACGTACAGGTGGTCGCCCGGCTCACCCTCGCGGCTGATGACCTCCTCCGCCTTGATGGTGCGCCACACCATGCGCCCCACCAGGTCCAGGAACGCCTCCCGGTCCAGGTCCGCGAACAGCGGCAGCGGCGGGCGGCCCTGGGGGTCGGCGTTGCCGCCGGTGTCCGGCGCGGCCAGCACCTCGATGGCGCGGTTGGACAGCTCCTCGCCCAGCAGGCCCATCAGGTCCGTGTCCACCTTGCCGTCGTACAGGTGCTCCGGCGGCAGGGGCGGCGGCACCGCGGCGCGGCCCCGGGCGTGGCGCGCGGCGCGCGAGTGCACCCGGGCCAGCGTCTCCTTCAGGCGCCGCTCGTTCGGCGACAGCTCCAGCGCCAGCTTGCACGCGGCCATCGCGCTCAAGAGGTAGTCGCGGCGCAAGAGGCCCTCCGCGCACGCGTGGTAGGCGGTGACAGCGCGCTCGCGCTCGCCCAGCTCCGCCAGACACCGGGATGCCAGCATGCGCGAGCGGTGGTCCGCGGGCACGCGGCGCACGGCCTCCGCGAAGGCGGCGAGGGCGCGCTCGAACTGGCGCTCCTCGAACAGATCCATGCCCAGCTCACGCAGCGACGACTCACTCATCCAGTGTCTCCAAGACAGACCGCGACGACGATCAGGAAAAAACCACGGGGCCGCCCGCCCCCACCGCGTACGGAAGCGGCCCTTCGGGGGTGCTACGAACCCTCGGACTTCTGCAGCTCGCTCAGCGCCATCTCCGCCTTGCGCTTCACGTCCGAGCCCTCCGCGGACGCCTCGATGACGATCTTGAACTGCTCCTTCGCCAGCGCGGGGTCGCGGTCGCGAGCGATGTACGGTGTCCCCCAGCGAGCCCGCGAAGCCAATCTGCCGGTACACCTCCGCCGCGCGGCGCAGGGGCTTCACGGAAGCCTCCAGCGCGTTGCTCTCGTACTTCTTCTGGCCCTCCTCGAAGGCCGAGCGGAACTGGGGGATGAGCTTCTTGAGGTTGCGCGCGCGGGCCTGCACGTCCGCCTCCGCCCGGTACTTCTCCATCACCCGGTCCACCTCCAGCGTCGCGCGCTGGAAGTCCCCGCCGTTGAAGCGGCGCTCCACGTCCTCGAAGGCCTGCTCCACGTACTGCGCCCGGCGCTGCTTCGCGCTCTCCGCCGCCGCGGCCTTCTGGTAGCCGGCCTGCCGCACCGCCTGCGCTGCTTCCTTCGCGAGCGCCGCGTCCAGCTCCGCCAGCCGCGTCTCGTACGGGGGCCGCGTGGTGTCGATGAGCAGCGGGATGAGCGTGCGGGCCTGCTCCGCGTCGCGCGCCGTCAGCGCCGTCTCCAACAGGTTCACGTGGTAGGCCTGCTCCTTCGCCTCCAGGTCCGCGTTGAGCTCGTCGCGCTCCGTGTCCGTCCGCGCGGTGCCCTCCGGCGTGGCCTTCAGCCGGGCGCGCGCGTCGTCGTACTTGTTCTGCGCGATGAGCTCGCGGACCGCCTTGAAGGACTCCACGACCTCCTGCAGCCGCTGCGCGCCCTTGCCCACGCCGTCCACGTCGATGCCCGCGTGCGCCTTCTCCGCCTCCGCGGCGAAGCGGATGGCGTCCGGGTAGTCGCCGTCGCGCACCTTGTCGCGCGCCTTCTGCATCAGCTCCGTGGCACGCTTGAGGCCCGGATCCTCCGGCGGCGGAGGCGGCGGTCCCCCGCGCCCCGACGTCGCCAGGCCCACCATCAGCATCACCACCACCAGGCCGGCGATGGCAGCGCCCACCTTCATCTTGAAGTCGAACTTGATGCCCTCGCGCGCCGTGTTGCGCACGGGACGCGGCCGGGGCACGCCCGCCTTGCGCGCCTTCTCGTCGCGCATCAGGTCCGCGAGCTTGTAGTTCGCGTTCGTCTTCTCATCCAGGCGCGGGTCCTTCTTCTCCTCTTCCTTCTTCTTCTCCGGCTCCGACTCGCCGGCCTCCGCCTTGGCGCGCATCTCCTTGATGAGTTCGGTCTCGTCCACGAACCTCAGGCGCGTCTTGCCCACGGAGATCTCATCCCCGTGCTTGAGGATGCACTCGTCCACCTTCTGGTCGTTCACCTGGGTGCCGCTGATGCCGCCCAGGTCTCGCATCACCACGCCGCTGGCGCCGTACACCAGCTCGATGTGGCGCCGGGACACCGTCTGGTCCCCCAGGGCGAAGTCGCAGTCCTTGCTGCGACCCAGCACCATGCGCACGCCCTTGAAGCGCTTCTTGCGCCCCTTGTCGGGCCCGTCCAGCACCAGCACCAGCACCGGAGGCCCGGCGCGCGTCGTCTCCGAGTTGTCCTCTTCCTCTTCCTCCTCGGAGGACTCCTCCGGATCCGGACGCACGTCCGCCATGGAAGCCACGCGCGTCTCGCCCGTGCGCGAGCGCTGCGGCTCCGCTTCCCCGTACAGCTCCGGGTCTCCCCCCTCGTCCGGGCCGTCCTCGCCCGAAGGCGGCGCGGACCAGTCCTCGTCCGGGACGGCCACGCGGCGGGAATCGCCTCCGGAGGAGGACTTGGGACGGCGTTCCGCCGTCGAGCCACCGGAACGGCCGGTGCCCGAACGCGACGACGGTGATGGACGGCGAGGAGGCATGGGTGGGTCCAGGTTGAAGCGGTCGCCATCTTAGAGCGCCGGCCCCACCGTGGGAATGCGCTCTCACCGTTCCTTTCAGGGAAGACCCGGCCCTCGCGGACCGTTGCCCCGCCACGCCGTCCCCTCCCGATGTAGGTTTCTCCCATTCCCGCTCCTTCCCGGAGACACCCCCATGCCCGGTCCCTTGCTCCACCTCGGCGCCACGGTGCTGTGCGCCCACGGCGGCCAGGCCATGCCCAGCGCGCCGAACCCGCGCGTGCTGGTCGCCGGCCAG
>SECN01000151.1 GCA_004173515.1 Myxococcaceae bacterium | reverse complement strand
GAGACGGGCCCGGGCATCGTGAAGGTGAAGTACCTGCGCGTGGAGCCCCGCCCGGCCACGGACACCCTGACGGCGTGGACCACCGTCGCCACCTACCGGATGAAGCAATAGCCATGGCCACCGAAACGAAGACCGCCCGCTGGAAGCTCGTCGCCGGCTACACCGCGTTCTCGGTGGTGGCGTTCGGCCTCTGCCTGATGCTCACCTTCCCGTACGACGCGGTCCGCACGCGCATCGTCACGGAGGCCGCGGCCCAGGGGCTCGCGGTGCGCATCGGCAGCCTGCGGCCCGGCCTGTTCGGCGTCACCGCCACCAACGTGAGCGTGAGCAAGCCGCCCACGCCGCTGGGCGCGGAGTCCGTGGCGGCGCTCGCCCGGGGCGAGGCCGGCGGCCTGGGTCCCGCGGAGCTGGGCGAGGCGCTCACCCTGGACAGCGTGGCGCTGCGCCCCGCCCTCTTCCCGCCCGGCGTGGTGGTGAACGCGAAGGCCATGGGCGGCACGGTGCACGTCGTCGTGGGTGGCCTGAGCGCCACGTCGCTGGACGTGGACGTGAGCGGCCTGCAGGCGAGCGGTGGCAACCTGAAGGGCTACACCGGCGTGGAGATGGAGGGCCTGCTCAACGCGAAGGTGTCCCTCACCGCGCCGGGCGCGATCGTGCGCGGACAGCCGGCGGACTGGTCGCAGGCGACGGGCACGGTGGCCCTGGACACCCAGGGGCTCACCATCAAGGGCGGCACGGCGGCCATCCCCATGGGCGGCGGCCCCGCGATGCCCATGACCCTGCCGCGCATGCTCCTGGGCGACCTGAAGGGCGACCTCCAGTTCGACAAGGGCCTGGGCACGGTGAGGACGCTGGACCTCAAGAGCGAGGACCTGGAGGGCACGGGCTCCGGCACGGTGAAGCTGGGCAAGCGCCTGGAGTACAGCGAGCTGGGGCTGGACGTGCGGCTCAAGTTCGAGCAGGCCTTCCAGCAGCGGCTGGGCCCCCTGGCCATCGCGGTGAACATGCTGCCGCAGGACCGGGACAACCCGGGCTACCGCGGCGGCCGGCTCACCGGCATGGTGAGCAGCCCGCGCTTCGGGCCCAAGCGCTAGGCGCGTCCGGGTGAAGGGGACGGCGTCCTCGCCGTCCCCTCGCATGATCGGTCCCCAGGTCCCCCCGGCCCCCGTTGAAGCCCGTGCACGCGCCGTGTAAAGCGCTGCCTGTGGCGCCGGGTGCAGGGCCACGGGGAGAGGTCGGAATGCCGGAGTTGGTGTTCTTCCGTCGAGGCGAGGAAGTGCTGCGGGTGGCGGTGGACCGGGCGCGGCTGGTGCTCGGTCGGGGTGACTCGAGCGACGTGGCCATTCCGGATCCGGAGGTGAGCCGCCAGCAGGTGGCCCTCCTGTGGGACGGCCAGCAGTGCCGGGTGGAGGACCTGTCCGGCAAGGGCACGAAGGTCGCCGGCAAGCTCGTGGAGCAGGGCGAGCTGCCCGACGGCGCGGACCTGGAGCTGGGCCAGTGGCGCGCGGTGTTCCGCAAGCACGGCGCCAGCGAGGACGCGGACCTGGCCACCGACGTGGGCAACGCCACCGCGGTGCAGAACCGGGACGCTCAGCGCTGGCAGGCCGCGCAGGTGCGCGTGAAGCAGGGCACCACGGAGACGGTGCACCGGCTCACCGGCGACAGCTTCACGGTGGGCAAGGACACCGGCTGCGACCTGCTGCTCCAGGACCGGTTCATCTCCGGCAAGCACCTGAAGGTGACGCGCCGGGATGGCGTGTTCCACGTCGTGGACCTGCGCTCCACCAACGGCACGTGGCTGGGCCCGGTGCGCCTCTTCGAGGCGGAGGTGACGCTGCCCACCACCCTGCGCGTGGGCGAGGCGGAGCTCATCCTGGAGACGGTGCCGGCCGCGAAGAAGGAAGCGCCCTCCTTCCACGGCATCCTCGGCAATGATCCGTCGGTGCGGCAGCTCACGGACCTCATCCAGCGCGTGGCGCCGTCCACCGCGGCCGTCACCATCCTGGGTGAGTCCGGCACGGGCAAGGAGCTGGTGGCGAACGCGCTGCATGCGTGCTCGCTGCGCGCGAGCCGGCCGCTCATCCCGGTCAACTGCGCGGCCATCTCCAAGGAGCTGATTGAAAGCGAGCTGTTCGGCCACGAGAAGGGCGCGTTCACCGGCTCCGTGGGCGCGCGCAAGGGCGCCTTCGAGGAGGCCGACGGCGGCACGCTGTTCCTGGACGAGATTGGCGAGCTGCCCCTGGACCTCCAGGCGAAGCTGCTGCGCGCGCTGGAGAGCGGTGAAATCAAGCGCGTGGGCGCAAGCCGCCCCATGCACGTGGACGTGCGCGTGGTGGCCGCCACCAACCGCGACCTGCTGGCCGCCTCCCGCGAGGGCCGCTTCCGCGAGGACCTCTACTACCGCCTGTGCGTCGTGCCGCTGCACCTGCCGCCCCTGCGCAGCCGCCGGGGGGACGTCGTCGGGCTGGCGGAGCACTTCGTGAAGGCGTTCGCCCCGCGCGGACAGACGGTGCGCCTGACGCAGCCCGCGTTGGACCGGCTCCAGCAGCACGCCTGGCCGGGCAACATCCGCGAGCTGCGCAACGTGGTGCACCGCGCGCTGCTCCTGCGCAAGGGGCCGTCCATCGACGCGGGCGACCTGTCCTTCGACCAGGAGGTCAACCGCGAGACGGGCGTCACCGTGCCGGAGCTGCCGCCGGGCATGACGCTGGAGCAGATGCTGGAGAAGCTGGAGCGGCAGATCATCGAAACCGCGCTGCGCCGCTTCAACAACAACCGCGAGCGCGTGGCCCGCGAGCTGGGGCTCGCACGCTCCACCCTCTTCAAGCGCCTGAAGGACTGGGGCATGACGAAGCAGGACGAGCAGGAGTAGCGCCGCGTCGGGGGGCGCCCCGCACCGGCGCCCCCTGCCCGCCTCACGGATGTTCGTCGGGCGCGTTCCAGGCCGAGTGCGGCGCCGTCTGTCCGGCGCTGCGCAGGTACCAGGGCACGCTGACCACCACCAGTCGGCGCTCTCCGGACAGGAGCAGCGCGCTGCGCATCAGCTCCGAGCGACGGCCGTACAGCATGGCGCGGTACCAGCGCGCCTCCAGCAGCTCCGGCAGCACGATGGCCACGGTGCGGCCCGGGGACTCCGCGAGCAGCGAGTCCAGGTAGTCCAACAGCGGCCACACCAGCGCGCGGTACGGCGACGACACGTGCACCAGCGGCGGAGGCCTGCGGCCCGCCTCCATCAGCGGCCCCTGGACGAAGTGCTGCCAGTGGGAGTCCAGCTCCTGCTCGTCGGTGTCGCCGCTGCAGATGTGCACCGCGCGCACGTCGTCGCTGAGCTCCAGCGCGAACCTCAGCGCCGTCTCCGACGCGTGGGACCAGCGGTCCACCGGCACCACGGCGACCAGCGGCGTAGCCGGCGACAGGTGCACGGGGCGGCGCAGCTCCGTGTCCCGCCGCGTGCGCGTGTAGGCCGCGTGGACGCGCGACAGCAGCAGGATGCCCAACGGGACGATGACGAACGCGGCCCAGCCGCCGTGCGTGAACTTGGACACGCCGACGATGACCAGGGTGAGCGCCGTCATCACCGCGCCGAAGCCGTTGAGCGCGCGGCGCCACTGCCAGCCCTCGCCCCGGTGCCGGTTCCAGTGCACCACCATGCCTGCCTGCGACAGCGTGAAGGCCATCAGCGCGCCAATGGCGAACAGGGGAATCAACCGGTCGGTGATGCCCCGGCACGCGATGAGCAGCAGCGCCGCCAGCCCCGACAGGGTGAGGATGCCGCGCGACAGGGCCAGCCGCCGGCCCCGGTGCGCGAAGCCCGGGGGCAGGTAGCGCTCGCGCGCCAGCACCTGGCAGACGAGCGGGAAGCCCGCGTAGCTGGTGTTGGCGGACAGCGCGAGCACGCAGAGGATGGCGGCCATCGCCACGAAGTAGAAGACGCCGCGCCCCATCACCGCCGCGATGAGCTGCGAGAGCACCGTCTGGTAGCCCGCGGAGCCGGGGACCGTCGCGCCCACGCCGTAGGCCCGGCACAACAGCGCGATGCCCAGCAGCATCGTCACGAGGATGCCGACGATGAGCGCCAGCGTGATGCGCGCGCGGCGGATGGCCGGGTCGCGGAAGATGGGCACGGCGTTGCTGATGGCCTCCACGCCCGTCATCGCCGTGCACCCGCTGGCGAAGGCGCGGATGATGAGCCACGCCCCCACGGAGGCGGTGGGCAGCGCCAGGGGCGGAGGCGCCTGGAGGGGCGTCGCGTGGCCGGTGACGAGCTTGAACAGGCCCACGACCAGCACCACGGAGAGCGACCCGATGAAGAACCACGTGGGCACGACGAACACCGCGCCCGCTTCGCTCACGCCGCGCAGGTTCACCAGCGTGAGCACCGCCAGGATGCCCAGCGCGATGGGCAGCACGTAGGGACTCAGCGCGGGGAACGCGGACACCAGCGCGCCCGTGCCGGCGGAGATGCCCACCGCCACGTTGAGCATGTAGTCGAGCATCAACGCCGTGGCGGCCAGCAGGCCCGCGCCCCGCCCCAGGTTCTGCTTCGCCACCGTATACGCGCCACCGCCGCTGGGGTACGCGGCGATGGTCTGCGCGTAGGAGCCCGCCACCACCATCAGCAGCCCGACGATGGCGGCCGTGATGGGGAACAGCAGCCACAGGCCCGCGGGCCCCAGGGGGCGCAGCACGGTGAGCGCGGCCTCCGGTCCGTACGCGGCGGAGGACAACGCATCCAGTCCCAACAGGGCCACGCCGGTGAGCACGCCCGTCTTCTCCTGCATCGCCTGGGCGCTGGTGAGCGGGCGCCCCAGGAGCAGGTCCATGAGGCCGCTGCCCTCCCGCTTCCGGGGCATGTACGGCCTCCTGCTTCCCATGTCCGCCGTCTGAGCCATGGCGCGCCCCCCAGGACAGCAACGTGCGCACCGGCTGGGCCGTGAGGGCCACAGGGCCCGGCCCCGTGGACGCAGTCCGGTGGGGCCTCCGGGAGGACGGCTGGCCCGGGGCCCCTCCCCAAAGTTCGAGAAGACGGTACGGCGGCCTTCAGGCCCCCGCCCTCCGGGGCGATAGACCGTTCCGCGCGCCCATTCGTTCCAGGAGACAGACACAGGAGACCGTCCGCCATGGGCCCGCACGCCGCCGCCGTCTTCCCCTTCCCCACCCTGAATGACCTGTACGCCCATCACCGTCCCCGGGCCCTGGCCATCGCCCGGCGCATCGTGGGGGACACGGACGACGCGGAGGACGTGGTGCAGGATGTCTTCCTGCGCCTGTCGCGGCAGCCGCCGGGGCTGGACGGCCGGGCGACGTGGACCACGTGGCTGCACCGGGTGATGGTCAACAGCAGCATCAACTGGCTGCGCGCGCGCAGGCGCCGGGAGCGGCTGACGCACGCGCCCCAGGAGACCGTGTCGCCCGAAGCGCACGCCATGGGCGAACAGATGCAGCGCCACTTCCACGAAGCGCTGGAGGAGGTGAACCCCCAGCAGCGGCAGGTGCTCTACCTGCGCGAGGTGCGCGGCCTGGGCTCGGCGGAGATCGCCCGGCTGCTGCGCATCCCGGAGGGCACGGTGAAGAGCGCCCTGCACCGGGGCCGCCAGCGCGCCCTCACCGTGATGGAGGAGCGCGGCCAGCGGCCGTGAGGCCTATTCGTCGCCCTTGCTGCCGACGAACTGATCCGTCTTCTCCTTGAAGAGGACGTTGAAGCTGGTGAGCGACCCGTACACGCGGGTGATGTAGCTCTGCATCTCCACCTTCTCTGCTTCGGAGAGCTTGGGGTGGGCGTTGAGCTTCTGCTCCAGCACGCGCAGCCGGTCGCGCACCATCGTGACCTTGTGGAACAGGTTGTCGATGGGCAGATCCTTCGCCTGCAACTCCGGGTTGCCCGGAACCAGGCGCACCGTGCCGCCCTCCCACTTGGCGGCGAGCGGCGGCTCACTGAGGCCGGCCGCATCCCGGAAGATGTCCATCAGCTCTTCGCGCGTCATGTTCAACCCTTCCAGGTCCACCACGTCGTTGGGGTCCGCGCGCCGGCGCACCACCACGGGCGCCACGCTGCGAGCCGTGCGGCCTCGCGTGCTGCTCTGAGCGACAGGAAGCGGGGCCGCGGAGCCCTTGGGCGCGTACTTGTCACAGATGGGGGCGGAGGGCGGGAACATGCCGCGCGAGTTCTGCATGCGGCACGGCCCCACCCACCCCCGGTGATCCACGGAGTGCGGACTCCACAGCTTGCAGTTGCCGCACACCCGCTCCTCGGGACGGAAGGTGGGAAGTGCTGGCGACCCCTCTCCCGGCTCCGACATGTCAGCGCGCCTCCTTCACCACCGGGGGGCTCTTGCGGACGTTGAGCTCGCGCAACAACGCGTCCGCGTTCTCGACCTGGTCCAGGTTCCACAGCAGGTAGCGCACGTCCACGTTGACGTTCCGGGCCACGTCCGGATTGTAGCCGAAGTCGTTCGCGACGTTCTCCCACACGCGGTCGAAGTTCACGCCCACCAGCTCCCCCTTGCCGTTCACCGTGGGGCTGCCGGAGTTGCCGCCCGTGGTGTCCGCGTCCGACAGGAAGTCCACCGGCACGTCCTTGAGCCTGGGGTCCACCCAGGGGCCGAACTTCTTCGCCTCCGCGGTGGCGCGCACCTTGGGGGGCGCGTTGAAGGGCTCTTCTCCGGTGTGCTTCTGGAGCATGCCCGTCAGCGTCGTCTGCGGCATGTACACTGCACCGTCGCGCGGCGTGTAGCCCTGCACCTTGCCGAACGACACGCGCAGCGTGCTGTTCGCATCCGGGGCAATGGGCTTGCCCGCCTGCGCCATCACCGCCGCGCGCCACGCCGGCCGCAGCCGCGACGCCGCGCCCTGGCGCCGGTCGCGCGTGTCATCCAACGCCGCCTGCTCCTTGGCCAGGTCCAGGCCGAACGCAAGCAGCGGATCCTTGCGCGCGGCAAGTTGCGCGGGCGTCTCGTCCGCCATCTTCAGGCGCTCCGCCAGCGTGAGGACCTTCGTGCCCGCGTAGAGCGCGTCGATCTTCGCGAGCACGTCCTTCTCGACGTAGGCCTTGCCGAAGTGGGTGTCCACGGCGCTGATGCGCTCGTCCGGCTTGAGCGCCTGCGAGCGCTTCACGAACGCGTGCAAGAGCGCCTTGTCCGCGGCGATGAAGAGGTTCTTCTGGGCGCGCTCCAGGCCGTCCTTGATGCGCGGCAGCTCGCGGTCCATGTACTCCGGGCGGCGCTCCAGGTCCGGCTTCGCGCGCTCCAGGGACAGCCGGGACAGCTTCGTCGCGAGCGCGGGGCCCTGCGCCAGACGGCCAGACATGCCGAGCAGGAAGTCGCGCTCGAAGGTCTTCGCGGCGGCCTGCTGTTCGGTCAGCAGCGCGTCGCGGGCCTGGAGCGCGTCCGTCCACTTCGCGCCGCCCTTCTGGGCCCAGGCGACGACGGCGGCTTCGGCGGCGCGCTGCTTCTCCACCAGCTGGCCGCGCCGCATGCCGGTGAGCTGGCCGTCCGCGTTCTTGTAGACGTTGTGCAGGCTCTTGAGCTGCGAGGCCACGGCGATCTTCCCCGCGGGGTCCTTCTCGCCTTCGGCCTCCAGCAGGGAGATGGCCTCGCCCAGCACGTCGCGGATGCGCGGGTAGTGGCGCGCCTGACGCTCCGCCATCTCGTCCGCGAGCAGCGTGCGGTAGGTCATGCCCGGGTAGCCCAGCACCATCACGAAGTCGCCCGGCTTCACGCCCTCGGTGGACAGCGGGAAGAAGAACTCCGCCTTGTAGGGCACGTTCTTGTCGCTGTACGCGGCGGAGCTGCCGTCCGGCGCGGTGTACGCGCGGATGATGGAGAAGTCGCCGGTGTGGCGCGGCCAAGACCAGTTGTCCTCCTCACCGCCGTACTCGCCCACCGCGCGCGGCGGCGCGTACACGAGCCGCACGTCCTGCAGTTCCACCGCGTCCACCAGCGTGTAGTTGACGCCGCCATCGAAGGTCGCGACCTGGCAGCGGGTGGCCGGGCGCTTCTCGCACTCGGCGACCAGCTCCTTCTGCTTGCGGTCCACGGCCTTGTAGCGCGCCAGGTCGTCCGCGCCCGCCGGCACCGCGGCGTTGATCTGCGCCGTCACGTCCGTGAAGGCGCGCGGCACCTGCACGCGCGAGCCCTTACCCGGAAGCTCCTCGGCCGGGCTCTTCGCCAGGAAGCCCCCGGTGATGAGGTCGCGCTGGGGGGAGCTGTGCTCCTGGATGATGCCGAAGGCGCAGTGGTGGTTGGTGATGATGAGGCCGGAGGCGGAGATGAACGACCCGGAGCAGCCGCCGGTGTTCACCGTGCCCGCCAGCAGGCCGGTGCCCCTTTTGGGGTCCCAGAGCTTGTTGGGAGGAAGCTTCAGGCCCTGGGCCTTGAGCCAGGCGGGGCTGAGTTCCAGCACCTGCTGGGGGGTCCACTTGCCTTCCCCGGCGAAGGCCGGGGCCGCCACGAGACACAGGAGGAGGAGCGTCTTCTTCATGGTGTCCCCTCCCTACCCCGTCCGGTTCCCGGGCGCGACCGTTCCGGTGTCAGCGGAAGGCGTTTTCGCGGAAGATGGAACGCCCCTGGATGTTGCGGTGTCCAGGCAGGCAGGGGCGAGGGAGTCAGCGATGCGAACGGCGAGCGGAGCAACCCTGGATGTCGGTCGGCTGGCGGTGCTCCTGCTGATGCTGGGAGCGTCCTGGTATTTCTGGGACTCGCCGGTGCTCTACCCGGTGAAGCTGCTGGTGGTGATGATGCATGAGAGCGGGCATGCCATCGGCACGCTGGTGATGGGGGGCTCGGTGGACCGGGTGCACCTGGCCATGAACGAGGGCGGTGAGTGCATGTCGCGCATCCCCCCGGGCTTCCTGAACATGGTGGTGCTGTACTCGTCCGGCTACCTGGGCAGCGCGGTGGCGGGCGCGGCGTTGATGGTGGCCACGTTCCGCTTCCAGTTGGGGCGCGCGGTGATGGGCGCGGCGGCGGTGTGGCTGGCGGTGATGGGCGTCGTCTACGCGGGGGACCCGTTCACGCTGGTGTTCTGCCTGGGCATGGCGGTGGCGCTGGGCCTGGGGACGCGCTTCCTGCCGTCCGTGATGGTGGACGCGCTCAACCTGTTCCTGGCGGCCTTCACGTCGCTCTACGCGCTCTTCGACCTGCGCGACGACCTGTGGGACAGCACCCGGCGGAAGATGACGGACGCGGCGCTGCTCGCCAACGTCACCTGGGTGCCGTCCATCGTCTGGGCGGCGCTGTGGTCGCTCTTGTCGGTGGTCCTGCTCGTCATGGCCGCGTACTGGTCGCTGCACGCGAAGCCCCGCGACGGAGGCGGCGTGCGCATGCCGCCCGTGGCCCGGGCTCGGCGGGTGTGAACCACGACAGGATGGGGCTTCGTGGGCTCCTCTACTCCACTGTCCCAGGACGACCGGCGCTCCAGCCTCCAGCTCTATGACATCCGCATCCAGTTCGACACGGCTTGCACGGTGATGAAGCTGGTTCCCCACCGACACGAAGACCGTCCTGGCGAGGTCTTCGTGCGCCGTGGGAAGACATGGGTCCTGACCGGCTACATCCATCCGGAAGACAAGCAATCCGGTCGCGTGACTTCGGTGGACGAATGAGAAGGGACGCCCTGAAGCGCGCGCTCACGGGACTGCTGCCGTTGCTCCTGATTTCCGGATGCGCGCTCTTCCAGCGCGCCCCCCGCCCGGTCCATGCGCCCGCGGAGGAAGCCGCCACGGTCCAGTTCTCCTCGGATCTTCCGGCCACCGGACTCCAGGAACTGTCCGGCACCGTCGCCACGGCCATCCAGCTCGCCATGGATGACTTCCGCCCCCCGGGCTCCAAGCCACACCGGAACGCGACGCCCACCGAGCAGTGCCTCTACCGTCGCCAGTCCTTCGACGTCCAGGCGGCGCCAGGACCGGAAGGCACCGTGTTCGTGCGCTTCCTCTTCAATCCCGACGCCTGCGCCCCGGGAGAGCGGGCCGTCGTCCTGGACATGGGGGCGACCTACGCCATCGACGTCAAGGGCTGGCGCATCCTCGCCATCCAGCCCTGACCTCGCCTCACTTGCGCGGCCGCATGCGGAACGCCACGAACGACGCCATGTCGGGGAAGGCGAAGTACGGGTTCTTCTGGCGCACGGCGTCCATGCCGGCCACCGGCACGTCCGCGTAGTCATGCCCCGGGAACAGGCGCGCCGAATCCGGCACCTTCAGGAGCACCTGCGACAGCGAGAGGTACATCGCCTCCGGGTTGCTGCCCGGCAGGTCGCACCGGCCGCAGCCGTTGATGAAGACGGTGTCTCCGGACACCAGCGCGTCGTCGGCCAGCAGGCAGTGCGACCCCGGCGTGTGCCCGGGCGTGTGCAGCGCCTGGAACGTCCGCGAGCCCACCGGCACCGGATCCCCCGGCTTGAGCGGACGCAGCGCGTCGCCGCCCCACTTGCGCAGCTCACGGGAGAAGGCCACCTCCTCCTCGTTCGCGTACACGGGCACGTCATGGCGCGACAGCAGCTCCTCCAGGCCATTGATGTGATCGCCGTGGCAGTGAGAGACGAACGCGCCCACCACGCGCTTGCCGTCCTGGGCCACCGCCGATTCGATCTCCATCACGTCCCAGGCGGGATCCACCACCACCACCTCCGGGCCGTCCGCGGGCCCCACGAGGTAGACGAAGTTGTCCATCGGTCCCAGCTTCAGCTGGCGCACGTACGGCAGGGGCATGGTTGTCCTCCGAGCGACCACTCTACGACCAAGGCTTGCCGCCCTGGGCCTGTTCCCGTTGAATGCCTCTTTTGACGTGGCGCCGCCCGTCCCATCAGGAGGTCCTCCTTCCGTGAAGCACCTGCCCGCCCTGCTCGCCTGCACGCTGCTCGCCAGCGCGAACGTCTCCGCCGCGAGCCGGGGGACCGCCTCCACCTTCCGCTACAAGCCCACCCCCGACGATGAGCGCCCCGTCGTCGTGGACGCCACCATCGGGCCCCAGGGCAGCGACTTCGCCATGCGGCTGAAGTTCGACAAGCTGCCGTTCGGCGAGGAGTGCAAGCAGCGCTGCGCCAACGTCACCCTCTTCCTGGACACCGACTCCAGCCCCCAGTCAGGCCTCCACCTGGCCACCAAGGGCCCGGAGAACGGCGCCGACCTGGCCGTCGTCATTCAGGGCGTGCGCGAGTACAAGCGCCAGGACGCCCCCCCCGTGATGATGCTGCGCGTGAAGGTGCGCCGGCTGGGCACCGACGCCAACAGCACCGATGGCGGCGAGCTGCTCGCCGACCTGAACCACCGCCAGGACCCCGAGCGCATCCAGACGGAGGGCACCACCGTCTACCTGCTCGTGGACGCCACCAGCGCCCTGCTGCCCTCCGCCCGGAAGGTCCGCGTCGTCTACCACCCGCCCGGCGGCAAGGCCGTCCAGGCGACCGTCCCCGGCATGCTGGGCAGCAGCTCCGGCCGGGGCGTGCAGATCTTCAAGCACGGCAGCGGCAACTGGGGCCGCGCCCCGGACGCGGACCCCAAGAAGCCCCGTACGCCCGCGGCCGGCGACAACGGCTAGCAGCCCGCCCGCCTCCGCCCACCTCTCGGAATTTCAAGGGGTTGGCGGAGCGTTTCAACCGGGCAGAGGACTGCACGGGCGTACAGGAATCTTGCGTCGGAGCCAACGCAACCACCCGAATTCGTTCTCAATGTCAGGGGGCCATGGTAGTCCCGGCCACCTGACGTCAAGGGTCCAACCCGACTGGTCGTGGCGCGCGGGCAGGTCGCGCACCGCGTCATCGTTGGGGTGAGGACCCGTAAAACCCATCTGGATTTCATGACCATGCTCGCAGACGCCGATACGAAGACGCGCAAGAAGCAGGGAGGCCCGGCAGGGGGCGGAGGCAAGGGCGGCGGCGGCGCGTCTGGCGCCGGCGGCGGTGACGGCAGCATCCCCGCGGGCCTCGCCGAAGAAGCGCGCCGGCGCTACCTGAACTACGCCCTGTCGGTCATCACCTCGCGCGCGCTGCCCGACGTGCGCGACGGCCTCAAGCCGGTGCAGCGCCGCATCCTCTACGGGATGTGGAACGACCTGAACCTGTCGTTCGACACCAAGTACCAGAAGTGCGCGCAGGTCGTCGGCGCCATCATGGGCCGCTACCACCCGCACGGCGACACGGCCATCTACGACGCGCTGGTGCGCATGGCCCAGGACTTCTCCCTGCGCTACCCGCTGGTGGACGGCCACGGCAACTTCGGCTCGCTGGACGGCGACTCCGCCGCCGCCTACCGCTACACCGAGTGCCGCCTGGAGAAGCTGGCCACGGAACTGCTGGGCGAACTGGACAGCAAGACGGTCCGCTTCCGGCCCAACTACGACGGCACCCGGGACGAGCCCGTCGTCATCCCCGCGCGCGTGCCCCAGTTGTTGATGAACGGCACCACCGGCATCGCGGTGGGCATGGCCACCAACATCCCGCCCCACCACCTGGGCGAGCTGGTGGACGCGCTGCTGGCCCTCATCGAGAACCCGGAACTCCAGGTCAAGGACCTGCTCAAGTGGGTCAAGGGCCCGGACTTCCCCACCGGCGGGCAGATCCTCAACAGCAAGCCGGAGCTGCGGGAGATCTACGAGACGGGCCAGGGCGGCGTCCGCATCCGCGGCGAATACAAGATGGAGGAGCTGAAGCGCGGCGGTCAGATGATCGTCGTCACCTCCATCCCGTACACGGTGAACAAGTCCACCCTCGTCGCGAAGATTGGCGAGCTGGTGCGCGAGCGCAAGCTGCCGCTCATCACCGACGTGCGCGACGAGTCCACCAAGGACGTGCGCATCGTCCTGGAGCTGAAGAAGGACGCCAGCCCGGAGCTGGTGATGGCGTACCTCTACAAGCACACGCCCCTGCAGACGACCTTCGGCGTGAACCTCACCTGCCTCGTCCCGTCGGAGAACCCGGACGTCGGCACGCCCAAGCGGCTCGACCTCAAGAGCATCCTCCAGTACTTCCTGGAGTTCCGCCTGGAGATCGTGACCAAGCGCTTCGAGCACGAGCTGTCGGAGCTCAAGCGCCGCGTCCACATCCTCGAGGGCTTCGAGAGGGCGTACGACGCGCTGGACGAGATGATCCGCATCATCCGCCAGTCGGAAGGCAAGCAGGACGCGGCCCAGAAGCTGATGGCCCGCTTCAAGCTGGATGAGATCCAGGTGGACGCCATCCTGGAGATGAAGCTCTACAAGCTGGCGCGCCTGGAGATCCTGGTCGTCCAGAAGGAGCTCAAGGAGAAGCGCGCGGAGATCAAGCGCATCGAGGGCATCCTCAAGGACGTGAAGAAGCGCTGGGCGGTCATCCGCGACGAGCTCACCGGCCTGAAGGCGCAGTACACCGACAAGCGCCGCACGCGCATCGGCGGCGCAGGTTCCGAGGAGGTGGAGTTCTCCGCGGAGGCGTTCATCGCGGACGAGGACGCCCACGTGGTCATCACCCGCGACGGGTGGATCAAGCGCGTGCGCGAGGTGAAGGACCCGTCCACCACCCGCCTGCGTGAAGGCGACGCGGTGATGGCGGTGCTCGCCGGCAGCCTGAAGACGAACCTGGTGCTGTTCACCAACCTGGGCACCGCGTACGTCACCCGCTTCAACGACGTGCCGGCGTCCACCGGCTACGGCGACCCGGTGCAGAAGCTGTTCAAGTTCGACGACAACGAGCGCGTGGTGGGTGCCCTGTCGTTGGACCCGCGCCTGCCCCAGCCGACGAAGCTGGTGGCGGTGACGCGCCTGGGCCTGGGCATGCGCGTGCTGCTCGCGCCCCACACCGAAGTGTCCACCCGCGCCGGCCGCCGCTACGCGAAGACGGGCGAGGGCGATGAAATCATCGGCACGCAGCCGGTGGGCGACCGCGACCTGCTCGCGGTCCTCACGGAGAAGACGAGCGCGCTCGTGTGCAAGGTGGCGGAGGTGAACGAGCTGGCCGGCCCCGGCAAGGGCGTCCAGGTCATCAAGGTGGAGCCGGGCGACCGGGTGGTGGACTTCCTCGCGGCGCCCGCCAACCAGAAGGACGCCACGCTGGAATTCGAGACGCAGAAGGGCCGCAAGCTGCACCTGTCACCGGCGAAGTTCACGGTGACGGCGCGCGGCGGCAAGGGCCACGAGATGTCCAAGCGCGACACGGTGAAGGAGGTGGCGCGTCCCGTCACCTTCGTGCCGCTGCCGGAGAAGAAGGAGTAGCGGGAACGCCATGGCGACCAAGAAGGAAAGCTACACAGGCGCGGACATCCAGGTCCTGGAAGGCCTGGAGCCGGTGCGCAAGCGCCCATCAACGGCTACGCCACCACCGTCGAGGTCACGCTCCACAAGGGCGCCAAATCCATCACCGTCGTGGACAACGGGCGCGGCATCCCGGTGGACATGATGCCCAAGCACAAGAAGCCCGCGCTGGAGGTCATCCTCACGACGCTGCACTCGGGCGGCAAGTTCGAGCAGGGCAACTACATCCACTCCGGCGGTCTGCACGGCGTGGGCAGCTCCGTGGTGAACGCGCTCTCCAGCAAGCTGCTGGTGGAGATCAAACGCGACGGCAAGCGCCACGCGCAGTCCTACGCCCGCGGCAAGGCGACGAGCGCGCTGAAGGTGGAGGGCCCCGCGCGCGGCACCGGCACGTCGATCACCTTCGAACCCGACGCGGAGATCTTCGGGGAGAAGCAGAAGTTCGACGCGGAGGCGGTGCGCGAGCGGCTGGAGGCCAAGAGCTACCTGCACAAGGGCATGACCGTCATCTGGAAGGATGAGACGGCCACGCCCCACACCACGGTGACGTACAAGCACGACGGCGGCATCGCCGAGTACCTCACCAAGGTCGTGACGGAGCGGCAGAAGCCCATCGTCCCCACGGGCAGCACGCCGTTCTACTACGCGCGCGACAACGAGGTCCGGCTGGAGGTGGCGCTGGCGTGGACGGAGGCCACGGACGAGCACGTGCGCTCGTACGTCAACGGCATCCCCACGGCCATGGGCGGCACGCACGAGGCGGGGTTGAGGGCGGCCATCGTCAAGGCGATGCGCAACTACATCGACACGCACGACCTGACGCCCAAGGGCGTGACGCTCACCGCGGAGGACATCCGCGAGGGCATCACCGCCATCCTGTCCGTGTACGTGGTGGAGCCCCAGTTCCAGGGTCAGACGAAGGGCCGCCTGAACAACCCGGAGACCACCGCCCAGGTGGACGGCGCCATCCGGCCGGCCCTGGAGAAGTGGCTCAACGACAACAAGTCCATCGCGGAAGCGCTGCTGGCGCGCATCATCCTGGCCGCCCGCGCGCGTGAAGCGTCCCGCGCGGCCTCCGCCGCCATCAACCGCAAGACGGCGGTGAGCCACCGGCTCAACCTGCCCGGGAAGCTGGCGGACTGCTCGTCCACGGACCCCCAGTCCAGCGAGCTGTTCATCGTGGAAGGTGACTCCGCAGGCGGCTCCGCCAAGCAGGGCCGCGACCGGCGCACCCAGGCCATCCTCCCGTTGCGCGGCAAGGTGCTCAACGCGGAGCAGGCGTCCACCGACAAGGTGGCCACCAACAAGGAGCTCCAGGACATCGTCAGCGCGCTGGGGTGCGGCATCGGCGCGGACTTCGACATCACGAAGCTGCGGTACGGCCGCGTCTTCCTGCTGATGGACGCCGACAGCGACGGCCACCACATCGCCACGCTGCTGCTCACGTTCTTCTACCGCCACCTGCGGCCCCTCATCGAGGCGGGCGCGGTGCACATCGCCCAGCCCCCGCTGTACCGGGTGGACATCGGCAAGGAGACGTACTGGGCCCTGGACGAACCGGACCGCGACCGCATCATCCGCGAGAAGGCCCGGGGCAACGCCAAGCCCAACATCATGCGCTTCAAGGGTCTGGGCGAGATGACCGCCGACGAGCTGAAGGAGACGACGCTGGATGCGAAGAACCGCATCAGCCTGCGCGTCACCATCGACAACGCCCTGGAGACCGACCGCATCATCAACGACCTGATGGGCAAGGACGTCTCCGCGCGTTACAAGTTCATCACCGAGATGGCCGGCGAAGTGCAGGAACTCGACGTCTGAAAAAACGGGAGTCCAGGCCCACCCCGGGACGGAAGGCCTCCGTCCCGGGACAGGCATTGGTCTTCCGCCCCGCCGGTCGGCTAGCATCGGTGGAATCGTGAACACGACCCGCCTTGCCATGACTTTCGCGCTCGCCTGCGTGCTGAGCGCCCCTGTTGCTGACGCCGCCACCAAGCGCAAGAGCGCCGCCAAGAAGAAGCGGCCCTCCGCCACCAAGCCGGTGCCGGCCCCCGAGGACACCTTCACCCCTCCGGACGATCCGGGCCCCACGGCGGATGCGCCCGTGGCCCCCGTGGCGCCGGTGGCGAAGACTCCCTCCACCCCGGCCGCCAACTCCCCGGTCGCGAAGCCCGCGGCGGCCATCGCGGCGACGAAGGCCGCCACGTCCGCGGTGGCGCTGTTCGGCGTGGCCCGCCAGTCTGCCGCGTCCGACCAGGCGGCGAAGCTGGAGGACACGCTGTCGCGCAAGCTGGGCGCGGCGGGCGACGTGCAGTTCGTGGACCTGGCGGCGGCCTTCCCGGCGCCCGAACCGCAGGGCATCCCCAAGGGCGACGCGCTCTTCGACGAGGGCCGCTCCGCGTACGACAACCTGGATCCGGACACCGCGGCGGTGAAGTTCAAGGCGGCCGCGGACACCTACGTGCAGCGTCCCGGCGACCTGCGCGCGGAGAAGCTGGGCGAGGCGTTCCTCTTCCAGGGCGCGTCCCAGTTGCTCAACGGCGACGTGGCGGGCGCCAAGGTGTCCTTCACCAACGCCCTGGTGGCGGAGCCGTCGCTGCGCCCGGACGCGGGCCAGTTCGGCCAGGACGTGCAGCGGGTGTTCGCGGAGGCGCAGAAGGAGCTGGAGGCGCAGCCGCTGGGCTCGCTGGTGGTGACGTCCCAGCCCGCGGGCGCGCGCGTGCTGGTGCGCGGCCGTGACGTGGGCGCGACGCCGCTGTCCGGCCTCAAGCTGGCGCCGGGCCGCTACCCCGTGCAGGTGGTGCTGCCGGGCTACGCCCCGTCCGCGTCGTACACGGAGGTGAAGGCCTCCGCTTCCGCCGAGGTGAAGGCGAAGCTCGCGCCCGCGCCCGGCCTGTCCGCGCTGCGTGACGCGGCGACGAAGGCCGGCACGGAGCAGGCGTTCTCCGCGGACGCGGTCCCGCCGGAAGTGGGCGCCATCGGCGAGCGGCTCAACGCCCGCTACGTGGTGCTGGCGGCGGCGTACCAGGACAAGAAGGGCCGGCTGCACGGCGAGGTCCAGGCGTGGGACCTGCGCACGAAGAACCGCCTGCGCGGCGTGGAGGTGGACTTCACCAAGCGCGAAGGCAAGTACAGCGCGGACGCCGCCGCGGAGCAGGTGCACACCTTCCTCACCGGCGCCGCCCTGCCCAAGGGCCGCACCTCCGACGAGAAGGAGTCGGTGTCGTCCTCGGACTCCGTGCTGCGCAAGCCCTGGTTCTGGGCTGCGGCGGCGGGCGTCGCGGCGGTGACCGCGGGCGTGGTGTACGTGGCCACGACGGACCGGGGCCCCGGCTTCAATCCCGTCAACGGGCTGCCCGGTGGAATTTCCTTCTAGCCACCGCGTCCAGCGTCCAGGACTCCCCATGAAAGCCCTCTCGCTCGCGTTCTTGCTGCTGCCCGCCCTGGCGCTGGCGTCCTCGCCCCCACCGGGCCGCATCTCCGCGCTGCTCATCCCCATGGATCCGTCGTCCGAGTCCTCGGGGGTGCAGATGGAGGGCTACATGAACGACGCGCTGGGCAACTTCGCCAACTACTCGGTGAAGAAGCCCCGCGACCTGTTCGGCCTGCCGGATGACGCGGCCGCCCAGGCGTCGTTCCAGCGCGCGAAGAAGGGCTTCGAGGAGACGGTCAAGGCCTTCGAGGCGCGCGAGTACGAGGACGCGGAGCGCAAGGTGCGCGCGACGCTCAAGGAGCTGGACGGCTCGGTGGCGGCGATGCGCTCGTGCTTCCCGCTGTGCGACGCGCTGGCGCTGCACGGCGCCATCCTCCAGCTGCGGGGCGACGTGGAGGAGGCGAAGCTGCTGCTCATGGACCTGATGGCGCTCAACCCCACCTTCGAGCTGAGCCCCAAGCGCTTCAGCCGGGAGTTCATCGGGCTGCGCGCGCAGGTGGCGACCAGCCGCACGTCGCAGCTTCGCGGCACCGCCACCTTCAAGTCGCGCCCCGCGGGCGCGCGCGTCTACGTGGACGGCGAGGCGGTGGGCTACACGCCCATGACGGTGCCCGCCCTGCCCGTGGGCAAGCACCTGGTGCGCATGGAGCGTCCCGGCTTCCGCCAGTTCGGGCAGATCGCGGAAGTCACCCCGGACGACACGGAGGTCAACGCGGGGCTTGTCCCGACGGCCACCTACAAGGCCTACGACGTCCAGTTGGACAAGGTGCTGGGCGACATGTCGCGCCCCAGCGACAAGCCGGCCAACGCGGTGGTGGCGCTGGGCAAGTCGCTGGGATTGGACCGGACGCTGGTCGGCACCGTGCGCGTCATCCCGGAGCGGGGCACGGAGCTGGCGGTGGGGCTCTTCGACGTGAAGAGCGGCAAGCGCCTGGGCTCCAAGCGGCTGGTGCTCCAGGGCGACGAATACGGCCAGCTCAAGCTGGAGATGGAGCGGGTGGTCAACCAGCTCATCAACACCGAGGGCGAGAAGGTCACGAAGGTCCGCGATCCGCTGGACGGCAAGAGCGGCGCGGAGGACTGGAGCGCGGAGGACCGCGGCGGACAGCGCAAACAGTCCGAGAAGCGGCAATCCGGCGATGATCCGTTGGATTCGATGTCGGGAACCGAGGACTGGTAGCAGCCGGCGCTTGTCCCGGGGCGGACTGTCCCTAGAGTCCCGGGCCGTATGCGCCTCCTGCCGCTGTTGACCCTCCTCCCGACGTTCGCGCTCGCCCAGACCGGCACCGTCAGCGGTACGGCCGCCCCGCCCCGGGGCGTCACGCTGCCGCCCACCAACGCGGCGCTGATCGACGAAGCGCCCGCGCTGTCGCTCAACCCCGCCGGCCTGGGCTTCCTGGACGCGGGCCAGCTCTTCTACCTGCACGAGCGCAACCTGGAGTCGGACTCCGTGGGCGACGCCGTGTTCCTGGGCACGCACTTCCTGGGCCTGGGCGCGGGCTTCTCCCTGGAGTGGATCCGCGGCGAGAACGCGCCGGACTACCGCAAGACGTCCTTCGGCCTGTCGCTGGGGCCCCGCACGCTGCAGCTGGGCGCGTCCTTCCACGACTTCAGCTCGGATGACCGCGCCATCGGCGGCCTCACCAGCTGGGACGTGGGCCTCACCGCGCGCCCCGCCCGCTTCCTGTCGCTGGCCGCGGTGGCCAAGGACTTGAACGCCCCCGAAAGCGAGGGCCTCAAGCTGGGGCGCCGCTGGAACTTCGGCGTGGGCCTGCGACCGCTGGACGAGCGCTACACGCTGGGCGTGGACTGGCTTTTCTCCGAAGGGGGCTTTCGCGAAGGCCTGGCCACGTACACGGTGCAGGCGGAGGTGCTGCGCGGCCTGCGGCTGGGCGGCGGGCTGTCGCACGAGTTCTCCGCCACGGTGGACCTGGGCCACGCGGGCCTGACGTACGCGGCGGGCGGCGCGGGCAACGGCCTGGACCACGTGCTGGCGCTGCGCCTGTCGTCGGAGCGCTACCGCTCCGTGCACGGCTCCGGCGGCGTCGTGACGCTGTTGGACCTGGACGACATGCTGTCGGGCGGCGTGAGCCCGGTGCTGTCGGTGCTGGGCGTGAGCGAGTCGGATCCCTTCCTGCGCCTGCTCAAGTTCCTGGACCTGGCCACGCGCGACGAGCGCCTCCAGGGCGTGGTGGTGAAGATGGAGGGCCTGCCTGGCGTCGGCTGGGGCGGCGCGGAGGAATTGCGCCAGGCCTTCCTGCGGCTGCGGCAGGCGGGCAAGAAGGTCGTGGTGGTGATGCTGTCCGGGGATGACCGCGCGTACCTGGTGGCGTCCGCGGCGGACGGCGTGTACGCGCTGACGGAGGCGTCGCTGCCCATCAACGGCCTGTCGCTGACGGTGACGTCGCTGGGCGGCACCATGGACAAGCTGGGCGTGCACTGGGACGTGGCGCGCGTGGGGGAATACAAGACGGCGACGGATCAGCTCACCCGCCCGGACATGAGCCCCGCGGAGAAGGAGACGCTGGACGCGTACCTGGATGCCCAACTGGCGCACTACGAGAAGGCCGTGGAGGCGGGCCGCAAGCTGTCGCCCCAGAAGCTGCACGCGGCGTGGGCGGGCGGCATCCTGTCCTCGCGAAAGGCGAAGGAGGCGGGCCTGCTGGACGGCGTGGTGTCCGCGACGGAGCTGGACGCGCGCGTCGCGGAGTGGTTCCCCGGGATGCGCTTCCACCCGACGTACTCCCCGCGCGACGAGCGCGAGGACCGCTGGGGCCTGCGCCGCCGCATCGCGGTGGTGCCGATTCTTGGCGACATCACCGGAGGCCGCAGCCGCGAGGATCCGCTGGGCTTCGCGCAAATCGCTGGCGCGGAGACGGTGGTGCGAGCACTGGCGCGGGCGCAAGAGGACCCGTCCGTGGTGGCCATCGTGCTGCGCGTGGACTCGGGAGGCGGCGACGTGCTGGCCTCGGACCTGATGTACCGCGCGGTGCTGGAGGCGAAGCGGCACAAGCCCGTTATCGCGTCCATGGGCGACGCGGCGGCGTCCGGCGGCTACTACGCGGCGGTGGGCGCGGATGAAGTGCTGGCGGAGCCCACCACGCTGACCGGCAGCATCGGCGTCTACTACGTGAAGCCGGCGCTGGAGGGCCTGGGCGCGAAGCTGGGCGTGAACCAGGAGACGGTGAAGCGCGGCGACATGGCGGACCTGCTGGAGTGGTGGCGGCCGTGGACGCCGGAGCAGCAGGTCGCGGTGCAGGCCTGGGTGGACGACTCCTACGACACGTTCATCACCGAGGTCGCGCTCAACCGGAAGATGGACAAGGCGAAGGTGGACGCCGTCGCCCGGGGCCGGGTGTGGAGCGGCCAGGACGCGCTCGCGCGCGGACTGGTGGACGGCATCGGCGGCCTGCACGAGGCGGTGGTCGCGGCCCGGAAGCGCGCGAAGGTGTCCCCGTCGGAGGAGCTGGACCTGGACGTGATGGGCGGCGCGCGGGGCTTTCTCTCCGGTTTGGGCGGCGAGCCCGGGGTGCACGCGCTCGCGGGGGTGCTCCTGCCCGGGCTGTCGGAGCGTCCGCCGGAGGCCCTGTCGACGCTCGCCCGGGAGGTGGGCCTGGGCTCACCCGAGCTGCTGCGTCCCGGCCTGAAGGCCATGCTTCCCTTCTCGGTGCGCATCCGCTGAAGGCCCGGGCGGACCGCCCGGGAGGTCGCCCGGAGAACACGCGACGCGCACGGGCGGCGAAATTTGGGGCGCCGACTCCGGGCGCTCTGTTAGGGTGGTGAGTGCCTCCCGGCCGGCGCTAGGGCCGTCGGGGGGTTTCAGGAACCGGCGGTTTCGGCCTTCTCGCAGGCCCCGCGTCCGGCTTCCTGTCCCAAAAACCTGCCTCCTGACGTCCCCGGCGACCCCCTGTGGCCGCCGCCCTCCAGGGTCGTCATGGCGAGGAGCCCCATGAGCGAGAATTCCGACAACCCCGAGACCCGCAACCCGCCGCCGCCGCCCGTGGCCGCCCGCCCCAATCCGCCCCCCGAGGCGGATGACGACGGCGGAGACGACGACGGCGACGAGGGCCCCGACGACGGGGATGCGTCCGCCGGAGGCCCCCAGCAGGGTGGCGCGCCGGGAAGCCCCGCCGGCCAGGGTGGCCGCCGCCGCCGCCGTCGCCGTCGCCGTCGTGGCGCGCAGGTGCACTTCACCCCGGAGGGCCAGGCCTACCGCATGCAGCCGGGCCCGGACGGCCAGCAGGTGCAGGTGTTCCTGACGCCGCAGGAGCTGGAGCAGTACAAGCAGCGTCAGGCCCAGCAACAGCAGCAGCCGCCGCAGCCCGCCGGCAATGCCCCGCCGCCGCAGGCGCAGGAAGGCCGCGCGCCGCAGCAGGAGGGCCGGCAGCAGCAGCCGCAGCAGCACGAGCATGCCCCCCGGCATCAGCGCGGAGGCGGCCAGCCCCAGCAGCAGGCGCAGCAGAACCTGGCGCCGGTGGAAGGCGTGCTGGACACGGAGGCCAAGGGCCCCAACGCGTTCCTGCGGCAGGTGAAGCGCAACCTGCTGGCGTCGCCGGACGACCCGGAGCTGCCCAAGAACCTGGTGCAGAAGCTGCGCCTGCGTCAGGGCCAGTACCTGACGGCGTTCGCGCAGATGCGGGGCCACAAGGGCGTCATCCAGAAGGTGGACACGGTGGACGGACGTCCGCTGGAGTCCGCGCCCCGGCTGCCGCACTTCGCGGACCTCACCTCCGTGGACCCCACCGAGCGGCTGAAGCTGGAGAACGGCCACAAGGAGATGGTCACGCGGGTGTTGGATCTCATCGCGCCCATCGGCAAGGGCCAGCGCGCGCTCATCGTCGCCCCGCCCAAGACGGGCAAGACGATCATGCTCCAGCGCATCGCCCAGGCGGTCCTCAACAACCACCCGGAATGCCACGTCATGCTGGTGCTCATCGACGAGCGCCCGGAAGAAGTGACGGACATGCGCCGGAGCATCAAGGCGGAGGTCATCGCCTCCAGCTCCGACCGGCCCACGGGCGACCACCTCAAGGTGGCGGAGCTCGCGCTGGAGCGTGCCCGCCGGCTGGTGGAGGGCGGCAAGGACGTGGTCATCCTGCTGGACTCCATCACCCGGCTGGCGCGCGCCTACAACAAGGAGGTCGACAGCTCCGGCCGCACCATGACGGGCGGCGTGGACAGCCGCGCCCTGGAGCGCCCCAAGCGCATCTTCGGCGCCGCGCGCGCGACGGAGGAAGCGGGCTCGCTCACCATCATCGGCACGGCGCTCATCGACACCGGCAGCCGGATGGACGAAGTCATCTTCGAGGAGTTCAAGGGGACGGGTAACTCCGAAGTCACCCTGGACCGGCTGCTCGCGGAGAAGCGCGTCTTCCCGGCCATCAACATCCCCCAGTCCGGCACCCGCAAGGAGGAGAAGCTCTTCACCCTGCGCGAGTACGAGAAGGTGAAGAGGCCGCTGCCACTACCACCCCGACCGCGCGGGCCTGGGCGTCTGCGTGGAGTGCCGCCGCGTCATCTGCCGCGAGTGCACCACGCAGTTCGAGGGCATCAACCGCTGCGCCAGCTGCCTGGACACGCGCCGCAAGGCGCTGGAAGGGCCGCCGCCAAGGCGTGAGTGGAGCGTCGTCAACGTGGTGCTGGCGCTGGTGGGCGCCGTCCTCCTGTGGGGCGGCGTCGTGCTCGCGGCCCACGTGGCGGGCTGAGAGACCATGGCCGTCTCCGCGCTCGAATTGCGGCCCCGGGGTCCGGTGGCCTTGATGGATGCGGCGCTGCGGCTGTGCGCGCGCAACGCCGGCCTGTGGGCGCTCACCCTGCCCGGAGGCGCCGCGGTGGTGGCCGCGCTGCTGCACCTGGTGGACGCGGTGGACCATGGCCGCTCGCCCACCCTGCCCGCGCTGTACCTGACGCTCGCGTGGCTCTTCCGGGGCGTGGGCCAGGGCGCGGCGTGCCACTACGTGCAGGAGGTGCTGCTGGGCACGCAGGCGGATCCGTCCGTGCGGCCGTCCGTGCGGGCCGCGCTGGGGCGCCTGCCCAGCCTGTGCATCGCGGTGGCCTACCTGGCGTTCTTCAACCTCATCACCGTGACGCTGTCGCTGGGCATCACGCTGTTCATCCTCTCCGCGCAGGGCGTGGGCTACGCGGCCACGATGCAGGGCCGGGGCAGCCCGCTGAAGCTGTACGGCCTGTGCTCGCGGCTGCTGGGGCCTTCGCGAGGGACGGCCACGGGGGTGCGGTGGCTGATGAGCGTGCAGGTGCTGGTGTTCATCAACCTGCACGTGGGGCTCAACTTCCTGCTGTACCTGGCGCGGCACCTGCTGGGCATCGACCTGACGTTCACGGAGCGGTTCGCCTCGCTGGACAACCCGCCGTGGCTGATGTTCCTGGCGGCGACGACGTTCGCGGTCTTCGAGCCGCTGCGCGCGGCGGCCGCCACGCTGCTGCTCGTCGACGGGCGCGTGCGGCAGGAGGGCCTGGACCTGCTGGCCGCCGTGCAGCAGCTGCCGGAGCGGACCGCGAAGCGCGGCGCTCCAGGCGCAGGCGACGCGAAGGGGATCGCCGCCGCGCTGCTCGTGGCCGTGGGCGTGCTCTTCATGGGCCCCACCCCGGCGGAGGCCGCGCCGGCGAAGAAGCCGGAGACCTCCGAGCGCAAGGCCGTGCGCGCGCGGCTGGAGAAGGTGGCGGAGGCCTGTGAGCTGCCCGAGATGTTGGAGGGCACCGCGCTGAAGGACTTCGACGGGCTGGGCACGGCCGAGGGCGCGAAGCTGGAGCGCTTCGTGCGGCACCTGGAGCAGCAGGCCTACGACGACGATGACTGCGAGGCGGCGGCGACGACGCTGGAGACGGGGCTCGCGCAGGTGACGGCCACCGCGGAGGCCCAGGCGCGCGTGGATGCGCGGGCGGCCACGGACCGGGCGCGGTCCATCCTCGCGCGGCAGGAGTTCCAGGACCGTCCGGAGAAGACTCCGAAGGAGCCCAAGGAGGAAGAAGTCCCCGAGGAGTCGGACTGGTGGCGCAGGTTCATCGACAAGCTGGGCAAGTGGCTGGAGGAGCTCTTCCGCCGCAAGGATCCGTTGCCTCGGCCAAGGGAGACGGGCCTGCCGCTGAGTGGTGGCGCGGCGGCGAACGTCGTGGTCGTGGCCCTGGTCGCGCTGACGCTGGCGGTGCTGGGCGTGGTGGTGGTGAGCATCTTGAAACGGCGGCGCGTGGAGACAGGTCCGGGCCTGGAGGTCAGCACGGTGGATGCCGCGGCGCTCGCGGGCAATCCGGACCATGCGCTGTCGAGGCCCCCCGAGGGCTGGGCGCATCTGGCCGACGCGCTGGCGGCCCGGGGTGAGTACCGCGAGGCGGTGCGCAACCTGTACCTGGCGCTCCTGTCGCGCCTGCACCGCGACGGCGCCATCCTGTACGACGAGACGCTGAGCAACTGGGACTACCTGCGCGCGTTCCGGGGCCGGCCGGAGGTGAAGGCCCCCTTCCGGGAGCTGACGCGCCGCTTCGACTTCGCCTGGTACGGCAACGTGCCGGTGGGCAAGGAAGGCTACACGGAGTTCCGGGCCATCACCGCCCCGCTGCTCGCCGCGCCGCCCGCGCAGGAGGCCGTCGGTGCGTGACCGCTTTCCGCTGCTCGTGCTGGGAGGACTGCTGCTGGCCGGCGTCCTGGGCGCGTTCCTGGTGCGGGGTGCCCAGCGCGGTGGGTTCGCGGATCCGCTGTCCACCTTCCGCGCGGAGCCGGATGGCGCACGGGCGCTGTTCCTCCTCGCGCAAGAGAGCGGCGTGCCGGTGACGCGGAACATGGCGGACCTGCGCCTCATGACCGGCCCAGACGCCCTGGTGCTCTTCGCCGTCGACGTGGAGGGCTCGCACGAGGAGGACCCGGATCAGACGCGGCTCGCCTCGGATCCGGACGCGGGCGTGAACGAAGAGGAGGCCCCCCACCTGGGCTTCAACGCGATGCGGGCCCAGCAGCTCGACGACGCGGAACTCGAACGGGTGCTGGCGCACGTGCGCGCGGGACACTCGCTCGTGTACGTGCCCTGGGGCTCGCGTGAGAACCCGCTGCTCGACGCGCTGGGCGTGAAGCTGGACAAGGCGGACACGTCGCTGCCCATGCGCACGCTGGTGGCGCCGCTGCCCACGCCGTACACGCTGGGCGTGGAGCGCGTGGAGACGAAGGTGCAGGCCTACCTGCGGCTCCCGGAGCACGCCATCCCCGTCCTGGAGGATGAACGGATGGGCCTGCCGGTGGCGGCGGTGATTGCCCTGGGCAAGGGCCGCGTGCTGCGCTGGGCGCCCTGGGCCCCGGCCCCTACGCCTTCGACGAGTTCCACCACGGCTTCACCAACGAGCGCTCGCTCGTGGACTTCGCGCGCCGCTACGGCCTGCACTTCGCGGTGGCGCAACTGCTCTTCGGCGTCGTGCTGTGGGCAGGCGCGCTGAAGCGCTTCGGCCGGCCGCTGCCGCCTCCAGAGGCCATGCGCGTGGGCGCCACGGACGCGCTGTTCGCCATGAGCCGGCTGTACCGCGAGGGCCGGCACCACGCCTTCGCCGCGGGGCTCATCTCCCGGGGCCTCACGCAGCAACTGGCGCCGCTCGCGGGCCTGCCCTCGCATTCCACCGTCCCCGCCGTCGCCGAAGGGCTGCGAGCGCGCGGACGCCAGGACCTGGCGGACGGGCTCGTCGACGTGGCCCGCCAGTCCGACGCCGTGCAGAAGGACGCCGACCTGCAGGCCCTCGCCACTTCCGCCGCGCACCTGCGCGAGCGCATCCACCCCGCCGGCACTGGCCGGCCCCGACCCGGAACCCCATGAACGCCCCGCCCTTCTCCCCTCCTCCCGCGCCGGACGGCGGCAACGCCGTGCGGGCCGCCAACGCCATCCGCGAGGGCGTCCTCCACGAGGTGCGCAAGGCCGTGGTCGGACAGGACGAACCGCTGGAGCTGATGCTCTGCGGGCTCGTCGCCGGAGGCCACATCCTGCTGGAGGGCGTGCCCGGCGTGGCCAAGACGCTGATGGCCAAGGCGCTGTCGCGCAGCGTGGGCGCGGACTTCAAGCGCATCCAGTTCACCCCGGACCTGATGCCCGCGGACATCCTGGGCACCAGCGTCTTCGACCTGAAGACGCAG
>SECN01000150.1 GCA_004173515.1 Myxococcaceae bacterium | reverse complement strand
CAGCCGGTCGCGGTCCAGCGCCATGCTCAGCGCCTTGCGCACGCGCACGTCGTCCAGCGGGGGGCGAGTGGTGTTGGGGTACAGGAAGACGGTGCTGCCGTAGAGCGGGAACCAGCGGTTGTGGTGCGCGGGATCGCGGGAGACGAAGGTGCGGTCCACCGCCGGGACGAAGTTGCCGGCCCAGTCCACCTCCCCTTCGACAAGCGCCATGTTGGCCTGGTCGTTGGTGGGGAAGGCCAGGAAGCGCAGCGCGGACACGGCGGGCTTGCCGGGCATCCAGTAGTGCGGGTTGCGGCCCAGCTCATAGACCTGGTTGCGGAACAGCGTCACCTGGGTGAAGGGCCCGGTGGCCACCGGCTCCGGGTTGGTGAACGTCACCGGATCCGCCACGTGCTCCCAGATGTGACGGGGCACGACGATCTGCTGCGCGAGGTCGGCGAAGCCCGGCAGGTACACGCGGGAGAAGGTGAAGGCCACGGTGCGCGGCCCCTCCACCTTCACGTCGGAGATGAAGCGCCACACGCCGCCGGCATCCAGCGCCGGGTGCTTCTTCAGGAGGCCGAAGGTGAAGGCGACGTCCTCGGCGGTGAAGGGCTTGCCGTCGGACCAGAGGACGTTCTCGCGCAGCGTGAAGCGCAGCGTCTTCTGGTCCTCCGTCCACGCGTGCTGGGTGGCCAGCCACGGCACCCACCGGCCCTGCGCGGCGCTGAAGATCTGCATGCACTCATAGACGCCGGCCCGGGTGGGCCAGCGCGCACCGGCGCCCGCGAACAGCGGGTTGAAGTTGCGCACCCACGCGCTCTGCTGCTCCACGGAGACGAAGAGCACGCCGGGCGGACGCGGGCGGGGCTCCGAGGAGCACGCCAGCAGCAGCACCAGCGGCAGCAACACGCGGGCGGACTTCACGGCGTCGGCCTCGCGTAGACGCGCACGTAGTCCACCTTCATCGTCTGCGGGAACACCGTCGTGGAGTCCGTCGGTCCCACGAACGAGCCGCCCACCGCCACGTTCAGGATGATGAAGAACGGATGGTCGTAGACCCACTTGCGGTTGTTGGGCAGGTTGTCCGGCGTGGCCTCGAAGTAGACGGTTTCGTCCAGCATGAAGCGCACGCGGTTCGGTTCGATCTCCACCGCGTAGACGTGGAAGTCCGACTGGAGCGTGCCCCCGCCGACGGCGTGCTCGCGGCCCAGGTTCTGGCCGCCGGAGTAGCCCGGCCCGTGCAGCGAGCTGCGCACGATGGAGGGGATCTGCCCCCGGTGCTCCATGATGTCGATCTCACCGCACTGCGGCCAGCCGACCTGATCCACGTCCGCGCCCAGCATCCAGAACGCCGGCCAGATGCCTCGGCCCGTGGGCAGCTTGAGGCGCGCCTCGATGCGGCCGTAGGTGTGCGTGAAGCGGCCCTTCGTGGACAGGCGCGCGGAGGTGTAGTCGTTGCCCTGGTAGCGCTCGCGCCGCGCGGTGATGGCCAGGTTGCCCTCGCCGTCCAGCGACGCGTTCTGCGCGCGGTTGGTGTTGTATTCGTACTGCCCGTTGCCCCACCCGTCGCCGCCGACCTCCGGCATCCAGCGCTCGCTCGCGGGCAGCGTACCTGCGGGCCCGTCGAATTCGTCCTGCCAGACCAGCTCCCAGCCGGTGTCCGGCAGCACCGTGTCCGGCTTCGGCTCGTCCGGCTTGTTGACGACCCCGGCGGCGGGATCACACGACATCAGGCCCAGGCCGGACAGGGCCAGGGCGAAGACAAGACGACGCGACGTCATGCGGACCTCCCGACGTTCTGCATGGGAAACAGGGAGCGGTCCCGCAGGGCCGCCTGAAGCACCAGGGTGGCCGCGCCCACGGCGATGGCCCGCTCCCCCAGCGCCGACGTGACGATGCGCGTCTCCGCCATGGACACGGACAGCGCGCGCTGACGCACCGACGCGCGCAAGGGGTCCAGCAGCAGCTCGCCCACGGACGAAATCTCTCCGCCGAGCACCACGATGGCGGGGTTCAACAGGTTCAGCAGGCCGCCCACCGCGATGCCCAGGTACGCGCCCATGCCGTCGATGATCTGCTTCGCGGAGGCGTCACCCGCGCGGGCGCCCTCCACCAGGTCGCGCACCGTGGGGCCCTTGCGGCCCCGCGTGCCCATCAGCTCGCGCGCGCGCTCGGTGAGCGCCGTGGAGCCGATGAGGGTGACGAGGCAGCCGCGCAGACCGCACACACAGAGCGGCCCGTTGGAGTCCACCGCGATGTGCCCGATTTCACCGGCCGTTCCGCCCGCGCCCCGGTACACGTCGCCGTGGATGATGTGGCCGGCGCCGATACCGGTGGCCAGCTTGATGTACGTCAGGTCCTCGCCCCCGGAGCCGGCGCCCCAGAAGCACTCCGACAGGGCGCCGAGGTTCGCGTCGTTGTCCACGAACACCGGCATGTCGAAGGCCGTCTCGAACCACTCCTGCACGTCCACGTTCTTCCAGGCGGGCAGGATGAGGGGCGACATCTTTCCGGGCGAGGCCGGGTGCACGGGGCTGGGCACCGCCACCCCCATGCCGACCACGGAGCGCCGGGGCACGCGTTCGGCGTCCAGGCACTCCTGCACCAGCTCCTTGGCCTTCTGCAGCGACCCTTCCGGATCGCCTCGGACCGCGTGGCTCGCCTTGCTCTGCGTGCGCACGCGGCCCCGGAGGTCCGTGAGGACGACCGTGACGTGGGAGGCGCCCAGCTCGACGCCCACCAGGCTGAAGGCCTCGTCACAGAAACCGATGAGCGTGGGACGGCGGCCCCCACGGGAGACCCCGGCGCCGATGCTGCGCACCAGGCCCGCATGCTCCAGGTCCGCGACGATGGCGGAGACGGTCGACGGACTGAGCTCCGTGCGCCGGGCGATCTCCGCCCGGGAGATCTGACGCTCGCGCCAGATCATGTTCAGCAGCAGGCCGCTGTTCTGCGCGCGCATGCCCGCCGCATCGACCGTCAGTACCGCCATTCCCGCTTTCATCGTCCGCTCACGTTCTGTGTCTGGGTTCGCGCGTCACGCGCGGTGGGACGTCAGTGCCACTGGATGTCGTCGAGGAAGAACACGAGCGGCTTGACCTCCAGACCACCCGCCGCCCAGCCGAAGCCACCGCCGACATTGCCGTAATTGATGATGCTGATGTCGATCGTGTACCGCGTGGGCACCGCGTTCAGGATCTGGTCCCCGGTTTCGATCTTGAACTTGTCCTTGGTCGTGTTGCCGTTGCCCACGAAGAAGCCGACCGCCTCTCCGCCCGTTTCACCCCAGGCGTAGAAGGACACCGACTTCGCGCCCTTCGGAACCGCGAAGCCTTCCTCGGCGCCCCAGTTGCCCGCCGGGAAGTGCCAGTAGACGCCCGCCCAGTTGTCCCCGCCCACCTTGGTCGCGGTGAACTTGTGGCAGAGGCCCAGGCCCGCGCCCGGTCGAGGCGAGGCGCAGACGGCATCGTCCACGATGCCACCCACGATCGAGCCATTGCCCATGTAGCCGCTGGCGCCCCAGTTGCCGTCCACGGCCAGGGGGAACGCGGACTGCGGCCCCGCGTCCGTCGTCGTGCCGGCGTCCGTCTCCGTGCCCGCGTCGGTGGTGGTGCCCGCATCGGTGGTGGTGCCCGCGTCGGTGTTGCCACCCGCGTCGGTGTTGCTACCCGCGTCGGTGTTGGAGCCCGCATCCGTGTTCGTGCCCGCGTCCGTCTTGACGCCGGCGTCGGACTGGGGCGTCGGCTCCGACTCCTCGGGGTCACACGCGCCAATGAGTCCCGCGACCGCGAAAACTCCGGCGGCCGCCCACGTCCACGCGAAACGCTTGTTGCGATTCATGCGATCCCCTCCTGGTTGTCTTGCTGGGATGACTTCGTTCTTACGGCGAAGAAATCAGTCGTTGTTGGAAGTCGCTGCTCGCATTGCTGCGATGCGTTACGTTCGCCGCCGTGCGTCAGAGGAGAACCACCCTCCCCTGTCACCCTGGGCTCCTGCTGCATGGAGCCATCCCGCGTCCCCGCCCATCGCGAACACATGCGAGTTCGTTCGATGGCCGAAGAAATACCAGTCCCCTTCACTGGTTTGCAAGCGCGTGACGGAACCGCACGCCCGGTAAACCGGGTTGGCGCGTCTGCCGCGCTGCGGCGTGCGAGGGGTTTTCAGCGGGTTTTCTGGAGGGCTCTCAGCGGCCCGCGCGTCGAGGGGGGAGCACGCGGTGCGCGCGCCCGCTTCCCCTCGCGGCGGATGGGACGGAGTTCGCGCTGTCGAGGCGGCGCGAGCCTAGTGCAGCGGAGGTCCGCCGATGATCTGGTGGACCGTGGTGAGGAGCTGATCGATGTCGAAGGGCTTGGGCAGGAAGCCCGCGCACGGCAGGTGCTGCCAGAACTCCGGCGGGCTGGCGCTCATCATCACCACCGGGACGTCGCGCAGGACCGGGTCGCGCTGCATGGCCTCCAGCACGCCCGGGCCGTTGAGCAGCGGCATCATGTAGTCCAGCAGCACCATCGCCGGGCGCTCGCGCGCCATCCGCTCCAGGGCCTCGCGGCCATTGAGGGCCGTGGCGGTGCGGTAGCCCTCGTCCGACAACAGGTCGCGGACGGCCTCCACGATGCCGAACTCGTCGTCGACGATGAGGACGGGCCCCATGGGTCAGATCCCTCGGCGCTTGCGGACGGTCCGGCGCGGCTTCGGGAGGGAGGTCTTGGCCGTTGCACGCTTGCGGCGCGGCTTGGGCAGCGGTGTCGGCTCTGGCGCACGCGTGCGCGCGAGGCCCGTCATCAACATCTGGCCTTCGGCGAAGGGCTGTCCCACGCGGAGCCCCTTGCCCGTGATGTGCAGCTCGCGCAGCGACGGATCATAGTCGCTGTTGCGCACCTTCAGCACCGCGACGAAGCGGCGCAGCCCGGAGTGCAGCTCCGCCAGGCGCAGGAACAGGATGTTCTCCGCCACCATGGAGATGCCCTTGATGGGGAACTTCACCTCCGGACCGAAGGCGGTGGTGGACTCGGCGGTGTAGACCAGCGTCACCTCCCGCACCCGGCACTCGTTGACGAGCGCCGCCAGGAAGCGCGCCACGCGGGCGCGGCGGGTCGAGGCGCGGCGCAGCGCCTCGTAGCCATCCAGGAAGAGGCGGCGCACGCGCCCGCTGCGGATGGCGGTCAGCAGCTCGGTGCCCAGCTTGTCGAGGATGTTCTCCGTGGGCGGCCGGAAGCTCACCTCCAGGTCGCCCCGCTCCATCAGGGGCTGCAGGTGCAGGCCCACGCCCGCGGCCTGGGCAAGCATCCGCTCCGGCGCGTCGTAGAAGGCGAAGTAGTGGCCGCGCTCGCCCTTGCGCGCCCCTTCCGCCAGGAAGTTCATGCCCAGCAGCGTCTTGCCGCTGCCCGGGGGCCCCAGGAGGATGGTGGTGGAGCCGACGGGCACGCCGCCCAGGAGCATCGCGTCCAGACCGGGCACCCCGAAGGCGGCGCGTTCGTTCCTGCCGGCGCCGGGCACCAGTTGCCCGTCCACCATTGACTCCAGGCGCGGGTAGACGGTGAGCCCGTCACCGGTGATCTCGAAGCTGTGCTGCCCCATCTTGTAGGCGCTGCCCCGGAACTTGCGCACGCTCAGTTCGCGAATGGTGCGCACGCCGAAGACGCGCTGCTGGAGCAGCAGCAGGCCGTCCACCATGGTGTGCTCGGCGCGCAGGCCCTTGTCGCCCCCGGTGGTGAGCACGAGGGTGGTGCAGCCGATGAGGCCCGTCACGACCTGGAGGCCGTGGATGAACTTCTTGAGCGCCTGGCGCGACGGGGCCAGCTCCTCCGCCGCCAGCAGGCCGTCCAGCACGAGCAGCGAGGCCTTGTGCGCCTTGACCTCCTTGCGCACCAGCTCCGCGAGCGCGTCCAGCCCGCCCTGCTCCAGGATGGTGAAGGCGCTCAGGTAGCTGATGTTGCCGGGCACGCAGGCCGGATCGAAGAAGGACAGCGTCTGGAGGTTGCTCACCAGATCCGTGTGCGACTCGGCCAGGAGCGTCAGGTACAGGACGCGGCTGCCTTCGGCCGCCTGATGGAAGCAGATCTGGTTGGCGAGGATGGTCTTCCCCGCGCCGGGCAGCCCCAGGACCATGTACATGCGGCCCTTGCGCAGGCCCCCGCAGAGCACCGTGTCCAGTCCCGGGATGCCCGTGGCCAGCCGCTGGTCTTCACGTGGACCCTCCGGACGCATCACACGCTTCCTTCCTGGGCGCGCCAGGCGCCGGTCCGGGCCGTGGATGACGGTCCTGACGACTCCATAGTCCAGCCGGAACCGAAAGGAGCAACAATCTGGGAAGCGACCGGTGCCCAACAACTCGGCCCCCGGTCCGCTGGCCGCTCACCGGGCGACGTTGGCGTCCGGCAGCGCGGCGCGGGGTCCGCCTCCGGTCAACGGCTTGAGGCTGCTGCGCAGGGCTTCAATCTGGGCGCGCGCCTGGTTCTTGAGCGACTCCAGGTCATCCAGGGTCATCCCCTTGGTGGAGATGGGCGTGCCCACCGTCACCAGCCCGCGCGACGTGGCGAAGCGCCACGAGTGCTTGGGCAGCGCGAGCCGCGTGCCGCTCACGGCCAGGGGCAGCACGTCCGCCTGCGCTTCGATGGCGAGCCGGAAGGCGCCGTCCTTGAAGGGCAGCAGGTCCTCCGTCTTGGAGCGGGTGCCCTCCGGGAAGATCATCACCGGCATGCCCTTGGCGAGCCACGCCTTGCAGCGCCCCATGGCGCCGGTGGCCGAGTCGCGGTCGCCGCGCTCCACCGGGATGTCCCCCGCCATGCTCATCATCCAGCCCACCACGGGCACGCGGAAGAGGCTCTTCTTGCCCAGCCACTTCATCTCCCAGGGCAGGTGGGAGATGAGGAACGGATCCGCGTTGGACTCGTGGTTGCTCACCACCACGGTGTTGGGCGCGATGCCGTTGGGGATGACGCCGTGCGTGCTGAAGCGCCAGAAGGGCGTGAGCTTCGCGGCGGTGAAACCCACCAGCCGGAAGCAGCGGCCGGCCACGTAGCGGCGTTTGTCGAACAGGCCCGTGAAGATGAACAGGGTGAGCTGGACGAAGAAGCCCACCAGGGCCACGAGGCCCACCTCGACCCAGGTCCAGATGGAGAGCAGTGCGTTCATGATGGAGGTCCCTTGGGCATGACGGGGTTTCAGGAGAGGACGGCCGGATCCAGGTCCACGCTCACCGGACAGTGATCCGACCCGTGGACGTCCGGATGCACCGCGGCCTTCCGCACGAAGCCGAGCGCCGCGGGGCTGGCCAACACGTAGTCGATGCGCCAGCCGATGTTCTTCTCGCGCACGCCGGCGCGCTGGCTCCACCAGGAGTAGTGGCCGCCCGCGGGGTTGAAGTGGCGGAAGGTGTCGACCCAGCCGGAGCGGATCCACCGGTCGAACTCCTCGCGCTCCTCCGGGCGGAAGCCGCTCGTCTCGCGGTTCTCGCGCGGGCGCGCCAGGTCGATGTCGCGGTGCGCGGTGTTGAAGTCGCCCATCACGAGCACGCGCTCGCCGTCGCGCAGGGGCTTCTCCAGCCGCGCGAAGAGGCGCTGGTAGAAGTCCAGCTTGAAGGGGATGCGGCTCAGGTCGCGGTCCTTCCCGTTGCCGTTGGGGAAGTAGCCGTTGACCACGGTGAGCTTGCCGAAGCGGGCGAACTGGAGGCGGCCTTCGGCGTCCACGGCGGGCGCGCCCAACAGGGTGTCCAGGGCGTCCGGCTCATGGCGGCTGAAGAGGCCGACGCCGCTGTAGCCCGGGCGCTCCGCGGCCACGAAGTGGGTCTTCCAACGGCGGGGGGCGCGCACCTCCGCGGGGAGCTGCTCCACGCGGGCGCGCACCTCCTGCAACCCCACGATGTCCGCCCGGGCCTTGGACAGCCACGGGAGAAACCCCTTGCGGTGGATGGAGCGCAGACCGTTGACGTTCCAGGAGACGACTCGCACGCCCCCGCTTATGGCGAAAGCGCGCGGGTATTTCCAGCCCCCACCGTCCCTGGAAGGACGATGGGGGCCGGCCCTACTCAGTGCGTCACGGCTGTTCGGTGCCGCTCGCCTTGTTCTGCGGCCCGCGCGTGGTGCGGATGATGAAGTCCGCGCTGTTCACGTTGGTGTCGTAGCCATTGCCCGCGGCCTTGTCGACGCCGCTCTCCATGGTGGCGGCCGACGAGGTGGCCTTCGCCTTGCGCTCGTAGCTGCCGGCGGTGGCGGGGGTGGCGGTGATGGCGCTGCCCTCCGCGGAGGTGGCGGTGCCATAGCCCAGCGTGTCCACCACGTTCGCGTCGTTGATCGCGGTGGTGATGTTGGCCGGGCCCACGCGCACATGGCCGCCAGCGCCGCCCATGGCGAAGGTCGTGGCCCAGTTCGCGTCGGCGGCGGTGGTGGTGCCCACGTAGCTGCCACTGCCCACCAGGAAGAAGCCGTGGGCGGTGATGCGCGCGCTCGTCGGCAGCGTGAAGGTGCCGGAGTACGTCGCGCCCGTGGCGCTCTTGTACTGGAGCTTCCAGCCACCGATGTTCACTTCCGCGTTCGTGGGGTTGTAGAGCTCGACGAACTCGTCGTTCGCGCCACCGCTGCCCGCCGCGGCGACCTCGCTGATGACGATGTGGTTCGTCGTGGGCTCGGAGGTGACCTTCGCCTGCGCGGACACCGACTGGCCGTTGAGCGTGGCGACCACCGTGCCCGTCGCGCCGGAAGCGCCGCCGGTGAGGGCGAACTTCGCGGAGATCTGGTTGGCCGGCACCGTCACCGACGCGGGCACCGTGCCCACGCCACCCGTCACGGAGAGCGCGATGACCGTGTCCGAAGCGGGCGGCACGTCGAGCGTCACGGTGAGGTTGACCGTCTTGCCCGGGGCCACTTCCACCGTCTCCGGCGACAGGAACGCCAGCGAGGCGGCCTCGGTCTCACCGAGCACGCGCACCGTGGCTTCACGCGTCTCCGAGCCCAGCGTGGCCGTCAGCGTCGCCTTGGCCGAACCCGCCGCCGCGTTCGCCGTCACGATGACCGCCGCCGAACGTGCGCCCGCGGGCACCACCACCTGGCCGTTGTTGGCCACGGTGATCGAGGGGCTGGACGAGGTGACCTGCACCACCACGGCCGTGTCGGCCGGGGCGCTCAGGGTCACTTCCAGGGACTCCGGAATCGTCTCACCCGTGGTGCCCGAGCGCGCGAAGGTCGCGGCCGGCTCCAGGGCGGTGAGCGTCACGGGGCTGGTGCCCGCGTCCGTCGTGCCGCCGTCCGTCTCCGTGCCAGCGTCCGGCGCGGGGCCCGCGTCGGTGCCGCCGTCCGTCTCCGTGCCCGCGTCCGTACCGGCATCCGTCTCCGTGCCCGCGTCCGTACCGGCGTCGACCGTGCCGGCATCCGTCTCCGTGCCCGCGTCCGTACCGGCGTCGACCGTGCCGGCATCCGTCTCCGTGCCAGCATCCGTGCCGGCATCCGGCGCGGGACCCGCGTCGATGGCGCCGCCGTCCGTCTCCGTGCCCGCGTCCGTACCGGCGTCGACCGTGCCGGCATCCGTCTCCGTGCCCGCATCCGTCGTCGTACCGGCGTCCGTCTCCGTACCCGCGTCGGTCGTCGTGCCGGCGTCCGTCTCCGTGCCCGCATCCGTCGTCGTACCGGCGTCCGTCGTCGTGCCGGCGTCCGTCTCCGTGCCCGCGTCGACCGTGCCCGCGTCCGTCTCCGTGCCCGCGTCGACCGTGCCCGCGTCCGTCTCCGTGCCCGCGTCCGTGCCGGCATCATCGCCGATCACGCCGCCATCGTTCCCCGTGCCCGCGTCGACCGTCGGGGTCGTGACCTGGCAGCTGTTGTTGCAGCGATCGCCTTCGGTGCGATTGCCGTCGTCACACGATTCGCCGCTCTCAACGATGCCGTTGCCGCAGACAGGATCCTTCGGATCATCACCACCGCACGCGGACAACAACAACAGCACCGCCGACAAAGGAACCAGCAGGCGCTGGAAAGACAAGGACATGGAGACTCCGTGTTGAGTACAGAGCCTCTTCCAAACCACAAAATTACAGGGGGACGCAAACCCACCGGGGCACTTTCGCCGCCCTTTTCCTTGACGACCCAGGTCATCGGATTCTCAAAAACCGACAACCCTGGGAGACCCCGTTTCTGACGCGAGATCAGCTCTGAACGACGGGGGGCCTCGCGGGGGTCGGAGCCTCCAGCCCGTGGACCAGGAGGAAGCGTCGGACGGCCTCGGAGATTTCAGTCCCGGCCTCGAGCAGGCCCGCGTGGCCGGCGTCATCCACCTGGAGCCATTCGGCCTGGGGCAGCGCGCGGTGCAGGCGCTGGACCTCACCCAGCGGCACGAGCACGTCGTCGCGCGCGGCGATGATCAGCACGGGCACGCGCACGGTGGGCACGACGTCCCAGGCGTGGCCCTCGGTGAGGCCGCGCAGGGTGCGCCAGTAGGCCTGGGGGCTCATCCGGTGGAGCGCCCCCAGGAACTCGGCGATGTCCTCGCGTGGCGCCCGGGCCCGCAGCGCGCCCACCGCCCGGGCCAGCGGATCCGCGAAGCGGCTGGCGATGACGGCCTTCACCGCGGGTGCGACCACCGGCACCCAGGGCGTCCCCGCGGCCAGCAGCTGGCGCGTGGCGGACAGCGCCAGGCGTGAACCCCAGCGCGTGTCCGCGGCGCCCGGCACCCCGGGGGTCCCCGCGATGAGCGTCATGGAGGGCACCAGCTCCGGACGGCGCCGGTACAGCTCCAGCAGGATGCGCACGCCCATGGAGAAGGCGATGTGGTGGGGCGGCCGTCCATTGCCGCGCGCCATCGTCGCCTCGGTGACGCGCTCCAGGTCGTCCACGTGCACCTTCACGCGGTAGTCGCCGTCGCGCGACTCCTCGCTGCCGCCGTGGCCCCGGTAGTCCCAGTGCACGACGCGGTGGTCCTGCTCCAGGTTTCCGACGATGTGGCGCCAGAAGTTCTCCGACGTCCCGATGCCGTTGGTCAGCAGCACCGGCGGCCGGTCCGCGAGCGTCCGGTCCCGCTGCGCCTCCGGCAGGCCCGCGCTGTGGTTGTGGACCGCCACCCGGGTGCCATCCGGGGCGGAGACGAAATGCGTCGAGCGACGGTAGGGCATTCCCGCCCACCATGCGGCCGGGCAGGCGCGGGTGCAAGGGCTCCCGTCCCCTCCCCCAGGCCCCCCGGGAGCGCACGACGCTGGACGCGGGCCCGCCTCCGGGAGATCGTGCCGCGCGAATGGTCAGCGTGGAGGCCGGGGGATTGGACGTGGCGGCCGTGCTCGCCCACTACGAGGCGCACGGCTTCGCGCGCCTGGGCCGGGTGCTGGACGACGCGGGCGTGGAGTCCCTGCGCGAGCGGGCGGACGACCTGATGCTCGGCCGCGTGGTGTATCCGGGCCTGTTCTTCCAGCCGGATGCCCCCACCGGCCGCTACGAGGACGCGCCGCTGGGCCTGGGCTGGCAGGGGCCATCGCTGGACTACCGCAAGCTGGAGAAGCTGGAGAAGGATCCGCGCTTCCTCGCGTGGCTGGAGAACCCGCTGTTCGAGCGGATCGCGCGGGCCCGCATCCCGGGCGACATCGTCCTCTACCGCGCCATCCTCTTCCACAAGGGCCCGGCGGGCGGCAGCAACCTGCCCTTCCACCAGGACGGCGGGAAGCTGTGGGGCCTCACGCGCGAGCCGGACCTGCAGATCTGGACCGCGCTGGACGACGCGCCAGAGGGCGGTGGCTGCCTGGAGGTCGTCCCTGGCAGCCACCGGGCCGGGCTGGTGACGGCGCTGGGGGGCGTGATTCCCCCGGACCGCGTGGCGGCCGAGGACGCGGAAGCGCACGTGGTGTCCCTGCCGGTGCGGGCCGGCGAGGCGCTGCTCGTCCACAACCACGTGTGGCACCGCTCCGGCCGGGGCCGCCCCGGGCAGCGGCGACGCGCGTTCTCCGCCTGCTACATGAGCGCGGACACCACCTGCGTGCGCAAGAAGAAGGCCCCGCGCATCTTCCCGCCGGTGTTCCGTCACCCGGTGCGCGGCGGCTGAAAAGCCCTATCATCCGCAGCGTGTCCGGACACCCGGGAGTCCTCGTCGCGGAGCAGCCCCACTACCTGCCGTGGGTGGACTTCTATGAGCAGGTGGCCCGCGCCGGCACGCTGGTGGTGCTGGACGACGTGCAGTGGCTGCGTCGGGGCTGGCAGCGCCGCACGCGCGTCGCCCTGCCCTTCGGCGTGCCCACGCCGCCGCCCACCGAGCCGGGCTTCCAGTGGATGTCCATTCCGCTGGAGGATCCGCACCGCGACACGCGCATCGGAGACCTGGCCGTGGACGCGCGCCAGCCGTGGGCGCGCAAGCATCTGCGGACATTGGTAACGCTCTACGGCGGTCGCCCCTTCTTCCGTGAGCAGGTGCTGCCGCGCCTGGAGCCCTTCTACGACGCGGCGGCGCGCGAGTCCGGGCCGGGGTCGCTCCTGCGCGTGCTGCTGTCCAGCATGGCCCTCTTCTACGAGCCGCTGGGCCTCGCGCCGAACCTCGTGTGCTCCTCCACGCTGGAGCGCCGGGGCGAGGACAAGACGCAGCGGCTGGTGGAGTACTGCCTCCAGACGGGGGCGCACACGTACTACTCGGGGACGGGCTCCACGCTGTACCTGAAGCCGGAGCGCTTCCGCGCGGTGGACGTGCGCCTGCTGTGGCAGCGCTTCCGTCACCCGGACTACGCGCAGGGGCGCGAGGGCCGCTTCGTGACAGGGCTGTCGATGGTGGACGTGCTGGCCAACGTGCCGCTGGAGACGGTGCGCGCGTGGCTTCAGCCGTCGCCGTGGGGGCCGTTCGCGGGCAACGGCCCCCAGCCGCTTCAGCGGGCCGACGCGGAGGTGGGCCCGGACGCGGGCTTGTCGAAGCGCACGAAGTAGCTGCGCACGGCGGCGTCCAGCAGCGCAGGCTCCAGGCGCGGACTGCTGCCCTGGTAGTTGGCCATGTCGATGACCTGATCCAACAGGTCGCGCGGCTGGCACGCGGCGAAGGGCCGGTGGTTCGGGCGGTAGTGCTCGTCGATGAGGTAGTCGATGGCGCGCGCGTCGTAGGGCACGCCGCGCTTCTTGCACATCATCTGGAAGATCTCGTGGAACTGCTCTTCGTCCGGGCGCTGCACCTCCAGCTTGTAGCGGACGCGGCGCAGGAAGGCGTCGTCCACGAGGTCGCTGGGATCCAGGTTGGTGGAGAAGGCGGCGAACACGTCGAAGGGCACCTGGAGCTTCTTGCCGGTGTGCAGCGTGAGGATGTCCACGTCGCTCTCCAGCGGGACGATCCACCGGTTGAGCAGGTCCTTGGGGGACACCTTCTGGCGGCCGAAGTCGTCGATGAGGAGCATGCCGTTGCTCGCCTTCATCTGGAACGGGGCCTCGTAGTACTTCACCTCCGGCGTGTAGACGAGGTCGAGCATCTCCAGCGTCAGCTCACCGCCCACCACCACCAGCGGACGGCGGCAGCGCACCCAGCGGCGGTCGTACGCCGGCGCGCCGGGGTCGTCCTCCACCGCCTTGTGGATGTTGGCGTCGAACATCTTCACGACGAAGTCGTCGACGAGCAGCGCGTGGGGGATGAAGATGTCCCCCTCGTAGCAGTTCACCATGCCCTGGCAGATGGCCGTCTTGCCGTTGCCCGGAGGGCCGTAGAAGAAGATGGCGCGTCCGGAGTTCATCGCCGGACCGATGCCGTCGAAGATGTAGTCGCGGATGATGAGGTCGCCGAACTTGTCCTGCATCCGGTGGCGCGTGATGCGGTTGCCGCGCACGGTCTGCTGCTTCACGGCGGCGACCCATTCGTTGAAGGGCACGGGCGCCGGACCGTTGTAGCGGTTGCGGTCGAGGATCTGCCGCAGCACGTCCGTCACGAACGTGGTGAGCTGGTAGATCATCGTGGAGCGGCCGACGCCGGATCCACCACCGCCGCGGATGTCGATGTACTTCTGCCGGCGCAGGCCCTCGATGATCTCATCCACCAGCGCGGTGGGCAGTTGCAGGCGGGCGGCCACGTCCATGCCGCGCATCTCACCGGCGAAGAAGATGGCCTTGAGGACCAGCTCCTCCACGAACGTCGCGTTGAGACCACACTCCTGGAGGTTGCGCGGCTGCGCGGGCCAGAAGCGGTTGGCGGCCGGGGCCTCCGCGCCGTCACGACGGGAGCCTCGGCGGTCCGGACCCGAATACTGCTGAGGCGCCGCGCTGCCGCGACGATCCGGCCCGTTGTAGCCCTGCTGCGGCGGGTTTCCTCCGCGGCGGTCCGCTGGCGAGCCTCGCCGCTCCCCGTCTCCCTGCGAGGGACCCGGGCGACGGTCGCCGTCCGCCGGGGGGCCAGGAGGGGGCCCGCCCCGCCGCTCGGCTTCGGGAGATGCGCTGGCGCGACGGTCCGCGTCGGCGGGCGGACCGGGGGGCGCCGTGCGCCGTTCGGTCTGCACGTCCAGCAGGTCGTCGTCGTGGAACGGGGGCGGCGCTCCCGGCGGGGCCACGCCGGTGGGCGCCGGGGCGCGGGGG
>SECN01000149.1 GCA_004173515.1 Myxococcaceae bacterium | reverse complement strand
GGGCGGTCCACTCGCCGATGCCGGGCAGGCGCGTGAAGCGGGCGACGGTGTCCGCCAGCGAGGGGCCGGGCTGGAACAGGGCGGGGTCGGCCATGGTGGCGGCCGCGAGGCTGGAGAGGGTGCGGGCCCGTGCGGCGGGCATGCCCAGGCAGGTGAGGTCCGCGGCGGCGAGGACGTGGGGCAGGGGAAAGGCGCGCAGCAGGCGGGCGTCCCCGGTGGACTCCGGGTCCAGCGGCTCGCCGAAGGTCGCGAGGAGCCGGTTGCCCAGGCCCCTGGCGGCGCTGACCGTCACCTGCTGGCCCAGGATGGCGCGCACCGCCAGCTCGAAGCCGTCCCAGCCTCCCGGGGCGCGCAGGCCGGGACGGGCGGCGATGAGCGGCGCGAGCAGCGCGTCATGTGACAGGTGCGCGTGGATGGCGTCCACGTCCGCGCCGACGTCGAAGACGCGCCGGAGCCGCGCGATGACGGGGGGCAGCATCCGCACGTCGCTGACGCGCAGGGTGGCGCGCAGGCCGTCGAGCCCCTTCGCGGGGGCGACCTCCACGGAGCCACGCCCCAGGGGATGGAGCACGGTGCGCAGGTAGCGGCCGGGCTCGACGAGCTCCATGCCGGCGAGCGCGCGAGCCTCCAGGTGGGCCACCATCGAGCCCCAGTCATAGGGCGGCCGGTAGGGGATGAAGAGGGTGACGACGGGCACCGCGGACGCGGCGGGAGCGACGGGCGAGCGGGCGCGGCGCAGGGCCCCAGGGGGGCGCTGGTAGAGGGCCTGGAAGACGGCGTTGAAGCGGCGGACGCTGCCGAAGCCGGAGGCCAGGGCGACCTCCGCCATGGACAGGTGCGTTTCGTGGAGGAGCTGGCGGGCGAAGAGGACGCGGCGCGTCTGGGCCACGGCGATGGGCGAGGCCCCCAGGTGTTGCTGGAACAGGCGCCGCAACTGGCGCTCCCCCACGCCGAGCCGGTCCGCCAGCGCTTCGACGTTCCCGTCCTCCGCGTCGAGCAGTCCGTCGGCGATGAGGGCCAGGGCGCGGGAGACGGTGACGGAGGTGCCACGCCAGGGGGCGAGCGTGGGAGACGTCTCCGGCCGGCAGCGGAGGCACGGGCGGAAGCCGGCCTCCTGGGCCGCGGCGGCGGTGGGATAGAAGGCGCAGTTCTCGAAGCGGGGCGCGCGGGCCGGGCAGACGGGGCGGCAGTAGATGCGCGTCGTCCTCACCGCCGTGAAGAAGCGCCCGTCGAAGCGGGCGTCGCGCGTCGTGAGCGCGCGGTAGCAGGCGGCGGGGTCCAGGCCGTTCATGGGACGAAGTTCCCACGGCGGGTCCGGGATGTCTGGCCGTTTTCGGACGTGGACGTCAGGACGGCATTCCTTCCCGGTTGGGATTGCCGAGCCAGGAGCCGATCTCCCTCATGAAGTCCCAGACGTCCCCGGTCGCCGGACGTACGTAACGGCCTGCTGGATCAGAGCCGAGCGCCTCGAAGATGGCGTTCAACCACCTCGACTTGGCGGGCGGTTTGCCCTCGGGATGCAGTTCCTGGAGCCAGCTTTCCACCTCCCCCGAGGGGACCACGAAGATTCCCAGTTGGGCGAGGGGTTTGAAGAAGAGCTGGGTCATGTGTTGCCGCTGCTTGTCGCTCAATGCCTTGGTGCCCAGGGACTTCATGCGCGCCTTGCATGTTTCCCGGTCCCCTCCTTGGGGGAAGAACAAGCGATAGAACTCCCCTTTGATTGCCCCCAGGCTGTTGATGGCGGCGGCTTCGGCGTTGGCCGTGGCCAGCAGATCCTTCAGCGTGTTCTCATCCAGGAGGAGATCAAGGTCGACAACCGCTGCGGCGGGAATCCCCATCCTGCGCAGCATGCTGACGATCCTGTGGATGTTCTGCTTGCTGTGGGCATTCATGAAGAGGCAGCCATCCGCTCCCTCCTTCTGTCGCAGAAGGCGCTCGTTGATCTCCTGATAGAACGCGCGGTCGCTGTCGCCTTCACATACGACGGCACCTTCATGGAAGAGGGCGCTGAGCGTTCCCGTCGACCGCAAGAGGGGATCCACCATCATCTGCTTGAGTTCGGAGACCGGAAGCAGTCGGGCCGTGGGAACCTTCTCCCGGTACGTGAGCCTGACGATGTTGACGTCCAGGGAGGACTGGATGCATCCCATCAGGAAGTCCGCGCTGTGGGTGGCTGCCAGCACATGCGCCCCGCGCTCACGCGCGAGCTGGTGCAGGTTCTGTCCCAGCCGTCGAGCCAGGGGCGGGTGCAGGAAGGCTTCGGGCTCGTCGACCAGCATCACCAGATACTCGCTGCTCAAGACCGCGGAGAGCAGTCCGACGAAGGACTTCACGCCGTCGCTGAACTCCTTGATGCTTCGGGCCCGGCGGAAGTACTCGATGGCGTCTGTCCTCAACGGAGACAGTTCATGCTCACCGGGGTCTTCAGGTGACAGCTTGATTTCGGTGGACCTGAAGCTCGAGACATCAATGGACAGATATTCGCCAAAGGCCTCATGGACCAGTCGTCGCAGCGTCTGTCGAGCAGAGGGGTCCCTGAGTAGACGGGTGAGTGGATTGTCGCCCTCGGCGGACCGAGAAGGAAGTGCGCCGGGGCTCACATGTTCCAGGCGCTGCCGACCGTCCAATCGCAAGGTCTCGGGTCCCAGCAGGTGCACATACGGCCGGGTCTGGACCCGTCTGTCCTTGAGGACCTCGAGGATGGCTTCCTTCTCGCTTCGCTCCTGCGCGACACGGCGCATGTCGGTGAGCATTCGCACGCCCTCCCTCACCAGGGCGCGGAGGACCTGTTCGGATTCTGGCAGCTCCGACTCCAGCGAGTCCTCGAGGGGAGGAACGATGTTCTTGAAGTCCTTGAGGAGCCCCATCGCGGAGAAGTAGGCCGAAACGGTGCTTCCAGAGTCCTTGAGTATCGCCCTCACACGTTCAGGATGAGGCGTCAGGACGAGCTTTCCCTCCCGGAGCATCCTCGTGGCATTGGAAAGATCATCGGAGTCGACCTCCTGGAAACCCGTCTCCGGCTGAATGGGGACGCCGGGGTTCCTGAAGATGACCTTGGGGAGATCCTCCCTGACCCGTGCCACGAGGGCCTCCAGGAGGCCCTCATTCCTGGGGACCTCGCACTCCACGTCCTTCAGGAGCAGATACTGGTGGCCCTTGGGGGGTTGGCCCTTGAGGAAGTGCTCAAGCTCAAGGAGCAGTCGGCTCTTGCCCGAATTGTTGGGTCCGACGAACACGACGGCGGAGCCGATGGGGAGGGTCAGGGGCGGTTGATCCGGCGTGGGGCCGAATCCAAGGACCAAACTCTTGAGCATCCCGGCATCCTATTGCTCCGGGGGAGGGGCGCAGGTCCTCCACGTCCCGAAGCGCCGGATGGCGCCAGGGTTGGTGGACGGACGAAAAAAGCCCCGGAATCACTCAGGAAGTGACTCCGGGGCTGCTTGTGGCCAGGGTCGGACTTGAACCGACTACCTGCGGATTATGAGACCGCCGCTCTAACCAGGTGAGCTACCTGGCCGTGAAGCCCGGCCCGTATATCGGGACAGGGCCGTGACCGCAAGAACTTCGGACGGCGAGCGGGGCCGTCCCTGACAGGCACTCGGGGGGAGCGTTCTCGCTCCGATGCTGGAGTGCCCGCCCGCTGGGGAGGCAGCTCAGCGCAAGGCGCGTCAGGAGCACGTCCCTTCGGGCCTCATCGGGGACGGCGGCCCTGGCCGGTCATGCGTCGCGGCTTTCACCTCTCCGGGGAACGTTCGGGACGGCCTCAAGCGTCGGACCCCTCCGGGTGTCGCGTGGGCGGCGGTGCCCGGGGCAGCTCAGTGGCTGACCCCGGTGGGCTTCCCATTCAGGTAGGTCTGGATCACCGGAATCCGGCTGATCCGGGTCGGGTCTCCCCCCTTGGCCGGGTCGTAATCAAGCGGATTGGCCCCCAGCACGACGAAGTCCGCCACTTTGCCTGGTTCGATGGTGCCCAGCCATGCGTCGAGTTCATGCTGGCGGGCGGGCTCCACCGTGATGGCTCGCAGCGCCTCCTCGACGGTCGCCGCATGTTCGGGCCCGAGCACGTAGCTCTCCGTGAGGTCCGGGTAGCTCCACGTGCGCCGCGTGACGGCCTGCTCCACGAACCACAGCGGGCGAGGCGGTGTCACCATCGAGTCGCTGTGGAACGAGAACGGGATTTCATTCTGGCGGTCAAACGCCACCGGGTCGATGTTGCGTGCGCCCGCCTCGCCCAACATCTCCTTGAAGGCGTTGCCCCAATACGCCACATGGCCGATGAGGTGCGTGACACGCACGTCCAGGGACGGCACCGTCTTCCCGTCCTTGAGCAGGGTGCCCTTTCGCATCTGGCCGATCTCCTGGGAGAGCGCCGCTTCGCCCACCGTGTTGTGGATGAGCAGCGCCCGATGCGGGTTGGCCGTCTGCGATTGGAGCTGCGCGAACGCATCGAGTGCCCAGTGGTTCGCGCCGTTGCCGTTGGCGTGCAACTGGAACCGCCAGGACGCCGTCTCCCAGAGCGGACGGAGGGCCGTGACGATGGCATCCACGTTCTTGAAGTCCGCTTTGCCCTCGCCCGCGCCCGCGCAGTGGCCGGGCGTCAGGTACTGGTAGGGCGCATCGAGCAGCGCGGTGCACCCCTGCGTTGAACCATCCACCCAGAGTTTGATGCCGCCCGCGCCCAGCCACTTCGGCAGCCGGCATCCCGCATCCTTGTTCGGATCGCAGGCAGGCCCCGTCGGCTGGAGCTTCTCCTTCGTCGCGGTGTCGTATGTGACAACGCCCGCGATTCGCAGTGGGAAACCCTGCCGCTCCGCAAGGAACTTCACGGTGTCAATCTGCGACCTGCTCGACAGGCCCCCATCCGCGATCGTCGTGAGCCCGGCGGCGCGCATCTCCTGGAGGGGCTGCTGGATATCTTTCTCGTAGCTTTCGACAAGCTTGATGGGATTCTGGCTCATCAACCCCAGCGGCAGACTCTTTGCCATGGCCTGGAGGAAGGGCGCGAAGCCCGCCGCCTCTTCGAGCAGGCCTGTATAGCCCTTGTCGTCCTTGACCCACGTTCCGCCATTGTTCGTGACGGATGCGGGAGGTTCGCAGTTCGCCACGCCCTTGCAGGCGATGTGGAAAGCCTTCTGGTTCACGTAGGCCAGGTGGCCGGACTGGTCCAGGATGAGCACCGGGCGGTCCTTGCTCACGCAGGCATCCAGAAAGAACTTCGGCTGGTTCATGAAAGAGGCCGGCCCGCCCTGGCCGCAATCCTTCGCGATGAATTGCTGCCGAGATGGGTCCAGGTTCATGCCGACGATGAACTCCTGGCTCTCGCCCTTGCCGGGAGGAAGCACCTTCATCGCAGCGAGCGCGCCCAGCAGATCCGCACGGGTTTCGCAGTTCGTGGCGGTGCCCCTGTAGGGGAGAGGCAGGCAGGGCGCCAGGTTGTGGTTCCCGAAGAGGCTCTGGACCAGCGTCGGTAGCAGATGCATGTGCGGATCGATGAACCCCGGCATCAGCACCTGTTCTGGATTCAGGCGGATGGTCTCCACCCCGGAACCAAGGCCTTGCATCACGTCCTGCTCGGTTCCTACCTTCAAGATGCGGCCGAACCCATCCACGGAGACTGCCTCAGCGATCGTCCCATGACCATCCATGGTGACAATCTTTCCGACGAACAGGGTGGTGCCGGCACCGCCAGCGCCGCCTCCTCCTGACGTCGCGCAGGCGGACAGCAGGGCGCCTGTCGCGAGGAACATGAAGAGCCGTGGAAGGGGATGATTGAGAGTCCGTGACGCGCGACGTGGGTATCGGTGCATGCGGGGATCCCATTCAATATGTCTGGTATGTCAATTGTGTATTCTGTCGTGTCAAAGCCAGGGCTGATACGTCAGCGCTCGTTGCTCCGCGCCGCCGGACCCTTCGTGATGCGCAGGCTTCGCACGTCGTGGAATCCATCGCGCAGCACCACGTGCCCCCGCCAGGTCAGCAGCACCTGGTCCTCATCCGTGTCCAGGATGACCGTGTCCAGATGCAGCTCGGGCAGGACGTCCTCTCCGCCCGTCTGCTCCACCAGCACAATCGGCGCGGGCTGTCCGGGAAGGTCGAAGGACAGTCGGCCCCTGGGCGATGCTCCCGCGATGACGATGGGCTCGTCGCCCTTCAGGTAGCCCGGGGCGATGAGGCCCGGCGCGCCCGCGTTGAAGAACCTCCGGTCGAAGTCCCGGGGCAACAGCGGCTTGCGTGTCTTGTTCCAGGCTTCGTCGTAGGTCCCCGCGTACCGTGCGCGCGGTTGCCAGTGCGGTGACGTGAAGCCGAAACCCGCGGGCCGGACCTGCTGGCCGAACTCACGTAACAGGTCCTCTGGATCCTCCAGATTGGGGAGCGCCAGTCCTTCCTCGAAGTGGCGTGGACTGGCGCGGAAGCCCGTGCCCACGGGGTTGCGGGGTTCGAAGGTGGGCTTCTGCGCGTCCGTCTTGTCCCAGCCTCCGAAGGCGCGCTCCCACGTGAGCGGAATCCGTTCGAAGGGCAGGGGCTTCGTCGCGGCCACGCGTCCCAGGCTCTTGAACCACGTGCGCTCGCCCATCACGCGCACGGCCTTCTTCAACGGGCCCGCCTGAAGCGCCACCAGCGTCTCCGTCGCGCCACTTCGAGGCGCATGCGCGTGCCCTAACAGCACCACGTCCGTCGCGGGCTTGAAGAACGCGCCCTCGGATTCGTAGCGGTCGCTCGACTCGCCGGGCTTGCCCAGGGGCTCGCCGCTCCACTTGACGGGCACCTGCTCCTTCGCTAGCCGCAGCCCTGTCCCAGTCAGCGTGTACGTGGCCTTGATGACCACCAGGAGCAGGGGACGCCCCTCTTCGTCCGCCAGCCCCATCAGCCCTTGCGCGAACGGTGTCTCATTCTCGATGGCGGGATGACCCATGCTCGCAGGCTCTCACGGCTCCACGGTGAAACCCTTGCGGAACCCCTGCACCGTCGGCGTGGGCCCCGCGCCCACCGTCACCGTACCCGTGTCGCCCTCCAGTTCCGCCGACGTCTCCTTGCCCTTGACGAAGCGCACGGTCGCGATGCGGCGGATGGCTTCGCGTCCGTGCTTCTCGCTCCGCCCCAGATCCTTCAGCGCGTGCGAGGTCACATTCAACGCCAGCTCCAACGCCAGCCGTCCCGGTTCATCGTCCATCCCCACCCAGTCCACCTCGAAGCGCAGGACCTGCCCGCCCAGCGCACCTTCGCTGGGCCAGAACTGCTCCGTGATGCCCTTGGCGAGCTGCTCCGCCAGCTTCTGGAGGTCCGCGCGCGTGGGCAGGGGCCGCACCATGCCGGGCACCTGCGCCAGCTTGCCCGCGTCCGTCACTGTCACCGCCACCACCGACGCCAGGTCCACGTACGTCACCGACTCGGACCGCGACAGGCCTTCCTTCTTCAACGCCAGCAACACCGCCTCCTTCGGGAGGAAATCCACCAGCTCACCGCTCACCTGATGGCCGTGCGTCAGGTGCAGGGTGAGGCCAATGGCCGGCACGGCCTCTCCCGTCCGGCCTCGCGTCACCAGCAGGGCCAGCTGCTCCAACAGCTTCTCGACCCGCCGTGCCACCAACCGCTGCACGTTCTCCATGCGCATGTGCTCCAGGGCGGCGGGGTTCAGGGCTTCGCGCCGGACGCGGTCTTCGGCGCGGCTTCCTTCGAAACGGACGGCGGCGTGCGTGGCAACACTTCCTGCTCCGGCAGCGGCTTCGCTCCGGCCAGGAGCTGCTGCTCGATCATTCTCACCCACAGCGAGGGCGCGCTGCCCTGGAGGACGTTGTCCTGCACCGTGAGTTCCCGGTGGTCCTGCGCTCGGCGGTAGAGGCGCGGCGCCACGGCCGGCTGCTTGGGATCCGAGTCCGTCACCTGCACCTGCTCCTGCACCGTGATGCCGTCGGACTTGAACGACACCGTCGACGCCAGCTCGTACGTGCGTCGCAGGCCGCTGGGCAGCGTGAAGGACAGCTCCCGGCTGAGCGGGAACCAGGCCGCGCCCAGGCAGGCCTTGTCCTTGCTGGACACCGCCTCTCCGAAGAAGCGGTGGCTTCGCAGCGGCATGATGCGCACCGCGCGCCGGCACACCTGTTCCTCCGACGCATCGGTGGTGCAGGCGTCGCCCTCCGCCACCAGCACCTCCGTGCCCGCCACGCGCTCCATCCGCAACTCCGCGCGCAGCGGCAGCGCTCGCAGCGTGCCCAGCGCCTCCACGGAGAAGCCGGTCTCCGTCGTCAGTACCCTCGCGACGGGGCCTACGCCCTCTCCGTTGGTGTAGCGACGCGTGATGACCCAGACGAGCCGCTCGCGGGCCTGGGTCGTCACCATCACCAGGTCCTCCTCCGTCAGCTTCTCCGCCGGAGGGAGCGGCTCGGAGGGCGGGCCTGCCTCCCTGCATTCGTCCTGCACCGGATCCTGCCAGACGACCGGCGCGCCCGAGCAGTCCACCGCGGGCCTGGGCACCACGTTGCGCTCGGTGTCGTAGCCGTGCAGCAGCAGCGCGAACCAGACGTCCGGCGTGGGCGCGGAGCGCACGTTGAAGTCCGCGTCCCTCTGGCAGAGCCGGGGCGCGGGCTTCGCGGTGGCGCAGCCTGTCAGTGCCAGCGCGACACCTGCGAACATCACCAGGGGTTTCATCATGGAGGTCGCCATGGGGCTCAGGCTCCGGAGAACTGGAGCGACCAGTCTCCTTCGGCGGTCAGTGCGATGTGCAGACGGGGCGGAACCTCGCCCCCGGCAAGCTTCTGCAACAACTCCCGGGACAGCGCCGGCATCAGCGAACCCTGGAGGATCTGCTCCAGGTTGCGGGCTCCCGTCTCGGACTCCGTGCAACGGCGGGCGAGCTCGTCCAACAGCTCCGGCGCCAGCGTCGTCTCCACGCCGTGCGCCGCGCGCACGCGGCCCACCAGCTTGTCGAGCTTCATCTCCGCGATCTGCCGCATCACGTCGCGCTGCACCGGCCCGAAGGGCACGATGGTCATGCGCGCGAGCAGCGCCGGCTTGAAGTGCTGGCTCAGCGCCGGGCGGATCGCCGCCATCACCTGGTCCGACGTGGGCGTCGCGTCGTGGTCGAACATCCGCATCACGATGTCCGACGCCAGGTTGCTCGTCAGGATGATGACCGTGTTGCGGAAGTCCACGGCGCGGCCCTCGCCGTCCGTGAGCATCCCCTTGTCGAACACCTGGTAGAAGAGGTTCATCACCTCCAGGTCGGCCTTCTCGCACTCGTCGAGCAGCACCACGGAGTAGGGCCGCTGGCGCACGGCCTCCGTCAACAGGCCGCCTTCTCCGTAGCCCACGTAGCCCGGCGGCGAACCGATGAGCCGCGACACCGTGTGCTTCTCCTGGAACTCGCTCATGTTGAGCGTCGTCATGAACCGCTCGCCGCCGTAGAGGCTGTCGGCCAGCGCCAGCGCCGTCTCCGTCTTGCCCACGCCGCTGGGACCCACGAAGAGCACCACGCCAATGGGCGTGTCCGGGTTGCGGATTCCTGCCTGTGAGATGCGGATGATCTCCGCCACCTTGCGCACCGCCGCGTCCTGTCCCCGCACGCGCGACGCGAGCTTCGTCTCCAGGCTCAGCACCGCCTCAATCAGGTCGCTGCGCATCTTGCCCACGGGCACGCCCGTCCAACTGGACACGACCCGCGCCACGATGTCCGCGTCCACGTCCGCGTGGACCAGCGGCTCCTCGCCGCGCACCCGGGCCAGCTCCCCCGACGCCGCGTCCACCTCCGCCTTCAGCGCCTGCCGGTCCGCGTCCGGCGCCGACGTGGCGAGCGCCTTGCGCGCCGCCGACAGCCGCGCCACCCCCGCACGCTCCGTCTCCCAGCGCCCGTGCAGCGTGGCCAACTGATCCTTCACCGCGCCCAGCCGGGACTCCACCTGCTCCACCGCGCTCGCGTCTCCCGGATGGCCTTCGGACAGGTCCCGCTTGCGGGCGTCGCGCTCACGCTCCAGGCCGGCGATCTGTTGCTCCAGGGCCACCAGCTCATCGGGCCGCGTCGACTGTTCGATCTTCACGCGCGCCGCCGCCGTGTCGAGCAGGTCCACGGCCTTGTCCGGAAGCTGCCGCCCGGAGATGTACCGCTGCGACAGCCTCACCGCCGCCGTCACGGCCTCGTCGCGGATGGTGACGCCGTGCGCGGCCTCGTAGGTGGCACGCAGGCCCCGCAGCATCAGCTCCGCGTCCTCGACGCCCGGCTCCTCCACCTTCACCGGCTGGAAGCGACGCTCCAGCGCGGCGTCCTTCTCGAAGTACTTCTTGTATTCGCTCCAGGTGGTGGCCGCGAGCGTGCGCAGCTCGCCTCGCGCGAGCGCCGGCTTGAGCAGGTTCGCCGCGTCGCTGCCTCCCGCGGAACCTCCCGCGCCGATGATGGTGTGCGCCTCGTCGATGAAGAGCACGATGGGGGTGGGGGAGGCCTTCACCTCGGAGATGACGGCCTTGAGCCGGTTCTCGAACTCGCCTCGCACGCCCGCACCGGCCTGCAAGAGGCCCAGGTCCAGGCCCAAGAGCTCCACGTTCTTCAGCGCGTCGGGCACCTCGCCCTTGACGATGGCCCACGCCAGGCCCTCCACCAGCGCCGTCTTCCCCACGCCCGGTTCGCCCACCAGGATGGGGTTGTTCTTCCGGCGCCGCGACAGGATGTCCACCATCTGGCGGATCTCCCGGTGCCTGCCGAAGATGGGGTCGATCTTCCCCTCGCGCACCCGGCCCGTGAACGACGTGGTGAAGCGCTTGAGGGACTCGTCCCCGCGCCCTCCGGACTGCGCCGCCGTGGATGCGCCGGCCGCCGTGCCCTCCGGGGGCGCGGCCTCCACCGTCTCCGCGGACGGGCGCAGCACCACCTCCAGCGCGTCCATCAGCTCGTCGCGCGAGATGGCGTCCAGCTCCGGGAAGGTCTCCGCCGTGTAGCGGTTCCTCCGCGTGATGAACTGGGCGAAAAGCACGCCGGAGCGCAGGCGCGTGGCGCCCTGTTCCACCGACGCCTGCAACCACGCGTCTTCAATCCACTGGAAGAGCGTTTCGGAGAACACGGGCCGGCCCGGCGTCCCGGCACGCATGCCCTGGAGGGCCCGGTCCACGCTCGCCGCCAGCTTGCGGCGGTCCACGTGGAAGTGGCTCAGGATGCGCGCGACGTCGGAGTCTTCGGCCTCCAGCAACTGCGCGAGCAGGTGCTCGACGACGATTTCATAGAAGCGTCCCGTGCTCGCACGGGCGACGGCCGCCTCCAACAGGCGGGTGGACGTGGGCGTCAGGCGACGGACGAGCGCCTTGGGATCGACACGAATGGGAACACCCTCCTCGACGGCGTGAAAGGAAAGTCCCGGTGCACCGGGGGCCGTGAACCCCGATGCGCCGGTGGCGCGAAGCTCACGCGCCCGGAACGCTCAAGCGGTTCTGATGGCCATTGCCCAGCCACGTGTCCCGGCCGAGCCGCGAGGCCTTGTGGTTGTACATGGACAGGAAGAAGGTCTGGCTGACGCTCTCCGTCAGCCCCAGCTCCAGCTCGTACTCCAGCGGATCCCGCAGGAAGAGCGCCATCACCTCGCGCACCATCGGCAAGAGGTCGCCGTCCTGCAACAGGCGCTTGTAGGCCCGGGGCGGGAGCGGCGCGATGGCGATCTTCATCTTCCCCGTCCTGTCGAACGCCTTGCCCCCCAGCAGCATGTTGCGGCCCAGTTGGTTGAAGGAATGCCCCAGCCGCGCTCGCGCGTCGATGTCCACCCAGCGCCCCACGAACTGGTGCACCGTGACGGAGGCGCCTTCCAGGTCCCCGCCCAGCGCCTCCTGGAGCGCGACCTCCAGCTTCTCCGCGGTTCGCACCTGGCTGGCCAGCAGCGGCACGATGCGCAAGAGCCGCGAGATGGGCAGCTTGCTCTGGGCGTGCTGCTCGTAGGTGTCGAACCCCGCCAGCGCGAGCAGCCGCCGGGACCACTGGTCCGTGAAGCCCGTGTTGGATTCGCTGGTGACGCGGTAGCGCGTCTCCAGCCGGTAGAGCAGCGACAGGAGCCGGTGGTGGAAGAGGTCCAGGAACTCGCGGCGCACGGCGTGGTCCGGATCCTCCTGGGCCACCTCCTCCGCCAGGTACATGGGCAGCGGGCTGACCGTGCCGGTGAGCCCCAGGAAGCTCGTGGCGACCTCGAAGAGCGGCCGTCTTGCGTGCGGGTCCTCCGCGCGCACGGGCACCTCGCGCAGCGTGACGCTGCTCACGTCCCCGGAGGAGAAGCCCAGCGACGGATCGTGCCGGAAGCGGATCATCTCCTCGCTCACCGGCCCCATGTCGCCCACCCGCACGGCGCCCTCCGTCAGGCGCTCCAGGTAGGCCACGAGCGGAAAGAACCCCAGCCGGGGCGCCGCCTCCTCCAACTCGCGGCTGGCCGCTACGAGATGCGCTGGGAGCCGTTCCTCGGGCGCCACGAGAACTCCGTCTGAGAGGGGTGGAGGCGGACGTTCAGCTCGCTGAACGAGTTGATGGTCACGTTCGAGGCCAGCAGCTCATCCAGGATGGAGCCGAAGAGGAAGGCGTCTCCCACGCCCTGGAAGTTCTTCTCGTCCACGTCGATGGTCGTCAGGCTTCCGCGCAGGGGCGCGCCCTCCAGGAAGCGCGTCACCGGCTTCGCGTTCAACGCCTGCACCGCGTCCACGCGCTGCCGGCTGGCGCGCGAGGCCAGGTTGTCCGCCAGCGCCTGGAAGTTGTAGAGGTCCAGCAGCCGCCGCAGCGCCGCCGCGTCCGACAGCGAGCGCTGGTTGACGGCCAGGTGCGACAGCAACCGCCAGTGCAGCTCCGAACCCAGCGGCGCCCGCGCGGGACGGCTCAGCGGGGCGATGTTCTTGAACTTCGCCTGCGTGGGCGACGCCGACGTGGACACCGTGAGGTCGCCCACCTGCAGGCGCGATGGCAGCGAACGGTTGGTGCACGTCAGGTCGATGGAGAGCACCTCCTCCGAGCCCAGCAGCGGCGCCACGTCGCGCGGCGTCTCCAGCGTGAGGTACGTGTCGATGCCGTCGTCGATGGGCGAGTGCACCCGCCGCACGCGGAAGAAGGACGTCTCCGCGCCCTCGCCCCGGGTGTGCTCGAAGTCGAAGAAGGGATGGTACGCGCGGCGCTCGTTGCGCCCCGCCTGCATGCCCGTCACCGCGTCCACCGAATAGATCTCCGAGTGCTGCGGCGGCAGGTCCGAGGCCCGCAGCAGGTGCTCGCGATCCAACGCGTGGTGGAGGATGGGGTCCGCCGGCACCTGGAACAGGTTGATGACCGGCGCGCAGTGCAGGCGGAACATCTCCCGCGTGATGCGCGCGTCCATCGGCGGCGGGCGGTCCAGCTCGAAGGCGATCTCGAACTTGTCCTCCGTGACGAAGGAGGCCGCCGCATCCAGGCCGCGCACGTCGAAGAAGAGGAACTTCTCCGGCAGCGTGAAGTACTCCTGGAGCAACCGGTAGCCTTCCGTGGCGCGAGGCCAGGGCAGCAGCTTGAAGTCGCGGTCGAAGCCCGTGGCGCGCACGGCGTCCGGGGGCAGTCGCAGTCCCGGTCCACTGTCGGAGGCGCCGCGCACGCGCACGGCCTTGCAGTAGCGCAAGAGCCACAAGAGCACGAGCGAGCTGGCGGACAGCTCCCCGTGGATGAAGAGCCGCACGCCCGCGGCGCGGAACACCTCCGCGCGCCCCTGCTCGTGCGTCTGGAAGAACAGACGGAGCACAGGCGACGTCAGGGAGGAGCGGTCCAGCATCGCGTCCTGGAGCGTCAGCGGCATCAGGTCCACGTCGGACGTGGTGCGAAAGACGCAGGACGTGCCGTCCATGGGCTGCGACGCCACCTCCGCGCCCGCCGGGATGCGCGAGCGCCCGCGCAGCGCCCGCACCTGGGGCGTGAACTCCACGATGGTGGTGGCGGGCAGGGGCCGCAGGTAGTGGGGCAGCAGCAGCTCCGTGAGGCCGTGCACCATCTCCGGGACGTTGTCGTCCACGCGCTCGCGGATGCGCGCGGTGAGGAAGGCGAAGCCCTCCAGCAGGCGCTCCACGTCCGGGTCGGCGCCGCGCTCCACCAGCAGGCCCGCGACGCTGGGGTTCGCCAGCCCGAAGGCGCGGCCCATCTCCCGCAGGTAGGTCAACTCGCTCAGGTAGTACTTGCTGAACATCCCCGTCCCCCGTCTCGTCGCGCGCCGTGCACGGCACTCACCACAGGTCCACCTTGCCGCCCGGGTGGATGTGCGTATGGAACCGGAGGGCGCCGCGCTGGCCCCTCCAATGGCGGACGGGTACATGTGCACGACGTCGTTGAAGTCGAGGATGCCGAAGTTCGGCGCCGCGGCGGATTCGCCCCGACGCGTGTTGAGCAGCACGCGCAGGTGCGCGGCCACCGACTCGACGATGTCCCCCTGGGACACCAGCGAGCCCTGGCCTGCCGCGATGCGGGAAAGCAGTCCTCGTTCAGCCATGGGGGCGCGCGGGCTCGGGGCGGACGCGAAGCGCCCTTCCCATGTGTCGGAAGGGCGCCCCGCGAAAGGGTGTGACTAGCGCTGCGTCGCCCAGGAATCCTCGTGCGTCACGCCACCGTTCGTGTACGTCCAGTTGATGGTGTGGAACACGAAGGTGACCTCCTCCAGGGGCGGCTCGGTGGAGGTGGCGGGGATGATGGTGTTGGGCACTGTCTGCTTGATGCTGCCGATGCGGCCCTGGGCGAAGCCCACCGTGTAGAACTGCTCGGTGGTGCCGTCACCCGTGGGGTTGGGGCGGAAGAACTTCAGCACGCCTTCCACCACCTGGTTCTCCGCGAGCGCCTTCATGAGCAGCGGCGAGCTCTTGTCGATGCGCTTGCGGATGAGCAGGGGCGGGTACTGGCGGCGCCCCGTGGCCAGGCCGGAGCCCGCCTCGCGGGCCGTGATGACCTCCTGCTCGTAGTAGACGCACTCGATGGAGCCTTCACGACCGAGGCTCGTCTGGGTGCTCTCGCCCTTGATGTCGCTGCCGTTCGCCTTCAGGTACAGATGTACTGTCTCAGCCATTTTCGGCCACCTCGTGCGCGGTTGTCTGCCCGCGCGTATGACCCGGCCCGCGGGAGGGCGGATCGGGTGTGATGGAGCCCCCCGACTGCTTGGGCGTTACGACAGGCGATCTCAGTTGCGAGAGGGGCTCACTCCTTGTCGAGCTTTCCAACCAACGACAGCGTGAAGGACACGCCCATGTATTTGAAATGCGGGCGCACCTGCAGGTTGCAGCGGTACCAGCCCGGCTGGCCCTCCACGTCCTCCACCGTCACGCGCGCGGCGCGCAGCGGGCGGCGCGAACGGACCGCGGGGGCAGGGTCATCCATGTCCGCGATGTACTGGCTCATCCACTGGTTGAGTTCGCGCTCCAGGTCCGCGCGCTCCTTCCAGCTGCCGATCTGCTCGCGCTGCAGCACCTTCACGTAGTGCGCCAGCCGGGTCATGATGAACATGTAGGGCAGCTGCGTGCCCAGCCGGTAGTTCGTCTCCGCCGCCTTGCCCTCCGGCGACGAGCCGAAGAACTTGGGCTTCTGCGTGGAGTTGGCGGAGAAGAACGCCGCGTTGTCCGCGTCCTTGCGGAACACCAGGCCGATGAAGCCCTCCTCGGAGAGCTCGAACTCGCGGCGCTCCGTGAGCATGACCTCCGTGGGGATCTTCGTCTGGATCTCCCCCATGGCCTCGTACTGGTGCAAAGGCAGCGTCTCCACCGCGCCGCCGGACTGCGGCCCGATGATGTTCGGGCTCCAGCGGAACTTGCCGAACGAGTCCGTCACGCGCGTGGCGAACGCCGTGGAGGCGTACCCCCACAGGTAGCGATCATGGTGGCCGACGACGTCCTCGGTGAAGTTGAACGCCTTCACCGGCACCGTCTTCTCCCCGTACGGCAGCCGCAACAGGAAGCGCGGCAGGCACAGGCCCACGTAGCGCGCGTCCTCGCTCTCCCGGAAGGAGTGCCATCTCGCGTACTGGGGGCCTTCGAAGAAGGACTTGAGGTCCTTCAGGTTCGGCAGGTTGAGGAAGCTCTCCTCGCCGAAGAACTCCGGGCTGGCGTTGGCGATGAACGGCGCGTGCGCCATGGCCGCCACGGACGCGCACTTGCGCAAGAGGTCCACGTCCTGCGGGCCGGGCCCGAAGTCGTAGTTGCCGGTGATGAGGCCGTAGGGCTTGCCGCCGAAGACGCCGTACTCGTTGGAGTAGGCGATGCGGTACAGGCCCGACTTGACCACCTCCGGCGCGTCGTCGAAGTCCTTGAGCAGGTCCGCCTTGGAGACGTTGAGCATCTCCACGCGGGTGTTCTCGCGGAAGTCCACGCGGTCCACCAGGAACTTCAGCGACCGCCAGGACGACTCCAGCGTCTGGAACTGCTTGTCGTGGAGGATCTCATTGACCTGCGCGCTCATGCGCTGGTCGATCTCCGCGATCATCGCGTCCACCAGCGCCTTGTCGATGCGCTCCTCGCCTCGGTCCGGCGCCAGCATCTCCGTGATGAAGGCCTGCACGCCCTTCCTGGCGATGTCGTAGCCCTCGTCCTTGGGCTTGAGCTTCGCCTCGGAGAGGATTTCGTCCAGGAGCGAGTTGGAGCCGAGAGCGATCGCGGCGTCCGCGGCGGGGGTCTGGGTCTGGGTTTGCGTGCTCATGTTCGCGCTCGTTTCGGATTACTTGGTCGGGGCGGAGGCGGCGGCGATGTCTTCGGGCTTGAGTCCCAACTCCTCGATGAGCTTCTTGCGGCCCTCCTCATCGTTGAGCATGGACTGGAGCTTCTTGCGGAAGGCCGGGAGGTTGCCCAGGGGGCCCTTGAGCGCGTTGAGCGCGTTGCGCAACTCCAGCAGCTTCTTGAGTTCGGGCACCTGGTTGACGACGCTTTCGGGCGCGAAGTCAGACAGGTTCTTGAACTGGAGCGTGACGGCCATGGTCGCGCCCGCCTCGTTGGACAGCTTGTCGGCCGTGGACAGGGTGACGCGCAGGCATTGCCGGTGGCGGGCTTGTAGACGATGTTGACGCGTTCGGTCGGGGCGACGGAGTTTTCCTTGCTCATCTTCGGCTTTCTCCTGGGGTGAAACGGTTAGGACGCGGTCGTGTCCGGAGGGGACTCCGCAGTCGCTTCCAATCGTTCGACGCGCACGCGCAACGCGGCCGGTGCATCGAGTTGCGCGAGGCGACGATAACGAAGGTGTAGGTCCATTTCCAGACGCCCAGTGATATTTGTCTGGGCAAAGGTGCAGGTCAGGAATCCTTCCAGGCACGCGGCCGCGAGCGCGGGATCCCACGCATCCAACTGCCGCGCGCTGCATTCTTCATCGAGCAGCTCATACAGCGTCCGCGCGAGTAAGAGATTGCCGGAATTGGCACACATGCGTGCCAGGGATAGCCGCGCGATGAAGCGGGCCCGGCCCGGGGCGGCCGCGTTCACGGCGGCCTGGAGTCTTTGAAGCGCCTCTTCCGGTTTGCCCGCTTCGATGAGGATGCGGGCTTCTTCCTCCGGACCTGGGCTGGTGCTGGGAGCAGTGGGTGTCTCGAACCGGAGGGGCGGCAGGGAGATGCGCGGGGCCCGGGGGGCATTGGCGGACGGGCCAGCGGGCGCGGCGCGCGACAGCACCTCCGTCTGGAGCCACTGCTTCGTCGCGGCATCCGTCAGCGGCGTGCCGTCCGAGGCGACGAGGTCCATCACCCCGGGCATCCGGCGCAGGAGCGCGGCCAGCTCCAGCACCAGCGCTTCGCGCGCGGCCGCATGGGTCGCGCCCAGGCCCGCCAGCGCGTTCGCGACGTGGCGCTGCAACTCCAGCGCGAAGCGGTGCTGCACCAGCGCGGACTCGGCCTCCTCCAGCAGCTCCGCCCACCGGGCATGGGTGGCCATGCGCTCCAGCCGCTCGCGCAGCGCGGGAGGGAAGGGGGGCAGCGACGTGCGCGCGTTGGCGCCCGGCGCGGGCGGCTGCGACAGGTGCAGCCACAGGCCCGTGCGCAGCATCCGGTAGGCCAGCGGATCCGCCGTGTTCGCGCGGCGCACCAGGCCCGCCCCGCTCACGAGCGAGCCGCCGACGTTGCGCAGGAAGTCCGTCGCGGCCTCGGGGCTCGCCAGCTCCGCGGACGGCGGGGGCATGGAGAGGGTGGGCGCGGGCTGCGGCGCGGTGGCTTGCGGCTGCGCGGGCGTGGCGACCGCGGGCGCGGTGACGGGGGCTGGCGCGGGCTCGGGCGTCTGCAGCGAAGCTCGCAGCCGCATCACCCCTTCCAGCAGCGGACCGAAGGCGGGCCCCTGTCCCTCGAAGCGGGCGCGCGACAGCTCCGCGAGTCGCGCGGCGGCTTCCGACAGCTGGCCCAGCAGGTCGCTGTCGGTGGCCGTCACCTTCACGGAGGGCAGCACGCGGCCCATGCGCTCCACGAACCACGTGACGGCGTTGGCTCGGCCGCGCAGGCGCTTCGCGTCCGGGAAGAGCGTGGGCCAGTACTGGTCGGTGACCTCCGCCAGCACGACCATGCCGGTGAGGGCGCCGGACAGGCCCTCCGTCATGTACATGCCGTACGCGAGGTACGACGCGAGCCACAGGTCCTTGGTGGTGTGCTGGAGCAGCTGGCCGGAGCCGCGCACGACGCCCGCCCAGTCCACCGCGTCGCTGGCGGGGGATTCGAGCTTGGCGACCTCCGTGGACACGGCCTCGTAGGCCGGGTCGTGCTTCGCCTGCACGCCGGACGGCTTGTCCTCGGAGATGGGCTCCAGCCAGGGTCGGGTGCGCGCGCGGAGGAGTTCAGCGGAGGCGGTCATGGCGGGTGTCAGACCTTCCGTGCGACGGCGCGCAGGAGCTGTTCGATGGAGCTGGTGGACGCGTCGAGCACCTCGCGCTGCGCCGGGCTCAGGGCCCGCTTCGCGCTGGCGAGCGCGGCGGTGCGCTGGGTCTTGAGGGGCCAGAGCTGCGCGCTCGCGAGGTCGGGCTGGGCCACGTACAGCAGCAGCGCGGCGGTCGGCGCGCCCAGGCACAAGAGCAGCCGGGGCCGCTCGCCTTCGGACCAGAGGAACCCTGGCGACGTCGAGGGCCAGCGCAACAGGCGCGACGCCAGCTCCAGCCAGGCCACCGGCCCCAGGCGTCCGTCCAGCGGGCAGTCCAGCACCACCTGGGCCAGGGCCTGCTCGCGGTGACGTTCGCCCTCGCACGCGGTGAGGAAGGTGTGCAGCGCGTAGTAGCGGCCTTCGGGCGGAGCGTCCGCGCACACGGGCTGGAACAGCTCCGCGCAGGAGTGCTCCGCCAGGACGCTGGCGCGCAGCCGCTCCGCCAGCTTGAAGTCGCCGGGACGGGGCAGGTGCAGGTGTGCCGCCCGCTCCAGCAGTTCGGGGATGCCCAGGCGCGGGGCGTCCTGGACCAGCTCGGTGCCCGCCCGCAGGAAGGACTCGTAGGCCTCCGGCAGCAGCGCGTACCGGTCCGCCAGCTCCGCGGTGGGCAGCTCGGTGAAGACGGCCAGGGGGAAGCCCCGGCCCACGCTGTCCGCGCTCGCCGTCACCACGCCCACCAGCGCCGTCGGATGTCCCGGTGCGGTGAACACGAAGCGGTGCGGCGTCGCGGGCAGCTCCGCCCGCGCGCGCTGCACGCGCGCCATACCCTCCTCCAGCCAGCGGTGGAGCTGCTGGGCGAGGGGGCTGGCCGTGTTGTGCCGGACGAACTCCGCGTGCCGCGGCGTCTTGCCGAGCAGGCCGATCCGGTGTGCGGGTGGGACGACCCTCATCAGGGAGGCCCGTCCTGTGCCACGAGGTGCTTGCCGGCGCCGCAGTTCGTGTCGCCGCGCGCGATGCCCCGGGGCGGCTGGAGGCCGGGGTCCCGGAAGATCTGCATCAGCTTGCCCTTGTTGCCGGACAGGCCGAAGAACGGGTTGCTGGTGCGCTCCGGGCGGATGTCGATGGAGACGAGCGCGCCCTTCATGTCCTCGATCTCCCAGATGGCGGTGAAGTACCGGCCGTCCGCGCTGGGCTCGATGCGCTTCACGCGCTCCAGCAGGCGGAACAGGCCCCACTCCCCGGGCTCGTCGATGTCGCCCGTGGCCCCGGAGGCGTGCTCCACGTGGATGTGCGCCCCCAGCTTTCCGGCCGCGCCCGGCCACGTCATGGGCTTCCACACCGTGTCCGGTCCGTTGCGGTACGTCTCATCCGTGCCGTCGAGCGTGAAGGAGACGGCGGAGATCTCCGACGCGGCGTTGTCCGCGGACGTGCCCGCCCGGATGCGCACCTGGAAGCGCACCAGCGGATCCACCGAGTCACCCACGAAGAGGGTGCTGGCCAGCGCGCTGCTCTTCTCCAGGAACGTCAGCATCTCCGGCCGGTAGTTGGAGGCGCTCTGCGGCACCATGAAGTCCCACTTGCGGCCCTTGGGCGCCACGTCCTCCAGCAGCTGCTCCTTGTAGAACTTGCGGATGGTGCCGCCCTCCGGACGCAGGTACTCCGCGATCTCCGGCAGCGGCGCCTCCAGCAGCGACGTGGCGACGAACGGGTAGCGTCCCGCCATGAGGTCCTCGTAGGGCTTGACGATCTGCTCGCACCACAGGCCGCTCTTGCCGTTGGCCACGCCGGTGGTGATGGTGATGTCCACGTTGCGCAGCGGCGGCATCAGCAGCCGCTCGAGGATGGCCGAGGCCCCCTCCTGCTGGCGGACGAGTGCCTCCACCATCAGCTTCGTGGACTTGATCTTGTCGAGCGCCAGGCGCGACTCGGCGGGCTTCTCCTTCACCGCGAGCAACGTGGCCTGCACCACCAGGAGGTGGTCCTCGTAGAACTGGAGCGCCGTCTGCTTCTCCTGGATGTCGTCCGTGGAGTTCAGCTGCGTGACGAAGCGGATGAGGGGGGCGAAGGCCACCTCCACGTCGCGCGGCCGCAGCTCCTCGCTGCCGTTGGTGGCGCGCGCATCGATGAGCTTGGGTGGAGCCTTCTTCTCCGCGTCCTCCTTCGACGCGAACAGCTTCTCCATCAGGCCTGGCTCCTCCTTCTCCTTGGCGCCCCGGGCCCTCTTCTCCAACTGCACGTTGTGCACGACGGACTGGAAGAGACGGCCGTACGCCGTGGGCTTGCCGCGCAGCAGGCTGTCGATGAGCTCCTGCGTCTGCTCCAGGTTGTTGGGTTCCTGGACGCGGATGGACAGGAGGAAGTCGTTCCACTCCTGGATGTAGGTCTCGAAGTAGTCCGTGCGCAGCTGGGCGCGCGTGGCCTTCTCGTCCTCCGCGGAGTCCCGGTCGAGCACCCACGTCTGCCGGTTCTCGAAGGCGCTGGCGAGCCGGGGGCTCACCACGTTCTCCCAGGCGTTCTTCGTGAAGGCGCCGCGGATCTTCTTCTTGGTCTGGAAGGCGGGGATCGCGCCCACCAGCTCCTCCAGGTACACGTCGGGATACTCGCGGCCGGCGTCGGCGATGATCTGCTCCAGCTCCAGCGTGGCCAGGGGCACCCGGTTGAGCGCCCGGCGGGCGGCGCGCACCACGCGGTCATCGCGCGGGAAGGCCAGCCGCTCCGGCTCCTCCGCGAGCATGCGGATGTACGTCGCGGCGTGGCGGCTGATGGTCTGCTCCAGGTCGACCTGGCCCGACGTGCCCTTCACGTTGGTCCAGTGCTCCACCATCTTGCGCACCAGCCACTCGCGGTGGGCCTCGTCGAGCTCCGGCTCACCCTGCGCGCGCGGCTGGGTGATGAGCAGGTACATCTTCAAATCCTCGAAGTGCTTGCGGTAGTCGTCCGAGCTGGGCTTCCAGTCCAGCCGCGCCTGGTTCTGGGAGAAGAGCATCAGGCTCTGCTGGATGCGCTCGTACTGGAGCCCCAGGAGCACCCGGCGCAGCGACGCGTTGTAGAAGGACTGCGCGACGGGGAAGAGCGTGTCGCCCTTGTACATGCCGAAGCGCATCCAGAACGGGACGCCGTCGGTGCGGTGCGAGGTGAGCTCCTGGAGCTGGGCGCGCAGCGGGGTGAGGTCCTGCACCCGGCTGATGTCGTCCTTGCGGTCCGCGTTCACCACGGTGATGGCGTCGCGCACCTCCTGCGCCAGCTCGCGGTTCTTGAAGAACGCCAGCGTGGGCAGGCACAGCACCAGCGCCGTCGCCGCGAAGGCCGCGCCCGCCAGCACGAGCCGCCGCTTGCGCAGCCGCAGCTCCTCCGCCGAGCTGCGCACGGCGACCTTCTGGTCCAGGAACATCACCTTGGTGAAGACGTCCCAGAGGAAGTAGCTGCGGCCCTCCGCGGTGGTCTCCGCCTGCGGGCGTCCGTTCGTCGTCCCGAACACGTCGCCCGCGGAGGGCGCCACCAGCTCCACCGAGCGCACGTCCTGGGTGGCGCTGGTGCGGCTGGACGAACTCCGACAGCGTCTTGCGGAGCGCGTCGAACTTCTGGGGGAACTGGTGGATGCGCTCGCGCGTCTCCTGCTGGCGCTCCTCGCCGATGCGCTTGATGGAGCGCTGCTCCAGCACCGCCGTCAGCTCGTCGAAGCGCTGCAGCAGCAGCTCCGTGGACGCCTCCTTCTGCGCGTCCATGGGGATGGTGAAGCCCCAGAGCTGGCCGCGCTCGGAGCGGGGCAGGTCGGAGAACATCTCCACGAACCCGGGCAGCAGGTCGCACTTGGTGACCATCAGGTAGACGGGCACCAGCATGCGCAGCCGGGAGGTGATCTCATCCAGGCGCTCGCGGATGCCCTGGCCCAGCTCGCCCGCCGCCTGCGGGTCCATGGTCAACAGCTCGTCGATGCTCACCGCCACGATGAGGCCGTTGATGGGCCGGCGCGGGCGGTGCTTGATCAGCGTGTCGAGGAAGGCGAGCCACTCGGGGCGCTCGTCCTCGCTGGCGACGTAGCGGCCCGCCGTGTCGAGGATGACGGCCTCGTTGGTGAGCCACCAGTCGCAGTTGCGCGTGCCACCCACGCCCCGCACGCCGCCGCCCTTGCTGGAGGACAGGTAGGGGAACTTCAGCCCGGAGTTGCGCAGCGCCGTGCTCTTGCCGGCGCCCGGCGGGCCCACGATGAGGTACCAGGGCAGCACCGCCAGCGCGTCCTTGCCGCCGCGCGACAGCTTGGAGGTCTTGAGCGCCTCCACCGCCTTGGTGAACTCCGCCTGCATCGCCTTGATCTCCGGTTGGAGATCCGGCCGCACCGTCTTGAGCTCCTCCGCTGCCTGCTGCTGGAGGGCGCCCTCCAGGTTCCTGGCGGCCCTGCGGGCCCGGATGCGCTTGACGACCCATGCGCCGCCCAGCACCAGCAGCGTCACGCCCGCCACGGCGAGCGCGACCCACAAGGGCGGCAGGTGCAGCTTGAGGATGGCGGCCCCGCCCAGGCCCAGCAGCGCCAGGAAGAAGAGGAGGTAGGCGATCACGGGGCGGCGCCTCCGTTGGCGTTGTTCTTCGCCACGTGGAGCTCGATGTCCTTCATGAGCATCTTCAGGGTGTTGTCGAGGCTGAAGAGCAGCCCGCCGTACATCAGCAGCGCGGCCACCAGCGCCCCCGCGGCTATGGACACGATGGAGGCCTTCTTGCGCGCGGAGAACAGCGCCTCGGTGGGACGCTCGCCGTGCGGCGACAACACGTCGAAGTCGAACGGCCGCGCGCGCTGGAGGTCCTTCGCCACGGTGTCGATGAGCGTCATCAGCTCCAGCTCGCCGCCGCGGATGCGGTAGCGGCCCTGGAAGCCGAAGAGCATGCAGAGGTAGTAGACGCGCAGGACGTCCGCGCGGTGCGGATCCTTGCGCACCGCGTGCAGCCGGCTGAAGAAGCCGTCACCGGCCACGTTCTCGTTGAAGTAGTGCAACTGCAGCAGGTGGCTCATCCAGAACTGCCGGTAGGGCTCCGGCTTGCCCAACACGACTTCGTCCAGCAGCGCGACCAGCGCGTAGGCCATGTCCTGGGCGTCCTGGTGGCTGAAGCCCAGCACGGCGGAGCGGCGCAGCAGTTCGTCCACGACCCCGCGAAGCTGGAAGTGCAGCTTCTCCGGCGGAGCCACCGAGGCAGCGTCCGAACGTCGGAGCTGGATGGCGGCGTCGAGGCAATCCTTGGTGGCTTCGTTGACTCGGTCCATGGGAGGGCGGCCATGCCGGGACGCTCAACGAGCGTCCGGTCGAAAGGGGCTAGCGGTTGGAGGTGGGGACGGCGAGCAGTTCCACGCTGGTGGTGCCCACGTCGAAGGGCTGCGGCAGGTAGAGCGCGAGCGTCCGGTCGCGCAGGGCGTTTTTCCAGTAGCCGTCCTGCAGCGCGAGCGTGAAGTAGACGACCCCCGGGCGCACCGGCACCTCCGGCGGCGGGCGGTACGTCACCTCCAGCGGCACGCCCGGAGCGGCGGCCTGCACCAGGCCCTGGATGTCGCCCCAGCTGGCCATCTTGGACAGCTTCGGGAGCTGCTCGGCGACGACCTTCTCCGGCAGGTCGCTGCGGATGGTGAGCAGGAACTGGCCGCACCGCTCCAGCCGCTCGTCCTCCAGCTTGCCTCGGAAGAGCCGGTCCGCGCCGGCCTCCATCGTGACGGTGAGGCACTGCTCCAGCGCCACCGCGTGCATCAGCTCCCCGATGCGCCGGAACAGCTCCTCGAAGGTGGCGCGCAGGTTGATGAACTGGAAGGCGGGCAGGGTGGACGGATCCGCGTTCACCGCGAAGGTGCACAACTGCCCCGCGAACTGGCTGAGCAGCAGGTACAGCGACTGCGGCCGCAGGTTGCCCGCGTCCAGCGCGTGCTGCACCACGGGGATGATGCCGTTGAGCGCGTTGAGCTCCAGGAAGAGCGTCACGTCCGACGCGGTGAACTCCAGCGCGGACGCGTCCCGGTGCCGCCGGCGCGAGGACAGCTGCCGCTGCTTGGACACCAACAGCCGCAGGAGCGTGCGCAGCTCGTTCGTGATGGACGAGGACGCGTCGATGCGCAGGCACGGCGGGATGTACGACGGGACCAGCGTCAGGTTGCCGGCCTTGTCCCGCTCCAGCTCCGCGATCTTGATGGCCTCGTAGTCGTCGCGCTGCTCGGTGCCGAAGAGCAGCCGCACGTTGCGCTGTCCGAAGGACACCGGGACGATGGAGGTGGACGACGTGAGGTCGCTGATGGGCCGCGTGGACGGCGTGTAGCGCGGGCTTCCGCCCACCTTGTCCGAGCCGCCGTAGCTCTCCACGCCGCTGCGCTCGCGCGGCACGCCGATGAACACGTCCAGCACGCGCTGGGCGGGGGGAAAGGCGCCGTCCGCGGGGCGCGACGTCGGGGCCTCCGGGTCACCGCTCTGCAGCGACACGGGCAGGCCGTCCGGGAGGATGCCGGTGAAGCTGGACAGCTGCACCAGGCCCGCGCGCAGCGACTCCATGTCGAACGCCAGGGACACCACGCCCCACGGGTACGGCTCCAGCGAGCCCAGCCGCGTGTCCAGCAGGGCCTCGTGGTAGACGTCCATCTGCTGGAGGTGGTGGGGGCTCATGAACATGCCCTCCGACCACACGACGCGTTGAGGGGACTTCATGCACCTCTCCGGGGCTCCGGCGTCACACCGGGGGATGGCTGCTGCGAAGGCTCCGGCACCCAGGTGGACATGGGCGGCTGGAGCAGAAGGTCGATCTGGTAGCCCTGCAGGCGGTACCGCAGCTCCTGGTCCCCCTGCTTGGGCGCCCCCAGGTCCCCGCCCGCGGGGCGCTCCACGCACTGCTCCTCCGGCACCGGCGGCAGCACCGCCACCGTGCGCCACGAGTAGCCGAGCGGCTGGCGGAAGTGGCCCATGGTCAGCACGAAGTGCGCCTTGGGGTCGCGCTGCAACCAGCGCTGGTTCGTCTGCCCGGGCGCGGCGACGAACTCCGCGGACTGGAGCAGATCATCCTTGAGCAGCTCTTCCGCGCGGCCCCACAGGTCGCGGAAGCTGGCGCGCTCCAGCCGGGCGCTGTCCTTGAGCTGGAGGACCCGCACCACCGTGGGCAGCGAGCGCCCCCGGGGATCCGGGTTGACCTGTTCGGAGACGTTGAGCACCACGTGGAACGGGGGCGGTGTCTCACATTGCTGGGCCACGCGTTTCATGCACCCCGTGGCCGTCAGGCAGGCCAGGAGGCAGACGAAGAGCGGCACGGCGCGCGTGAAGGATTCCGGGATGCGCATCATTGGATGGAGGGACGGCTGCGTCTGGAAGGCAATGGCGGCCTAGTTCTCGGAGATTTTCGAGCCCTTAATGATCACGTCGCCGCTCGCGGTGACTTCAATCTTCGCGCCCTTGATGACCACGTCTCCGTTCTTCTTCACCTGGAGGGTGGCGGACCCGACCTTCAAGGTGAATTGCTCCTGGGCCACCAGGGCAATCTCCTTGGCGGAGAGCGTGTAGGCATCCTTGACGGCGTGGTTGAGTTTCCCGCCCACGCTCAAAAGCAGATCTTTTTCCACTTTCAGGGTGCGAGACTTCTGCACCTCTTCGGACAGGTCGCCGCCGACCTGAAGGCTGCGTGAGCCTTTGACGGTCTCGGATTTCTTGGCGCCGACGACCTCCACCTTGGCGCCGCCGACCTGTTCGGACTTGAGGCCGCCCACCAGCTCGTTGAAGGCCGCGCCCACGGTGACGGCGAGCGCGCCGCCCACGTTGAGCATCTTGCCCAGGCCCACCGTCTCCGCGGAGGCCAGCGTGACGGACACGCTCTGGTTGCCGCTCACCGCCACGGACTGGTCGCCCGTCACCGCTTCGGTGTGATTGCCCATCACGGTGGTGGAGCGGTTGCCCGTCACGGCCAGGGACTGGTTGCCGCCCACGACGGAGTCGTCGTTCTTCTTCACCTCCAGGGACTGGTTGCCCTCGATGGTGCGGCTGCGGTCCTTCTTGACGAGGAGCGTCTCATTGCCGCCGACGAGCTGGGTCTTGTCGTTCTCGACGACGATGTTGAGGTCCTTCTGGGCGTGGAAGTAGACCTCCTCGGAGCCTGCGGCGTCCTCGAAGCGCAGCTCGTTGAAGCCGTCGCCCCCGGGGCTGGAGCTGGAGCGCAGCGTGCTCTTCGTCTTCTCCGCGGGCAGGTCGATGGGCGGCGGGTTCTGCCCGTTGTAGACGCTGCCGGTGATGATGGGCCGGTCCGGATCGCCCTCCAGGAACTCGACGACGACCTCCTGGCCGATGCGCGGCAGGTACAGCGCGCCCCAGCCGGGGCCCGCCCACGCCTGGCTCACGCGGATCCAGCAGGAACTCTTGTCGTCGCTCTTGCCCTCGCGGTCCCAGTGGAACTGGACCTTGATGCGGCCGTGCGGGTCGGTGTGGATCTCCTCGCCGGAGGGCCCCACGACGATGGCCGTCTGCGCCCCCGGGATGACGGGGCGGGGTGTGCCACGCAGCGGCCGGAAGGGCACCGTGGCTGGCTGGCAGATGAATTCGTTGAGGTAGCCCTCCTTGATGCCCAGCGAGGCCTGCTCGGCCACCAGGGCCTCGGCCTGATGGCCGGTGTGCCGCACGGAGAGGGGCAGGTACTTGCGGTTGAGGGAGCTGTCCGGGTGCTCGGCCAGCTCGAAGGTGTGGCCCGCGCAGATGCGCCGGCTGTAGCTGGCGCCGGAGACGGTCTCCACCCGGGCGCGCAGCTCCTCCAGGCGGATCTTCGCGAGCGCCTTGCCCGCGCCGGGGTCCTCGTAGAGGCCCGGGTAGTCGTAGATCTCCAGCGCGGACTCGCCGTCATCGGCGCTGGTGGTCGCGCCCAGGTCCTGCGCGGGGCGGGTGAAGTTGAAGTCCCGCATCGCCACCGCGCCGGGCTGGACCTCCAGCTTCGCGGAGAGCGAGTGGATGAACTCCTTCTCCGCCACCATGCGCGAGCGCTCGCGGAAGACGAGCTTGGGCTCGCCCATCATCGCCGGGTTGGCGGACGCGGCGTCGCCGAGCACCATCGTGTGCGCGTCCTCGCCGTGCTCGAAGAGGTAGAAGATGCCTTCTTCCTCCAGGAGCCGGGAGATGAAGTCGAGGTCGGATTCGCGGTACTGCACGCAGTAGTCGCGTTTGCGGTAGCCGCTGGAGAGCGCCAGCCGGTGCTCCACCTGTCCCTGTTCGAGCACCTTGTGCACGATCTGCGGGACGGTCAGCTCCTGGAAGATGCGACTGCGGCGGGTGTGCCGGAGCGTCCACAGGCGGGGCACCACCGTCACCCTGTAGCGCCGACGCTGGGGACCGGTGCCTTCATCCCGCCGGTCGATGCGGGCGACGACGCCATGGAAGAAGCGGGCGGTGCCATCTCCCAGTTGCACGGTGAGCCGCGCGCTCTTGCCGAGCAGCGCCGTGTCATCCAGCTCCACGTCTGGCTTCGGCGTCAGGGCGACTTCGACGGAGTAGGGCTGTGACAGGGTTTCGTCCGCCTCGAAGCCGAGGACGGTGAGGTCGTCCGCCGTGTGCGGCCCGAGCTGGAAGTCGAATTCCGTCTGGTTCGCCAGCAGCGCAGCATTCGCGATCATCGTATCTCCCGCGCCACGGAAGCCCCCGGAGTCACCAGACGCCTGCGTGGAAAGCAGGGGTGATCACCCGACAAATTAGAACCACGTGGTGGGCCGGGTCCGCAAGTGCTTGCGGGCACGAAAAAAGCATTTCTTCACGAAGGGTCCTGGTTGGTTCGGGTCCTGGTATAGAGTTGGGCGCGGGCGGGGGGCCATGGATCACGGTGCGAATTGGATTCGGGCGGCCCCGCCAGGAATTCCCTCCGGGAGCGCGATGAAACGAAGGATCCTCCTGTGCCGGCTGCATGTCCTGTCGCTTGTCCTGCTCTCCGCGACCACCTTCGCCCAGACGCCGTTGCCCGGCATCGAGCTGGAGCGGCTGGAGCTGAACCCTGGCGCCGAGGGTTCACTCGTCGTGAGTCTGGGACAGCTTCTGCCCTCGGGCCATTATCGGGCCACCGTGGCCATGCAGTACGCGCACGATCCCCTTCTGTTTGAACGAGATGGTGAGGCTTTCCGGGTTGTGGGCAGCCGCGCGACCACGCATCTGGCTGTAGCGTATTCCGCTACAAATTGGCTTCAGTTCGGCCTTCAGCTCCCGGTGGTCGCGTTCCAGAGCGGCTCGGATCTGACGGGTGAGAACATCACGCGGCCCGCGAGCTTCGCGTTGGGGACGCCGTCGGCCAGTGCCCGGGTGGGGATCCTCACGCAAGACAATGCAGGCGGGGTGGATCTGGCGTTGGAGATGGGGGTGGGGCTGCCGGTGGGC
>SECN01000148.1 GCA_004173515.1 Myxococcaceae bacterium | reverse complement strand
GCCCCAGGAAATCACCGCGCAGGTGCGCCAGAAGATCGTCGAGCTGGCCACGCAGGGCGGCAGGGGCGCTCGTCCTGTCAGCATCCGGAAGTATTCCTTCAGGCGGTCCAGCTCCGGGCCCGCGCGCTGGACGGTGTCGAAGTAGCCGCCCTGCGTGGCCAGCTCGACGATCTTCTGGCGCACCTGCGCGGTGATTTCCTGGGGCGACGCGTCGGACATGGCCTCTCCTTGGGCAGAAGCCATAGCGCGCCAACGCGCGCACCGTCCAGGTCGCGGGCCTCAGGGGACGAACAGCGAGCGCGCGGGCGTGGCATCCAGGCTCCGGGCTCCATTGCCCAGCGCGCCCTGGAGGTTGTCGCCCCAACCCCAGACAGTGCCATTCGCGCGCGACGCGAGGGCATGGTCTCCGCCCGCGCTGATGCGCCGCGCGTTCGTCACGGTGGAGACCTGGACGGGCGTCGAGCGGGAGGTCCGCGTGCCGTCGCCGAGCTGCCCGACGGCGTTGTTTCCCCAGGCCCAGACGGTGCCGTCCGACTTGAGCGCCAGTGAGAAGTCGGCGCCCACGGCGATGGCGGTGACGTCGGAGAGTCCCAGCACCTGCACGGGGCTCAGCCGGGTGCTGGTGGTGCCGTCACCGAGCTGCCCCCGGAGGTTCGGTCCCCAGGCCCAGACGGTGCCGTCGGCCTTGAGCGCCAGCGAGTGCTGGGACGCGGCCACGGCGATGACGTCCGTGAGCCGCGGCACCTGCACGGGTGTCAGCGAGCCCGTGCCGGAGCCGTTCCCGAGCTGACCTGAATAACTGGCGCCCCAGGCCCAGACCGTTCCCTCCGCCGTGAGCGCCAGGGAGTGGACGCGTCCCGCCGCGCTGGCGATGACCGCCGGGAGTCCCGTCACCTGCACGGGCGCGCTTCGCGTCGAGGTCGTTCCATCACCCAGTTGCCCAGAGGCGTTGTTGCCCCACGCCCACACGCTCCCGTCGTTCCGGACGGCCAGCGAATGGACGTCGCTCGCGGACAGGGACACGGCGCCGGAGAGGCCGGGGACCCGCGCGGGAACGGGGTCCTGGAGTCCGCCGGTGCCGCGTCCCAGTTGGGAGGTGTTGTTGCTGCCCCAACTCCACACGGAACCATCCGCCGCGAGTCCCAGCGCATGACGCGCGCTCACGGCGAGGGAGGTCAGGGGCGCGAAGCCGGGCGCCTGGAGTGGCTCGGGCGTGGAGCGCGTGCCGCCATTGCCCAGTTGTCCGGTGGCGTTGATGCCCCAACCCCAGAGGGTTCCGTCCGGCTTCAGCGCCAGGGAGTAACCGGTGCCCGCGCTCAGCGCGGAGGCCTCCGTGAAGCGCGAGCGGGTCGGCGTGGTGTATTCCATGGGAACGCCGTTCCCCAGCTCGCCGGAGCTGTTGTTGCCCCAGGACCACACGGTGCCGTCGCGCTTGCGCGCCAGTGTATGGGATTGGCCCGCCGCCAGCGCCACGCCGCCGGTGAAGCCCGCCACCCGCTCGAAGACATGACGCTCCGGGGAGGTGTCGTCGCCCAGTTGTCCCCGGTCGTTGTTCCCCGCAGCCCACACGGTGCCGTGGGCCTTGAGGACCAGCGAATGGGCATCACCCACGGCCACGTCCGTCACGTTCGCGAGGCCCTGGACCTTCGCGGGCGTTCCTCGCGAGTCGGTGGTGCCATCCCCCAATTGACCGAAGCTGTTGTCACCCCAGGCCCACACGGCGCCGCTGTCCTTGAGCGCCAGCGTGTGGTTGGTGGAGGTGCTCACGGCCACGATGTTCGTGAGCCCTGGGACCCGCACGGGCCTGCGCCGGTGCGTGGTGGTGCCATCTCCGAGCAGACCGCCATGGTTGCTGCCCCAGGCCCACAGCGTGCCGTTGGCCTTGAGCGCGAACGCGTGGGTGCCGCCCGCGGCCAGCGCCACGATGTCCGTGAGTCCCGGCACGGGCCCGGGCGTGGGCCTCGCGGTGGTGGTGCCGTCACCCAGTTGTCCGAAGCTGTTCTGCCCCCAGGCCATGACCGTGCCATCGCGCAGCAGCGCCAGGGAGAAGTCACTGCCCGGCGCCAACGCCACGACGCCCGTGAGCCCCGGCACCTGGATGGGGAGGGCGCTGCCCTGGGGCGCGTACACGTTGCCCCAGGTCCAGACGTTCCCCTCGGCATCGAGGGCCTGCGATACGAGCTCACTCGCGGCCACGGCGACGATGTCCGTGAGCCCTGGGACCCGAGCCGGTGTCGGCCGTGGAAGGTCCCCGCCTCCGTCACCGAGTTGTCCGAAGCCGTTGTCACCCCAGCTCCACACGGTGCCGTCGTCGGCGATGGCCAGGGAGTGGGCACTGCCCGCCGCCATCCGCGCACGGACCGCCGGGCCGGGAAGCAGCGCGTCCTCTCGCGCGGACAGTGCGTCCGGGGCGCTTGCGCCACACGCGATGCTCAATGCCAGACACACCGCGAGGCATGCGATCCTGCTGGGGTTCACGATTCCCTCCTGGGCAAGCGCCGCGCATGCAGCTCGGGGCTTGAGAGGAGGTGGGGCCGGTGGGCCGGTGCGTCAAGGCTGGGGCCTCCCTGTGCCGCAGGTGGAGCCGTCAGCGCGTCAGGTGCTGGAGGGTGAGGTAGACGAACTCCGCGCCGGGTTGGAGCGAGGCCACGGGCACGCGCTCGTTGGGCGCGTGCGCGGTGCGCGCGTCCTCCGGCGTGAGGGCGAAGAGGTCGATGCCGTAGGCGTGGATGCCGGCCCTGCGCAGCGTGGCGGATTCGGTGGTGCCGGTGGACTGGCGCGGGAGGATGGGCGCCTTGGGCCACACCTTCGCGGCGGCGGCCTTCACGGCGCGGAACATCGCGTTGTCCCCCACGGGCGACATGGGCGAGTCCGGCGGCGACACATTCATCTCCACCTGGATGTCCGGGTCGTTCACGGCGGCGACGATGGCCTCTCGCACCGCCTTCGCGTCCGCGTCCGGCAACAGGCGGCAGTTGACGGTGGCCTCGGCGGTGGCGGGGATGACGTTGGAGCGCGTCCCTGCGTTGAAGACGGTGGGCACGCAGGTGGTGCGCAGCACGGCGCCCAGCGCGGGCTCCAGCCTCGCCACGGCGGACACCGCGTCTTCGGGCGGCGCGTCCGGCGCGGCGGCGATGCGGCGCAGCGCGTCCCCCAGCTCCCCGGGGGTGATGGGGGCGCGGCCCTGGATGTGGAGCTTCGCGGCGGGCGTCAGGTGGGCGGGGAAGGTGAGGGCGCCCACGCGGGCCACCGCCGCGGCCATGCGCACCAGGGGGCCTGCGTCCACGGGCGGAGCGTCACGTTGCGCGAGACGCGCTCGGCGGCCTGGAGCGCGACGAAGCGCACCTGCTTGCGGTCCGGGGACAGCTCCGTGAGGCCGCCTTCGTTGAGCGCGAACTCCGCCTCCTTCAACTCCGGGCGGTGCTCCATCATCCAGTCCAGCCCCTGGCCCGAGCCCACTTCCTCATCCGCGCCCAGGTACAGCAGGATGTCGCGCGAGCGCGGGCCGCCGTCCTGCTTCAACCGGCGCAGCGCGAGGATGCTCGCCGCCGCCATGCCCTTGTTGTCCTGCACGCCCCGGCCGTAGAGCAGGCCGTCCTTCTCGGTGAGCTTCCACGGGTCGGTGGCCCACTCGGAGCGTACGGCGGGCACGGTGTCCAGGTGCGCGAGCACGAGCACGGGCCTGCCCTTGCCGGAGCCCTTCAGACGCACCAGGAGGTTGCCGCGTCCGGGCGAGGGCTCGATGAGCTCCGAGTCGATGCCCGCCTCGCTCAACCAGCGCGCCGCCACCCGGGCCGCGGCCGTCTCGTTGCCGGGAGGATTGGAGGTGTCCGCGGCGATGAGCTCCGCGAGCAGGGCCCGCAGCTCCTCCTTCGGCGCCGGACGGGGCGGTGCGGCATGAATCGCGCTGGCGGCGAGGAGGACGGACAGGACGAGGAGACGCATGGCGCGGGAGGCTCGCGCCTTCACTCCCGGAAGGCAACGGATGCGGCGTTTGCCGGGAGTGCCATGTTAAGGGAGGGGCCCTGGAGGAAGCCCTGCCCATGTCGTCGCCCCTGAGCTTTCGCACCGTGGAACTGCCGCTGCGCCACGCCTGGACCATCGCGCGGGGGACGAGCACGGTGAAGCGCAACGTGTTCGTGGAGGTGCGCTCGCAAGGCCACGTGGGGTACGGCGAGGCCGCGCCCAACGTGCGCTATGGCGAGTCCTGGGAGTCGGTGGAGGCGGCGCTCCAGAAGCTGGCGCCGGTGCTGGAGGGGCGGGACCTGCGCTGCTTCCGCGACGTGTCGGAGGCGCTGGACGCGGCGCTGCCGGACAACCCCGCGGCGAAGGCGGCGGTGGACCTGGCGCTGCACGACCTGGCGGGCAAGGTGATGGGCGTGCCGCTGTACCGGATGCTGGGTGTGGATCCGAAGCGTCAGCCGGTGACGTCCATGTCCATTGGCATCGACGTGCCGGAGGTGCTGGCGGTGAAGGTGCGCGAGGCGGCGGACTTCCCGGTGCTCAAGGTGAAGCTGGGCTCCGGGAAGGACCGGGAGGTGTTCGGCACGGTGCGCGCGTTGACGTCGCAGACGATCCGCGTGGACGCGAACGAGGGCTGGAAGCCGGACGAGGCGCTGGCTCACATCCAGTGGTTGGCCACGCAGGGCGTGGAGCTGGTGGAGCAGCCGCTGCCCGCGGCGGACGTGGAGGGCGCGAAGTGGTTGAAGGAGCGCTCGCCGCTGCCGCTGGTGGCGGACGAGTCGCTGACGAAGGCGTCGGACGTGCCGTCGCTGGCGGCGGGCTTCCACGGCATCAACGTGAAGTTGCAGAAGAGCGGCGGCATCCGCGAGGCGCTGCGCATCATCGAGACGGCGCGTGCGTGCGGCCTGAAGGTGATGCTGGGCTGCATGGTGGAGACGGGGCTGGGCATCGCGGCGGGCGCGCACCTGGCGCCGCTGGTGGACTGGGTGGACCTGGATGGCAACCTGCTGCTCGCGGAGGATCCGTACCGCGCGCACCCGGTGGTGGGGGGCCGCATCCAGTTGGGCGAGGGACCGGGCCTGGGCGTGGAGCCTCGGGCGGCGCCGTGACGCCGCCGCTCATCCAGGACCCGATGGCGGTGCTCGCGGTGCTGCTCGCGGTGCTGGCGGGGTTGTATGTGTTGCAGCGTCACCCCACGGTGGAGCGGTTCTTCAACGTCGTGCCGCTGCTGGTGTTCGCGTACTTCGTGCCCACGCTGCTGTCGAACACGGGCGTCATCCCCACGCAGTCGGAGTTGTACCGCTTCACGCGCGTGTACCTGCTGCCGGCGAGTCTGGTGTTGCTGGTGCTGTCGGTGGATCTGCCGGCCATCGCGCGGCTGGGGAAGAACGCCGTGGGCGTGTTCCTGGCGGGCACGCTGGGCATCATGGTGGGCGGGCCCATCGCGTACCTGGCGCTGGGGTGGCTGGTGCCGGCGGAACTGGGAGACCAGGCGTGGAAGGGGCTCGCGGCGCTCAGTGGTTCGTGGATTGGCGGCAGCGCGAACTTCGTGGCGATTGGTCAGAGCGTGGGCGCGCTGGACAGCACGTTGAGCATGTTGGTGGTGGTGGACGTGGGTGTGTCCAACGTGTGGACGGCGGTGCTGTTGTCCTTCGCCGGGCGTGAGAAGGCGATGGATGCGCGCATCGGCGCGGACCGGGCGGCGTTGGACCGGGTGCGGGAGGAGTCGGCGCGGCTGCAGGCGGCGTCCGCTCGGCCCGCGAGCCTGTCCGACCTGCTGTCGATGCTGGCGGTGGCGTTCGGGGTGACGGTGGTGTGCACGGCGCTGGCGAAGGTGCTGCCGGACCTGGGCAACGTGGTGACGGGCTTCACGTGGGTGGTGTTGCTGGTGACGACGGTGGGCGTGGTGCTGTCGTTCACGCCGGTGCGCAGGCTGGAGGGCGCGGGGGCGAGCCGCATGGGGTCGCTGTTCCTGTACCTGCTGGTGGCGACGATTGGCGCGCAGGCGGAGTTCCGGAGGCTGTGGGACGCGCCCGCGCTGGTGGCGGTGGGGGCGGTGTGGATGGCCATCCACGCGGCGGTGACGATGGGCGCGCGGCGGTGGCTCAAGGCGCCGGTGTTCTTCGCGGCGGTGGGCTCCCAGGCGAACGTGGGAGGCACGGCCTCCGCGTCCGTGGTGGCGGCGGCCTTCCATCCCGCCCTGGCGCCGGTGGGCGTGCTGCTCGCGGTGCTGGGGTATGTGCTGGGGACGTACTGCGGATTGGTGACGGCGCTGCTGCTGGAGCAGGTGTACCGGTTCATTCACTGAGCGGCGCCCCGTGCGTGTGAGCGCGTCGCGGATGCACTGAAGAAGGAGTCGCGGATGAAGACGGTGCTGCTGGGGACGTGGCTGGTGGCGATGACCGCTTCGGCGGCGACTCCGGATGCGGGCGTGTCCCGGGACTCATTGCAGTCCGTGGTGGATTCCCTGGCGCGCGAGTCGGCGCGACTGTCGCCCGGGACGGACCTGGCGCTGGCGGTGACGGACCTGCGCACGGGGGAGTCCGCGAGCTTCTCCGGAACGACGCCGCACATCTCCGCCAGCTCCGCGAAGGTGTTCTGGGTGGCGGCGGCGCTGAAGCAGCGGGACCTGAAGCAGGTGGCGCCGCTCGCGGAGAAGGTGTTCCGCACCTCCGACAACGAGGCGTCCGGGGAGATCATCGACCTGGTGGGTGGGCCGGATGCCATCAATGTCTATCTCCAGGGACTGGGGATGAAGCACACCGCGCTGACGAAGTGGAACTACGGTGGACAGCGTTGGGCGACGAACTCCCCGAAGGTGATGCAGAACGACAACTACTTCTGCGCGGACGACGCGGTGTCCTTCCTGGCGCGATTGGACACGAAGGCGCTGTTGAAGCAGGGGCCCACCGCGCGGCTGCTCAAGTGGATGGAATTGACGCCCCGGCAGGGGTGTGGCGGCTGGCTGGGCACGCGGCTGCCCGAGCGTGTTCGCGCGTCGCTTCAGCACAAGGGTGGGTGGTTGCCTCCGGGGTGCTGCTCGGATGACGCGCGCTACAACGTGCTCAATGAGATCGGGTTGGTGACGTTGCCGGGCGGTGGACGGTACGCGGTGGCGATTCTCGCCTCGCGCGGGCCGGACTGGCCGAAGCAGGCCTTCGTCGTGGAGCGTGCGTCGTGCGTGCTCTACCGGCATCTGGCGAAGGATGCGGCGCTGGATTGTGGTGAGGCGTTGGCGAAGGTCGGTGGCCCGGCGCCGGTCGTGCTGGACGCAGGGGCGCCCGCGCCGGACTACGACTGCTGATAATGGATGCCCCGCGCGTGCGCTACTCGACGTCCCTGGGGGAGGGGTGCGCGCGGAAGGCCAGGACCGTTAATGCTGCCCGGTGCGCGGGCTGTCCGCGCGTGAGGTGACCCCATGATGGACCCCCTGGCCTGGCGCAGGTTCGCGGAGCGACTCGGTACGCGGTACCCCCTCATCCAGGCGCCCATGGCGGGAGGGCTGTCTCCTCCGGCGTTGGCGGTCGCGGTGTCGGAGGCCGGAGGGCTTGGGTCCCTGGGGACGGCCGACGCGCCGCCGGAAGCCATCCGCGAGCAGGCGAAGGCGGTGCGTGCCCGGACGTCGCGCCCGTATGGCATCAACCTGTTCGCGCCCCGCGCTCCGGTGATGGCAGGAGACCCGGGGCCCGTGCTGGGGTTGCTGGCGCGCTTCCACGCGGAGCTGGGATTGCCCGCGCCCGAGGTGGCGGAGGCCCCGCTGCCGGACTTTTCGAAGCAGGTGGAGGCGGTGCTCAACGCGGCGCCCACCGTGTTCAGCTTCACGTTCGGCATTCCGGACGCGTCGGTACTGGAGGCGATGCGGGCTCGCGGCATCCTCATCGTGGGCACGGCGACGAACGTGCGTGAAGCGCTGGCGCTGGAGGCCGCGGGCGTGGATGCGATTGTCGCGCAGGGCTCCGAGGCGGGGGGGCACCGGGGCTCCTTCGGAGGTTCGTTCGAGGCGGGGCTGGTGGGGACGTTGGCGCTGGTGCCGCAGGTGGTGGATGCGGTGCGGCTGCCGGTCATCGCCAGCGGCGGCATCATGGATGGGCGCGGCATCGCGGCGGCACGGATGCTGGGGGCTTCGGGCGTACAACTGGGCACGGCGTTCCTGCGCTGCCAGGAGTGCGGCACGGTGCCGGCGCACCGGGAGGTGTTGCGCAACGCGAAGGATGAATCGTCGCGCATCACTCGCGCGCTCACCGGGAGGCCCGCGCGGGCGATTCCGAACGAGCTCATCACCACGGTGGAGGAGGCAGGAACGTACCTGCCCTATCCCCAGCTTCACGGGGCCACGCGAGCGCTGAAGGTCGCGGCCTCTCAGCGCGGGGACACGCGCTTCATGGCGCTGTGGGCGGGGCAGGGCGTGGGGCTGTCGCGGGATGGGTCGGCGGCGGAGCTGGTGCGGACCCTGATGGCGGAGACCGAGGCCGCGCTGGTGGCCGTGCGGGACTGACGTGGGGCGCTACGAGGATTGAGGTCAACGCACCGAGGCCCGCGAGGCAACAGTGCGTGGCGGATGGGATTGCTACGAAGTGGAGGGCGGGCCCACGCCCCGGCCCGTGAGGCGCTGGCGCAGCGCCACGAAGTACATGGAGCAGAAGGTCGCCACGAGCACGGCGAACTCATCCCAGTAGTCCAGCGGGTCTTCGTTCTCGTCGAGCAGCGACAGGCTGAGCAGGCACAGCACGACGTGGACCGCGAACACGGGCAGGGAGGCCTGTCCCAGCGCTTCCAGCACGCGGGGGCGCAGCCAGCGGAACACGCGCGGCGCAAGCCAGCTCGCGAGCAGGGCGACGGCGAGGAAGTTCACGAGGCGCAGCGGCGCCAGGGACCACTTGTCGAACAGCACGGAGGCCGCGCCCAGCTCGACGTTGAAGATGCCGACCTGGTGGCGAACGAGCAGGAACCCGACGCTGACGACGAGCGCTCCCGTGAGAAGCCTCCGGGACACGGGCTCGCGTTGCTCCGGTGCGGTGGCGCGGCTGACGCCCAGCCATACACCGAGCACCCAGAGGAACTGCCACGCGAACAAGTCGAACGCGCCCGACAGGTCGATGCTCAAGGGCGGCCACGGCAGCACGGGGATGGCGACGAGCAAGTCATACAGGGCGCGCTTGAGGCCCACCTGGGCCCAGACCCAGATGAGGGCGCTCAAGCCCAGCACACGCGACCAGCCCTCCTTGCGCGCGCCGAGCATCACCGCGGGCGTGAGGAGCAGCAGCACGATGTAGAGCGGAAGGATGTCGAGCAGCGGGGGACAGTAGAGGAGGAAGAGGCTGCTCCACAGGGCGGTGAACGGATCCTGGTGGAAGAACCCGAGCAGGTTGTGGATGGCGGGCCGGCGCGCGACGACGCCGAGCGCCGCGATGATGGTGAACGCGAAGCAGAGCAGTGCGACGTGGTAGCCGTACACCTTGAGGGCGCGGCTCCAGAGGCTCTTCACCATCGCGAGGGGGCTGGACGTGCCCAGCTTCTTCGCGTGCACCACGCCGACGAGGAACGCGGAGAGGAAGACGAAGCCCTCGGCGGCGGAGACGAAGCCGAACGGCTGGTTGCTGATGACGTTCAACCGGGTGGGCAGGTGCGTCAGCGTCATCAGGACGAGGAGCACTCCGCGCAGGCTGTCGAATTCAGGGCGTCGTTGCATGGCGGCGTCGGGAGCAGCGAGAGGTCGCTAGGATTCGGAAGGCCGTGCTTCGAAGAGGAGCCTTCACCCATGCCACATCCCCGCGTGCCGGGTAAACCTCTCGGCCCTTACGGATCCGCTGTCACGGTACGCCTGACGCACGTCGCAGTTGTCCTGCTGGCGCTGCTCGGTGGTGCGGGATGCGCGACGTCACGGAGCGTGAGGCTGGAGACGGGGCAGGGGACTCCCCTCGTTCATGTTCCCGACACGGAGGTCCGGCCTGGGCAGTTGGAGGAAGCGGCGTTCGCGGCGGCGGTGAGAACGCTGGCGCGCGACGCACCCGTTTCCATGCCACCGAGGGAGACGGCCTATCGGTTGTTGGCGGCTTCCCTCCCGTCGCGTGCGTACTCCCACGTGCGTGGGCACGTGGGGCTTGTCTCCGTGAAGGAGCCGGAGAGGCGGCAGCTCCGGCTCCAGGCGGAGCCAGATGAAGGACTCTCGGCGGCCTACGGACGGTGGTGTCAGCGCAAGGCCCTGTCCGGAGACTGCCTGCACCTCTTGCAGGACGGACCCACGCTGGACGATGTCGGCCGTCGCACGCTGGCCTTCTCCATCGCGCTGGATTCGGTGTGGGACGAAACGGACGAAGCGCTGCGGGGCATGGTCAGCCGGGAGGCGGTGATTGCCACCATCACGACGACGGCGACCCTGTACCTGGGACTGTGGCTGATTCCGGAGCCGGCGGTGTCCAAGGGCGTCGCGGCGACACTGACCGCGGTGCTCATCGCGTACGCGGGCATCGACACCGTGGTGAGCCTCATCCGGGGATGGCTGGTGCTCGCGGATGCAGCGCGTGAGGCCACGACCTTCGAGGAATTACGGGACGCGGGAGAACGCTACGGTGAGGTGATGGGGGTGAACGCCGCACGGGCCTTCGTGATGCTGGCCACGGCGGCGCTGGGCAGTACAGCGGAGACGATGGCCGCGAAGATTCCCATGCTGCCTGGTTCGGCGCAGGCGTCACTGGTGGGCGCGGCGCAGGGAGGCTTCCGGCTGGGGGCGGTCGCGCAGGTGGAGTCGGTCGCAGTATCAACGTCGGGCGCCATCTCCATCGCGCTGGCTCCGGGCGCGGTGGCGATGTCGGTTCGTGGGCCGGTGGTGGATGCGGTGGGGCCGAAGCACCACATCGCGTCCGACAAGTTCAGCACCTCCACCGCGAACGGGGGCCCGTGGACGCCGCGCTACGAAGAAATCTTCGAACGCGCGGACATGTCGCTGAACGATCCCGCGAACCAGGTTCATGTCCCCGGCCACAAAGGGCCCCATCCCCGCGCGTACCATGAGCGCGTTCATGGCGCCCTTGAACAGGCGACGTCGAACTGCCAAACCCTCTTGCAGTGCCGGGAGTCGTTGACGCGGATGTTGCGAACCCTGGCGGATGAACTCGTCACGGAGGGCAGCATCCTCAACAAGCTGGTGACCCGCACGGAGTGAGTCCAGGAGTTCGATCCATGTCGCAGCAGTACTTCGACCTTTCTGACGATGTGTACCTGGAGGGACGCTGGGAGTTGGGGCACCCGCGCGATGCGCAGGGGATCAAGCTCCACAACCCCTGGCAGTTCCGGATGGGCAAGCCGGCTTACTGGCCCGAGCGTGTGCGCATCCCCGTCAAGATTCCGGGCACCGTGCTCGACTACTCCCACGCGCCCTTCAGCATTCCCGTCGTCCATGTCCGGGTGGCCGCCGTCTTCGCGCGGCTGGCCCCGGCGGATGTGCAATTCTTCCCCGTGGACATCGAGGGTCAGTCGGATGAGTTCCTCATCATGAACGCCGTCCGCCGCGTGAACTGCATCGACGACGAGACTTCGGAAGAGGTGCTCTACTGGAAGCCCAAGAACGGGCTCCCGGAAAAGGTCGGCACCTACTTCTCCGTGTGGGGCATGCGTCTGGACGCGCTCCGGATTGGAAGTCCCAAGGTGTTCCGGCCCTTGCATTGGGAGGTGTCCCTCATCATCTCCGAGGACATCAAGCTCGCGCTGGAGCACCTGGGCGCCACGGGCGTGCGGTTCAAGGACGTGTCACCGCTTCGCTGAACCCCACGGCGCCCGTCCGCCCGGTCGCCCCCTTCGCGGGGTGTCGGTTGCAATCAGGGCCGGCACGGCTACATTCAGGGTTCCACGTCGCGTTCGCAGCTCCCGGGTCCCTGTCCAGATGACGGTTTCGCTCACAGCCTGCCAGCAGCTCGCGCCGCGCCGGATCTCCGTGCGCCGGACGCTGCCCGCGCATGGCCGAGCCACCGCCTGGCTTGTCTCCCACGCCTCCCGTCCCGTGTAGCTCGCGACGGTCGGCGTCCTCTTCACCCCTTCACCCGACGGCCCCTCCATGCGCTCCCTTTCACGGGAATGCGTGGCGCCGTCATTCCTTCCCCCCACCAGGAGGCATCCCCATGGTCCACACCCATCCCCTCATCGTCACCGACACCGACCTCCAGCGCCTGGAGCGCGTCGTCGAACAGTACGGCACCGCGCGCAACGCCGAGCTCGTGGAGCAACTGGAGTCCGAGCTGGCCCGCGCCGTGGTCACCTCCTCCACCGCCATCCCCGCGGACGTCGTCACCATGAACAGCACCGTCGTCTTCGAGGACGACGAAGGCGGCGGCAAGCGCGAGGTCACCCTCGTCTATCCCAAGGACGCCAACAGCGACGCGGGCCGCATCTCCGTGCTCGCCCCCGTGGGCAGCGCGCTCATCGGCCTGTCCGTGGGGCAGAGCGTGGAATGGCCCCTCCCCAATGGCCGCACCCGCCGCCTGCGCATCGTCGCCGTCCCCTACCAGCCCGAAGCCGCCGGCCACTTCGACCTGTGACGCACCCTCCCGGAACACGGCGCGCTCCTGACGCGTCAGCCGCCGTGTTCCGTGTGTCAGCGCCCCCGGATTGACGCGTCAGCGCCCGGTGCTCCCTCCCCGGCGCATCCTCCATCCCCGCGCGATTGCTCACGTTGTCTTGTTGACAGCGCTGGCCCCCGGCGTGCATCGGCCATGGCACCCCTCGCACCGCGAAGGGTCGCGGGCGTCCCTACGCCCGTGAGTCGATGTGGAGGAACGCTTGTTCGCACGAAGGCATCACCTTGGGCTCGGAGGACTGGCCGTCCTCTGCGCCTTCAGCGCCCAGGCCCAGAGCAGCACGATTCCGGGCATCGAATTGGAACGCCTGCAGCTCAACCCCGGCGCACGCGACAGCCTCGTGCTGTCCACCGGTGACCTGCTCCCCGCCGGGCAGTTCCGCGTGGGACTCACCGCGCACTACGAGAACAAGCCGCTCGTCCTGCTGGAGAACGACGAGGAGCAGAGCGTCATCATCTCCAACCGCGTGACGGCGCACGTGAGCGCGGCCTATGCCCTCACGAACTGGCTGGAAGTGGGCGCGCAGGTGCCCATCATGTCGCAGTGGGGCCCGGAGACGAGCGCGGTGGGCGTGAACCGTCCGACCACCTTCGCGCTCGGCACCCCCTGGCTCCAGGCCCGCGCCGGCTTCCTCTCCGAGGACCGGGGCGCGCCTCTGGACCTCGGCCTGCACCTGGCCGCGGCGCTGCCCCTGGGCAGCAAGGCAGCCCTGACGCGCGACGAGGGCTTCACCTTCTCCCCGCGTCTGGGATTGGGCAAGCGGCTCGCGAACACCTTCCGCGTGGGCGCCGACGTGGGCGCGCTCGTGCGCACCAAGACGTATGCCCTGTCCCCCGAATCGAGCCCCGTGCGCGACGAGATGGGCGTGGAGATGAATGGCGGCGTCAACCTGTCCGCGGGCCTCTTCGGCCTGCGCGAGGAGGTGCTCGTGCGCGGCACGCTGCCCGTGCAGGACTCGCCCAGCTCCCTGGAGGTCCTCCTGGGCCTGCGCGTCCCCACCGCCGACGGCACCGAGGTGTACGTCATGGGCGGTCCGGGCTTCGGCCAGACGCCGGGCACGCCGCGCTTCCGCGTGCTCGCGGGCGTCTCCTTCGGCACGCCTCCCGCGCCCGCCGGCCCCGTCTGTATCGCGGGACAACCCCACGTGGCCTCCGAGTGTCCCGACCTGGACGCGGATGGCGACGGCGTGAAGAACCGCGACGACCGCTGCCCCACCACCCCCGGCCTCGCGGAGCTCCAGGGCTGCCCGGACGGCGACGACGACAAGGACGGCATCCCCAACCTGGCGGACAAGTGCCCCACCCAGGCGGAGAACAAGAACGGCTTCCAGGACGAGGACGGCTGCCCGGACGACCCCGACACCGACGGGGACGGCATCGTCGATTCGAAGGACGCCTGCCCGCGCGAGCCGGAGACCGTCAACGGCTACAAGGACCAGGACGGCTGCCCGGACGTGGAGCCCGACCGCGACGGTGACACCGTCGTGGACCGGCTGGACAACTGCCCGGACGAGCCCGGCACCGAGGCCAACGGCGGCTGCAAGGAAGCGCCGCTCGCCCGCATCGACTCGGGGCGCATCCGCATCCTGGAGGCCGTCTTCTTCGAGAACAACCAGGCCGTCATCCAGAAGCGCAGCAACGCGGTGCTGGACAAGGTCGCCGCCATCCTCGTCTCCCACCCGGAGATCGCGAAGATCCGCGTGGAAGGCCACACCGACAACAAGGGCAAGGCCGAGTACAACCTGGACCTGTCCCAGCGGCGCGCCGAAGCGGTGGTGGACTACCTCGTGGGCAAGGGCGTACAGCGCGAACGGCTGGAGGCGAAGGGTTTTGGTCCCCAGCAGCCCATCGCGGACAACGCCACGGCGGACGGCCGCGCGAAGAACCGCCGCGTCGAATTCAAGATCGTCGGAGAGGCCGAGGGCGTGCAGACGACGCCGGCCTCCTCCTCCACCCCGGAACCCCTTCAGAAGTAAGGCAGACCTTTCATGTTCATGAACGTCATGGAGTCCCTCTTCCGGGGACAGTCGCCACGCACGGCCGTGCGCGCGGGTTTCCACGCCGCGGCCCTGTGTTCCCTGTTCCTCCTCATCGGCTGTGAGTCGGTTGACTCACAGCCCCCCACGTCCGCGTCCGTCCTGGTGAGCCAGCAGTCCTCGGCGCTCGTGGGCGACGGCCGGCTCCAGCCCGGCGAGCAGTGTGACGACGGCAACACCGTGAGCGGGGACGGCTGTTCCGCCACCGGCACCGTGGAGGCCGGCTACCTGTGCAACGTGCCGGGCAATGCCTGCTCACTCCTGAGCCTGTGTGGCAACAACGTCACCAACACGGGCGAGCTGTGCGACGACGGCGACACGGTGGGCAGCAGCAACGGCTGTTCGTCCACGTGTGATTTGTCCCTGTGTGGCAACGGCGTCTTCAACAACCAGCAGTACCCGTCCTTCGCGCAGGAGATCTGCGACGACGGCAATCGCTTCGAGGGCGACGGGTGCAGCCGGCAGTGCGAGGTGGAGCCCGGCTTCGCCTGCGCGGGCAGCCCCAGCCGCTGCGTGAAGGCGGGCGTGGCCATCTTCAACACCGGCGTGGACAACCAGAACCGCCGCCTGGAAGGCATCGTGGCGGATCCGCACTGGTTCTACGCGGGCACCACCACGGGCGCGACCACCGGCGTGCGCAACGCCACCGACTGGCCCCTGGAGATGCAGTCCGCGCGCTTCATGGCGCCCCTGGGCGGACAGACGTGCGTCTACCAGGATTTCCTGGTCCCCTCGACGACGACCATCGCCCAGTTCCGGCTGCGCCTGGCCACCTTCAATGACAACCAGTTCGACAGCGCGAAGGTGAACGGCGTGGCGGTGTCCCCCGTCACCGTCAGCGAGCCCCCCGGCCAGCCGTGGCAGAAGAACATCTTCCGCGAGTTCGGCACCAGCGCGCCCTGGCACGCGGGCGTCAACCGCATTGAGCTGTGCAACGAGAACGCCATCTCCCCGCCGAATGCCTTCCGCTACCTGTTCGTGGATGCGTACGACGACCGCTGCGGCGATGGCGCCATCTCCCTGCGCGAGGAGTGCGACGACGGCAATGCCACCAACGGCGATGGTTGCAGCGCGAGCTGTGGCATCGAGCCCGGCTACGGCTGCGCGGGGGCTCCCAGCTCCTGCTCCCAGACGTGCGGCAATGGCGCCCTCAACGCCGGCGAGCAGTGCGACGACGGCAACACCACCGCGAACGACGGCTGCAACGCGAGCTGCCGCGTCGAAGCGGGCTACGCCTGCCCCACCCCGGGCAGCGCCTGCGTGGCGTCCTGCGGCAATGGCATCATCAACGCCGGTGAGCAGTGCGACGACGGCAACGTGTTCAGCTCGGATGGTTGCTCCGCGGCGTGCCGCATCGAGACGGGCTATGCCTGCTCCGGTGCGCCGTCCGCCTGCGCCCCGCTGTGTGGCAATGGCGCCCTGAACGCGGGCGAGCTGTGCGACGACGGCAACACGGCCCTGGGTGATGGCTGCTCCAACGCCTGCACCCTGGAGCTGGGCTATGCCTGCGCCACGCCGGGCCAGCCCTGCGCCCAGACGTGCGGCAACGGCACCGTGAACCCCGGTGAGCAGTGCGACGATGGCAACCTGACGTCGTCCGACGGCTGCTCCACCGAGTGCCGCGTGGAGCGGGGCTATGCCTGCACCACGCCGGCGGCAGGTCCCTCCGTGTGCGCCTTCACCTGCGGCAACGGCGCGCTGGAGACGGGCGAGGTGTGTGACGACGCCCAGACGCAGTCCGGCGACGGCTGCTCCAATGGCTGCCGCGTGGAGCCGGGCTGGAGCTGCTCGGGCACCCCCAGCGTCTGCGCCACCCTGTGCGGCGACGGCATCACGGCGGGCAACGAGCAGTGCGACGACGGCAACTTCACCGCGAACGACGGCTGCAACGGATCCTGCCAGGTGGAGGCGGGCTGGAGCTGCCCCGCGCCCGGCAACGTGTGCTTCAACACCTGCGGCAACGGCGTCATCAACGCGGGCGAGCAGTGCGACGACGGCAACGCGACGTCGGGCGACGGCTGCAACGGCACCTGCGTCGTGGAGTCCGGTTACGCGTGCAATGGCGCTCCCAGCCTCTGCGGCACCACGTGCGGTGACGGCGTCCGCGCCGGCGCCGAGGTGTGTGACGACGGCAACCTGACGGGCGGCGACACCTGCTCGCCGCGCTGCCTGCTGGAGCTGGGCCAGACGTGCACCGCCTCCAATGTCTGTGAAGCGGTCTGCAACCCCGTCTCCCAGCTGTGCGTGGCCGCCAACGTGTGCGGCAACGGCGTCAAGGAGGGGGCGGAGGCGTGCGACGACGGCAACCCCACGTCGGGCGACGGCTGCTCGGCCACGTGCACCGTGGAGGAGGTCCCGGAACCCGCGCCCTCGGCCCCCGTCATCACCGGCCCCGCGTCCGGCACCACCGTGGGCACCTCCACCCCCGCCATCACCGGCACCGGCCAGCCCGGCAGCCAGGTGACGGTGCGCGAAGGCGGCACGGTGCTCTGCACCGCCACCGTCGATGCCGGCGGGAGCTGGAGCTGCGTGCCCACCGCCCCGCTGGCGGACGGCCCGCACCAGGTGACGGCCACCGCCGAGACGCCCAAGGGGGGCACCAGCCCCGTGTCCAACACCGTGCCCTTCGTCGTGGACACGCAGGTGGACACCCAGGCTCCCGACACCGTCATCGTGAAGGGCCCGCCCGCGAGCACCTCCGAGCGGACGGCGGACTTCGAGTACGGACCCCAGGAGGAGGGGGTGACGTTCGAGTGCAGCCTGGATGGAGGCCCCTTCGTCCCGTGCAAGGCCCGGTACACCGTGCCCCCCGGGGAGCACACCCTGCGGGTGCGCGCGGTGGACGACGCGGGCAACGCGGACGCCTCGCCCGCGGAGCACACCTGGACCGTCACCAACACGCGCGCCTTCGCCGGCGGCGGGTGCAGCGCCGCGCCCGACGCCTCCTGGCTCGCCCTGCTGGGCCTGATGGGACTGCCCGGCTTGCGACGCCGGCAGCGCCGCCCGGCCGCCTGAGGTCCCGGTAGCACCCCGCGCCCTTCCGGCGGCGCTCCCGCATCGTCTGGCCTTCCCCGTATGCTCCGTCCGTGCACGGGGCAGGCCGCCATCAGGAGTTGTACGAGGAAGAGGTCCTCCTCGCGCTGGACGAAGGGTTGCTGTCCTCCGAGGAGGCGGCGGCCCTGCGCGAGGACGCCCTCCGCCTGCACCGCGGGCCCCTGGAGCTGTTGAAGGAACGGGGCCGGCTGACGGAGAACACCCTGGACCTCTTGCGCAAGGACCTGGCCCGCGAGCGCACGGACCGGGGTGGCGCTCCCATCCAGGAGGCCCCCACGCTGTCGACCGCGCCCCCGGCGGCGACGGACGCGGACGGGGCGCCCGCGTTCCCGGTGCCCGGCTGGGACCGGTATGAGCCGGTGCGCTTCCTGGGCCAGGGCGGCATGGGGCAGGTGTTCCTGGCCTACGACCCGCTGTTGCGCCGCAACGTGGCCCTCAAGTTCGTGCGCGACGGGGACCCGGAGCTGGCCCGCCGCTTCCTGTCCGAGGCCCGAGCCCAGGCCCGCGTGCGCCACGAGCGCGTGTGCTGGTCCACCGCGACCTGAAGCCCGGCAACATCCTGGTGGAGCGCACGGAGGACGGGGGCTTCAACCCCTTCGTGATGGACTTCGGCCTGGCGCGCGACTGGCGCGAGGAGGGCCACCAGCCCAACGCGGTGCTGGGCACGCCGCACTACATGCCGCCCGAGCAGGCCCGGGGCGAAGGCCACCGCCTGGACCGCCGCGCGGACGTCTACGCGCTGGGCGGCACGCTGTACGCGCTGCTCACCGGGCAGCCGCCCTTCACCGGGGAGACGGAGACGGAGGTGCTCACGCGGCTCCAGACGGAGGCGCCGCTCGCGCCGCGCTCCCTGGACGTGAACATCCCGGAGGACCTGGAGGCCATCGTCCTCAAGTGCCTGGAGAAGGAGCGGCCCCTCCGCTACGACTCCGTGCGCACGCTCATCGACGACCTGCAGCGCTTCCTGTCCGGGGAGCCGGTGCGGGCGCGGCAGGGGGCTCGCTACTGGCTGCGCAAGAAGGTCCGCAAGCACCGCGCGGCGCTGATGCTGGGCACCGGCGTGGTGGTGGTGGTGGCCGGGGCGCTGGGGCAGGCGGCCCTGGTGCGTGGCGAGGTGGCCGAGCGGGAGCGGCTGGCCCGCGCCTTCACCGAGCGCGTGGAGCGCATCGAGTCCGCGGTGCGCTACTCCGCCCTGTCGCGTCTGCACGACACGCGCGAGGACCGGCAGGCGCTGCGCGCGAGCATGGCCACGCTGGAGGCCGACGTGCGGCGCGCGGGGGCTCGGGCGGATGGAACCGGGGAGTACGCCCTGGGCCGCGCGCTGTTCGCGCTGGACGACCTGGACGGGGCCCGCGAGAAGCTGGAGGCCGCGTGGGCGCACGGCTACCGCGAGCCCCGCGTGGCGTGGGCGCTGGCGCAGGTGCTGGGCCACCTCTACCGCGACCAGCTGCTGCTGGACGTGGAGCGCCGCGCACCGGAACAGCGGGAGGCCCGCCGCAAGGAGCTGACCCGGCGCTACCGCGACCCCGCGCTCGCGTACCTGCGGCAGGCGGAAGGGCCGGACGTGCCCGCGCCGCCCGAGTTCGTGAAGGCCCTGTTCGCCTTCTACGAGGACCGTCCGGACGAGGCCCTGTCGCTGCTGGCCACGCCGGGCATGCAGGTGCCGTGGTTCTACGAAGCGCCGCTCCTGCGGGGAGACATCCTGCTCGCGCGCGCCATGCAGCGCTGGAACGGGGGCGACCGCGCGGGCTCCCAGGCGGACCTGGCGCTGAGCCGCGAGGCGTACGCCGCCGCCGTCGCCACCGCGGAGAGCCAGCCCGGCGTGCACGCGGTGCTGGGGCGGCTGGAGCTGGCCGCGATGGTGATGGAGCTCTACGGCGAAGGGAACGTGCTGCCGCATTACGAGCGCGGGCTGAAGGCGCTGTCTCACGCGCTCGTCGCCGCGCCGGACCATGCGCGGGCGCTGGTGCTGGTGGCGCGGTTCCACCGCCGGCTCGCGGAGCAGCGCACGAACCAGGGGGGGGAGGGCGTGGAGGCCCTGCTGGAGAAGTCCCTGGCCGCGCTGCGCACCGCGGAGGCCGTGGCGCCGCCGAGCGCCCGCATCCCGCTGGAGCTGGCCCTCACGCACCGGCTGTGGGCGCGCTACCAGCAACTGCACGGCGTGGATCCGCGCGAACAGCTGCGTCTGGCGACCGCCGCCTTCGAGCGCCTGCGCCCCGAGGACCGGGACTACGCCTTCCACGCGAACCTGGGCCTGACGTGGCAGGGACAGGCGGACGCGGAGGCCGCGCGCGGTGGGGACGCGCTGCCCTTCCAGACGAAGGCCATCGACGCGTACCTGGAGGCCCTGCGGCTGAGCGAGCAGGAGCCCTACACGTGGATCAACCTGGGGGTCGCCTACCGCAAGCGCGCCGACGCGGCGAACGCGCCCGACGCGGCGGGGGACCTGCGCAAGGCGAACAATGCGCTCACCCGGGCCCTGTCCCTCAACCCGGACAATTTCAGCGCGTGCTTCAACGGCGCGGAGGTGGCCGAGCAGCTCGCGCGCTTCCACTACCTCAAGGGCGAGGACGTGAGCGTGGACCTGGAGCGGGCCCTCGCGCTGTACCGGCAGGGCCTGGGCCTCAACGCGAAGCAGCCCGCGCTCCACAACGCGCTGGGCTCCGCGCTGTTCTGGCAGGGGGAGTTGCTGGCGGAGGAAGGGGGCGACCCGGCGGCGCTGCTCGCGCAGGCAAGAGCGTCCTTCGAACAGGCACGGACGCTGGCGCCCACGCAGGGCTTCGCGTTCAACAACCTGGGCGAGTGGGAGGTCTTCCGCGCCGAGGGCCAGCTCGCGAAGGGCCAGGACCCCACGGTCGCGTTGCGCGCAGCGGTGGCGCACTCCACGGCCGCGCTCGAGCGGCTGCCGGATGACGCGGACGTCCTGGCGAACCTGGGCAAGGCGTGGGTGCATCAGGCGACGTGGGCGCTGTCCCGGCAGAAGGATCCAACGCCGGAGTTGGCGCGGGCCGAGGCGGCGTTGAACCGGGCGCGAGAACTCAACCCCCGTCTGGGCAATGCGTGGCGCTACCTGGCGGAAGGGGAGGGTGTCCGGGCCCGCTGGACGGCGCGAGGTCACGGTGCGGCGGATGGCGACTTCAAGCGCGCGGCGCAGTCGTTCGAAGAGGCCCTGAAGCGGGACCCGAGGTTGGAGTACCGGCTGGCGGCGGCGGACTTCCACGGAGCGTGGGCCGCGTGGCGGCTGCGCGAAGGCCAGGACGCGGCGGCGGGACTGACGCGCGGGCTGGAGCTGGCCGACGCGGTGGTCGCGGCCCGTCCCCGGTGGGCACGGGCGCGAGCGGTCCGGGAGGAACTGCTGCGGCTTCGCGCCGGACCGAGCGCCCCGGAGCAGGCCCGCGCGGCGGAGTGAAGGAGCGACTGCCGTGACTTCGCACCAGCCCGAGCGCTCTGGTGCAGGCGCAGGTAGGTCGCCAAAAGTTCGTTGAGCAATCCGGTGAGGAAGCCCGGCTCGAATGGATGCATCCGAGTTCAAGCGACGCAGGCGCTTCTCTTCGGGGGAAGGGAGGGCTGGACATCTTGGATGCAAGAAGAGGCGAAAGGCCGTGGCCGCTCAGGGCTGGGGCGTAGGTCTTGGAGGCTCCAGAGGCGCACAGCCTGAAGGTCCGGTGGTGGGGGAATGGCTCCGGGTCTCGTGGAGCGGTCGGGCCCCATTGCGCACCGTCTCCTGGGTGTGTCCACGAAAGCCGGAGGAGGAGGCTCGGGCTGTAGGTCCCCCCGAGGACGAAGCGTCCAGACCTGTCCGACAGTCGGACCAGTTCGCCGTGAAGTGGCCCCGGCAGACGCCTCTGCCCGTGGACCCTCCCTGGCGTCCGTTCCAGCACGACATCGCGGCCCGCGGCTTCAGGTGGCGCAAACCGGTCCGACAGTCGGACCAGTTCGGCGTGAGGTGGCCCGACGGGCGCCTCTGCCCATGGGCCCGTCTTGGCGTTCGCTCCAGCACGACATCGCGGCCTGGAGGTGCAGATGGCGCAAACCGGTCCGACAGTCGGACCAGTTTGCCGTGAAGTGGTCCGGCGGACGCTCCTGCCCATGGACCTGGTTTGGCGTCCGCTCCAGCACGGCGTCGCGGCCCACGGCTGCGCTCCGCAAGGTGCGCAGTGCGCCTCGGGCCACGGGATTGGCTATCGATTGGGGGCGACCTGCTGACGTGGCCGAACTGGAGCGGAACCGCTACGGCTTCGCGCCCGGACCGCGCGCTCCGGTGCAGGAGCGCGCGGCCAAGGCCCGTGGCCCCTGACGGAGCCGCGACCTGCTTGCGCTACACTTCCGGCGGATCGCTCGTCACGTCGATGCCGCCGTTCTTCCGGTCGTGCTCGCCCGGTCCGACCTTCCGGTCCTTCGCTTCGTCGGGGTCGGGGATGTTGACCTCGAAGTCGTACGTTCCCCTCGGCGCCGTGGCGGAGACGGTCAGTGGCGACGTCGCCATGGTGAGGCCCCCCAGGGTGAACGGACCGGACGTCGTGAGGCAGGTGCCGTTGGGGAACGTCACCTTGGCGCTGGTGACGTTGGTGGCGACGGTGGTGGGGGTGCCCAGCTTGAAGATGACATGGTCACCATGTTTCACCTCCGGTCCAGGGAAGTAGGTGACGGGGGTGGTGGCGATGTCGATGTAGATGGTGTTGGCCATAGGTCCTCACGTCAATGCAGTGCCCGTACCAGCGTGCGGGCTCGTGTGTACACCCTCGGAAGTATCACCGGCGGCCCGCGGCCCGAGGGCACCCGGACGCGTCAATGACACATTGAAACAAGGCTGACGTGTCAGCTCAGGTCCCTTCCAGTCCCAGCTCGCGCACCCGGCGCTGGAGCGCGCGGCGGGAGACCTCCAGCTTCTGCACCATGCGGTCCAGGTCGCCCTCGCATTCGTGGAAGCAGCGGGTGATCTCCTCCGGGCTCAAGTCGCGCGCGGTGCGCAGCAGCGAACTCTTGTCGATGAGCACGTAGACAGAAGAGCGCGGGATGCCCAGCCAGTCCGCGGTGGCCTTCAGGTCCCATGCGCACGCGCGCAGGGCCTCCAGCACCTCCTGCTCGCTCACGTCCGCGGGCTTGCGGCGCGCGGGCGTGCGGTGCCCCGCCGGGGTGTTCTCGGCGGAGGACGACGGCGGCTCCTCCGCCAGGGGCTGTCCGGGGATGGGGAGCGCGTCGGCGTCCAGCGTCTGCTCCATCCGCGCGTCCACGCGCAGCCCGGGCAGGCCCCGGCTGCCGATGACGAGCTGCCGGGCGACGTTGCGAAGCTGCCGCACGTTGCCGGGCCACGCGGAGCGCGCCAGCCGCACCGCGAGGGACGCGGGGAGCCACGGTTCGGCTCGCGCATCCGCGGACGTCAGGCGCCCGGCCTCGCCGGTGGACTCCAGCTCCTGGCGCGCGAAGTGGAGGAACAGCGACGTGATGTCCTCGCGGCGCTCACGCAGCGGCGGCACGACGATTTCAAAGCCCGCCAGCCGGTGCAGCAGCGGCGCCTTGAAGCGTCCGTCGTGGATGCGCGCCTCCAGGTCCGCGTCCGTGGCGGTGACGAGCCGCACGTCCACGCGCACCGGCGTCTGGCCGCCCACGGGATAGACCTCCCCTGTCTCCAGCACGCGCAGGAGCGCCGCCTGGACCTCCGGGGGCGCCTCGGCCACCTCGTCCAGGAAGAGGGTGCCGCCGTGGGCCGCGCGGAAGAAGCCGTCGCGGTCGCGCGTGGCGCCGGTGAACGCACCGCGCAGCGTCCCGAACAGCTCCGCGGCGATGAGGTCCTTCGACAGGGCGCCCAGGTTGACGCTGACGAAGGGGCCCGTGCGCCGTGGGCCCTGCGCATGGAGCGCCCGCGCCACCAGCTCCTTGCCCGTGCCCGTCTCGCCCCGCACCAGCACGGGCACCTGGAGGTCCGCGACGCGCAGCACGTCCTCGCGCACCCGGACGATGCCCTCGCTGTCACCCACCATGCCCAGCCCCGCCAGGTCCGCCGGATTCGCGGGCCGGGGGACACCGGCCGCGCGCCCGACGGTGGCCCGGTGCAGCAGCAGCGCCACGCGCCCGGCGAGCACCAGCGGCACGCCCGCCCCCAGCGCGTCGGCCGGGAACTCCCGCCCGCCCTTCACCGGCTCGCCGCCCACCAGCACCGGCGTCCCGTCCTCCGGCACCAGCAGGCGGATGCCTCCTCGCAGGCCGGGCTCGAAGCGCACCGGGGTGCGGCTCAGGAACGGGTCGCCCAGGGGCAGCGACAGCACGCCGCCGGGACGGCTGAAGTCCGGGGCGTTGCGCGACAGCGCCACGGCGCGCTCGTCGGACAGGAGCCCGTCGAGCAGCAGCCGCTCGCCAATGCGCTGCGGCTGCGCGTGACCAATGATGGTCAGCGCGGGCACCGCGTGGGCCGCCTGCGTGGGCGTGCCCTGCGTGCGGACGGCGGTCGTCGAGAATTCAGCGGGGTTCTTGGGGGGCGACATGGACCTCCGGTGAAGCCTACAACGGGCCGGCTGGGCCTGGAGCGACCAGGCGGGCCCTGAAGGCCCTTACTTCATCGGGGGCGGTGCTTTTCGATGGGGCCGGCCGGAAGCCGACCCCCCGCCTACCCGCACGGTAGGCACCATGTTGAGGGGCGAAAGCCGCGCCCCGGCTCCCCCCCGTGAATAGGGTTGAAGGGCCTGCCGTGTGGATCTTCGAGAAAGCCCGAGCCTCCATGTCTCCATCGACCTCGAACATCGCTCCCTTCGACGCCGTCCTCTTCGACCTGGACGGCGTCGTCATCGACACGACCGAGTTGCACTACCGCGTCTGGGAGGACTTCGCCCGCGAGCGGGGCTACACGCCCACGCGGGAGGAGCTGCTCGCCACCAACGGACGGCGGGCGGGGGAGACGCTGCGCGCGTGGTTCGGCGCGACGCTGAGCGACGAGGAGGTGGAGGTGCTGACGTACGACCGGGAGATGGCCTTCCACCGGTTGCTGAAGCACGAACCGGTGTTCGCCGTCCCCGGCGTGGGGGCCTATCTGCGCTCGCTGGGGCAGGCGGGCGTGCCCTGGGCGCTGGGCACGAGCGCGCTGGCGGACAACGCGGAGCTGGCCCTGGAGCGCGTGGGGCTGGAGCGGATGTTCCCGGTGCGCGTGACGTCCACGGACGTCACCCGGGGCAAGCCGGATCCGGAGGTGTACCTGAAGGCGGCCCTGGCGCTGGGGGTCGCGCCTGGCGGGTGCGTGGTGTTCGAGGACGCGGTGTCCGGCCTCAGGGCCGCGCGGGCCGCGGGCGCGGCGTGTGTCGCCGTCGCCACGTCGTTCCCGCGCGACATCCTGGTGCGCGAGCAGCCGGACTTCCTGGTGAAGGACTTCCGGGACCTGCCCGCGCACCTGCGCCCCGGAAGCCCGGGCGCCTTCAGGGAGCCGACGGCACTTCACCCGTGAGCACGCAGATGCGCGCGTCCGGGTCGCACTTCACGGGGAACAGCGGGTTGATGCCGGAGCCTCGCAGCCGTCCCGCGTCGAAGTCCGCGTACGGGTCGCACTTCGCGTCGTCCGGCCCGCCGTCCGCGCCCTGGCACGTCACCACCGGCCAGATGCCCTTCACGGCGTACTCGGCGGTGCAGCCGTTCTCCGTGTAGACGAGGTCGGAGGTGAACTGCGTGCCGGGAATCTCCGGCGTGTTGTAGATGCGCAGGTTGCTCCACGTGTAGCCGAACGCCTGCGCGGGCAGGAGGCCCCCGTCGGGCGCCAGGGCCTCGGCCACGTCCAGCCGCGTGGGGGTGAGCTGCGGCACCGTGCAGAAGTGGTCCTCCCCCGGCGTCTCGGAGGCGAAGGGCCCCACCGCCGCGGCGCTGGCCTTGGACTCAGCCGACACGCGCGAGGCGAAGTCCCGCAGCAGGTTTCCCAGCCGCGTGCTGCGCACCCCCACCGTGTCGGGGGCCTTGGGGTCCTGGCTGAAGAACTTCTGCAGGCCCAGGGACTCCGGCTTGAGCCGGGCGCAGGCCAGGTCCGGGTTCTGCCCGGCCTTGAGCTCATACGTCGTGGCGAACGAGCCGGTGGAGCCCTCCGACACGGCGCGCGCCACCACGCACGGAGCCACCGGTTCACTGCCACAGGCACCGGCGGTGACGACCGCGGCCGCCAGGCCTCCACTGATTGCCATCCATCGAAGCTTCATCGCGGGTGTCCTTTCTGTCGGGCGCGGGGCCTAGAAACTCAGCTTCGCGCCCAGGCGGATGGAGCGCGGTGCCTGGTAGGCGGTGGGCCGCTTGAAGTTGAGGTTGATGTCCGCCTCGGAGATGCGGACGCTCGTCGCCGTCGCGGTGAAGACCTTGCAGTTGTCGTTGGGCTTCTTGTCGAGGCACGCGGTGAGGTTGTCCGGCGTTCCACCCTGCTCGATGGCGTACACGCGCGCGGTGGTGAAGGTCTGGTCCACGTCCGTGTACTGCTGGAAGTTGAAGAGGTTGAAGACGTCCAGCGACACCGTGAGCACGGAGTCCTTCACCAGCTTCTGGCTGAGGCCCACGTGGCCGTCCACGCCGTGCACCCAGGGCAGCCGGCCGGCGCTGCCGCGCGGCAGGATGAAGGTCTCCGAACCGCTGCGGCGCGGGTTGGCGCCCAGGTAGTTGAGCGGCGTGCCCGAGCGCGCCCGGTAGTTGCCGCCGACGTTGACGCTGGTGCGCGGGGTGATGAAGAACTCCTTCGCGCCGAACACCTTGAAGGCGTGCGTCCGGTCGCCGGGCAGCGGGCCGTCGCGGTTGACGGTGAGCGTCACCAGGTCGAAGTCGCGCGTGAGGTTGGGGGACAGCTGCCCGGTGTCCGCGCGGAACAGGCCGGAGTAGTTCCCGCGCAGCGTGGACCAGGTGTAGCTGGCCTGGGCCAGCCACCCGTCGCTGAAGGCCCGCTGGAAGTAGAGGTTGACCGCGTCGTACTTGCGCTTCGCCAGGGGGAAGTCCGTCGAGTAGCCCTTGCCCGGGTTGCCCAGGAAGAAGGTACTGCCGTCGTCGCGGCTCATGTCCTCGATGACGTCGTTGAGGTAGCGCTTGGTGTACGCGACGCCCACGCGGCTGGACGCCAGCAGCTCGTACTCACCGCCCAGGACGAACTCGTCCGCGGACTGGGCTCGGATCTGCGGATCCACCGGCACGCGGTCCCCGCCCTGCGAGTTCCAGAGCTGGTTGGGGTTTTCGCGGCTGCCCACGGGCGTCCGGTTGGCGTCCAGGCTGCATTCGGCGAGCGGCGAACCCTCGCGCGACGGGTTGCACGGGGGGGAGGCGTAGGTGGCGGACAACAGCTGCTGCTGGGGGAAGGACAGGTCCGCCATGTCCAGGGGGACGTTCTCGAAGAAGCGCGCGTAGTTGGCGAAGAGCTTCGCGCGGCCCGCCTGGGTCGGGTCGTAGATGACGCCCAGGCGCGGGGACCACTGGTTGGGCAGGTGCAGGCCCACTTCCCCGTCCAGGCCGTAGATGGTCTGCACGTCGTAGCGCAGGCCCGCGTTGACGGTGACCTTGTCGAGGATGGACCAGCTGTCCTGGATGAAGCCGCCCACGGTGGTGGACGTGGAGGTGCCTTCCTTGCTGGCCAGGAA
>SECN01000625.1 GCA_004173515.1 Myxococcaceae bacterium | reverse complement strand
GGGTGACAGGTCATCGGCGGCGGTGCGAGCGGCGTCGCGCCCCGGTGCCGCCTCCCGCCGTTCCGCCCGCCTCGGGCCGCGACGCCGCTCGCACCGCCGCCGATGACCTGTCACCCGAAGGGCTCATCCGGTCGCTCATCCACGACGAGGCGCGCTTCCTCTTCCAGAGCCTGCTGACGGGTGACGTGCGGTCCGCCTCCGCGGAGCTGACGTACCCGTTCCAGTTGGAGGAGAAGCGCTTCAACACGCCGGAGGAGCTGGTGCAGACGTGGGTGAAGCAGCTTCGCGCCCGGCGCACCGACCTGGTCACGCTCTACGACATCGAAGTGCTGCCCTTCGCGGAGATGGAGAAGAAGTACGGCAAGCCGCCCGCGCGCCTGGGCCTGGATCCGCGCGCGCTCAAGGACACGTGGGCCGCCGTGGGCAACCTCTCCGGCCACGCGGCCATCTTCCTGTTCCGCAGCGGCACCGAAATGACCTGGCACGCCTTCGCTTACACCGACTGACGCGAAGAAAAGGGCACCGGGCCTGCTTCGCCCGGTGCCCCGTTGAAGCCCTGGCGTCAAAGCCTCAGTGCGCGGCCACCGACTCCAACCCGAGGAGGCCCGCGCCCGCCTTCAGCGTGAAGGACGGCACGGCGGTCTCGCCCGCCTTCACCGTCACCTCCTGCGTGACGGAGACGTACCCGGCCTTGGAGGCCACCGCGCTGTAGGTCCCGGGCGGCACCTGGATCATCACGAAGATGCCGTACTCGTCCGACTGCGCGGTGAACGATGTGCCCGTCAGCGTGACGGTGACGCCCTCGTTCGAAGCCGCGCCTTCCAGCGTGATGCTGCCCCCGATGGAACCCGTGGGGCGCCCCAGCGTGAGGTTCACGGCCTCCGGCTCACCCGTCACGATGGCGAGGACCTCCCCGGTCTCGTAGCCTTCCTTCGAGGCCACGAGCGTGTAGACGCCGGTGGCCACCCCTTCCAGGACGAAGGCACCCTGGGCGTTCGTGGTGGTGGTGAACGCCGTATCCTTGAGGGAGACGGTGATGCCCTCGTGCGACGTCGCTCCTTCCAGCGTGATGGTGCCGGACACCTGGCTCCTGACGAGCTTCAGCGTCACGGACACGGTCGTGGTCTCCGCCGGCTTCACGACCACCACCAGGGACGGCCCCTCGTAGCCAGCCTTGATGCCCGTCAAGACATAGGTGCCGGGCGTCACCCCGTCGAAGGTGAACGCGCCCTGGGCATCCGCAGCCACCTGGGTGCCGTTGAGAAGGACCTCGATGCCTTCGGGAGGCGCGCCGTCATCCAGCGTCACCTGCCCCGTTACCTTTCCGGGGCCCGTGTCCGGCTGCTCCGCGTCCGGGTCGCACGCCGGCAGGAACGCCAATGCCATCGCCACCACGAGCGCGCTCAGCGCCCCTCTTCGATTCGTGTTCATGTGAGTGTTCTTCCCTGTTGGGTGCGCACCGGGCCTGCGCACGGATGCCGCCGCCTGCGAGTCCAACCGCCTCGCGAGTGCGACGTGCGGGCCTCATGACGCGAGGCCTCACGGGAAATTCACACTCCCACGCGACTTTCAGCTCAGTGCGGCAACGAACTCACGCAGGCGCGTCAAACCCTTCTGGAGCACCTCGCGCGAGGTGACGAAGCTCATCCGGATGTAGCCGGGCGCGCCGAACGGATCCCCCGGCACCGCGGCCACCAGGAAGTCGTTGAGCAGGGCCTCGGAGAGCTGGAGGCTGGTGGTGAGCGGGGTGCCCTTGTACGTGCGGCCCAGCAGGCCCCGCACGTCCGCCATCGCGTAGAAGGCGCCCTCCGGCAGCCGGCAGCGGATGCCGTCGATGGCGTTGAGCCCCGCGACGAACAGGTCCCTGCGCTCGCGGTACTCCTTCACCATCGCGGTGATGGTGTCGGACGGGCCGTTGAGCGCCGCCAGCGCCGCCTTCTGCGTGATGGAGGAGGCGTTGGACGTGGACTGGTCCTGCACCATCTGCATCGCGGCGATGAGCGCCTTGGGTCCCGCCGCGTAGCCCAGCCGCCAGCCCGTCATCGCGTAGGACTTGGACAGGCCGTTGGACACGACGAGCCGGGGCACCAGGTCCGGCGCCACGTTGCCCAGGTTGAGGAACTCCCCGGTGTAGAGGAGCTTCTCGTACATGTCGTCGGTGATGATCAGACAGTCATGGCCGCGCACCGCGTCCGCGATGCCCTCCAGCGTGGCGCGCGAGTACACCGCGCCCGTGGGGTTGGCCGGGCTGTTGAGCACGATGGCGCGCGTGCGCGGGGTGAGCGCGCGGCGGATGGACTCGGGGTCCGGCGCGTAGCCGTCCTCTTCCCGCGTCCGCACCAGCACCGGCGTGCCGCCCGCCAGGTGCACCATGTCCGGGTAGCTCACCCAGTACGGCGCGAAGATGATGACCTCGTCGCCCTCGTCCAGCAGCGCCTGGAAGCAGTTGTAGAGCGACTGCTTGCCACCGGCCGTCACCACCACCTGGTCGGCCGCGTACTTCAGGCCGTTGTCCTTCTCCAGCTTGCGGCAGATGGCCTCGCGCAGCTCCGGCATGCCCGCGGTGGCCGTGTACTTGGTGAAGCCCGAGCGGATCGCGTCGATGGCCGCCTGCTTCACGAACTCGGGCGTGTCGTAGTCCGGCTCACCGGCGGCGAGCACGACGACGTCCTCGCCCTTGGCGGCGAGCGCCTTGGCCCGCGCGTTGAGGGCCAGGGTGGCGGAGGGCTTGATGGCTTGCAGCCGACGGGCGAGTTTCATGTCGCCAATGCCTAGCGCGGAACTCCCGCGACGGACAAGACCCATGTGGCGCGCTGCGTTGCCCGGCTGCCCCTAGGTCCCGGGTCAGGACTTGGTGCCGAACTTCTTCTTCAGACCGGCGTACACGTTCGGGGGGACGAGCCCTTCCACGTTCCCCCCGAAGGAGGCGACCTCCCGGACGAGCTGCGAGGAGATGTAGAAGTAGTCCTCGCCGGTCATCATGAAAACGGTGTCGATGTCCGGGGCCAGCTTGCGGTTCATGTTCGCAAGCTGGAACTCGTATTCGAAGTCCGACACGGCCCGCAGCCCCCGGATGACGACGCCCACCTGACGCTGGTGCACGTAGTCCACGAGCAGGCCGTGGAAGGCGTCCACCTCCACGCGGCTGTCCTTCACAGCCGGTCGAACATCTTCAGGCTGCGCTGGATGAGGCTCAGGTGCCCGTTGGTGAGCGGATCAAACGAACCAGGATAGATGGCAACCGGCATGGGTGCCGGGAAGTCTCGGCGGGCCCACGGGGCGGGTCAAGCGCACGTCACGGGGCCCGGTAGAAGCTCACCAGGGTGTCCCCGAATTTCCGCTGGTCGTCCCGGGTGAAGCCCGCGTGGGCCTCCGGGGCCTCCTCGCGCTTGTCGTGCTCCACCACCACCGTGCCGCCGGGGGACACCACCAAGGACGCCGCCAGGGCCTCCAGGACCGTGGGGACGACGCGCGCCGCGTAGGGCGGATCCGCGAAGACGAGCTCGAACCGGTCGCCCTTCTTGCCCAGCGTCTCCAGCGCCCGGGCCACCGGCTGCGCCAGGATGGCCACCTGGGAAGCGAAGCCCAGCGCGTCGGTGTTCAGCCGGCACAATCCTTGAGCCTCGCGGTCCTGGTCCACCAGCACCACCCGCCCCGCCCCGCGCGACAGGGCCTCCAGCCCCAGCGCGCCGGTGCCCGCGTACAGGTCCAGCACGGCCTGTCCGTCCAGGAACTGGCCCAGCATGTTGAAGAGGGTTTCGCGAACGCGGTCCGCCGTGGGGCGGATGTGTCCGGACGACGGCTTGGGACCCTGCAGGGCCCGGCCCTTCGCGCTGCCTGCCACGATGCGCATGGGCGCCTTCTAGCCCAGGTCGCCGCCCGTCTTCGCGAGGAATGCCATCGCGTGCGTCGCCGAGCGCCGCGCCCCCAGCGCCGCCAGCACCTCCGTGGCCTCCGCGAAGGCCAGCGCCTCCAGCGTCTCCCGGGCCGCGGGCGTCAGGGGCGGCAGGCCCTCCTCCAGCATCGACAGCAGCTCCCCGGCCGGCATGCCCGCCGCCTGGGCCCGGGCCACCACCTGCGCCCGCGTCTCCTGGGGCCACGCGCGCAGGGCGAGCGCACCGAACGGGCCCCCGCAGTCCACCTTGCGCACGCCCGCGGCCACGTAGCTGGACAGCCCGCGCGGCGCGCCCGCCGACAGGTCCCCCACCGTCACCGCCACGCCCCGGGCGTGGGCCAGCTCCACCACCTGCCTCAGGAGCCCCACATCCAGGTCGCCGTCGCCCAGCTGCGCCTCCGACACGCGCAAGAAGCGCAGCGGCACCTTCCACTGCGAGAGCCCCTCCAGCAGCGTGCCGCACGCGTCCAGCAGCCCGGCGCCCGCCGGGGCCTGGGGCGCGGACAGCTCCAGCGACAGCTCGCGCTCCATGAGCGGGCCCACCAGCGCGTTCACCGCCTCCACCGCTTCGTAGGTCGTGAGGCGCGACAGCTCCAGCGACACCAGCGCGAAGCCCGCGTCCACCACGCGGAAGAGCCCCTCCTGCATCGCGTCCAGGACGTCCGCGTCCGTGGACGTCACCCGCACGGGGCCGGCCTGGAGGAACAGGGGCCGGGTGTGTTCGGCCTCCACGGCGGCCGCGCGCACCGCCGCCACGAAGCGCTCCGGCGCCCCCCGGTCCGCCAGCGGGTGCGGACAGGCGAGCCCCAGCACCGCGTCCTCCGCCCGCGCCGCGCGCAGCAGGCCCGGCAGCATCCCCTTGGACGGCACCGGGAGGCAGGGCAGCGCGGCCGGCGTGGACTCCAGCGCCCGCAGCAGCTCACGGGGATCCAACACGGGCACCCGGGAGCCCGGGCCCATCCGCGCCACCACGTTGCCCGGCCGCAGCGACAACACCTTGTCCAGCACGCTCATAGGAGCCGCCGAGGATCCCCGCCCTGCCCTGCTTTCGCAAGGGTGCTCAGTGCACCTCGCCCAGATGGGCGTAGGCCTCGCTCTCGATCTGGATGGTGGTGTGGTCGATGCCGAAGCGGTCGAACAGGTCGTGCTTCACCGCGGACAGGATGTCGTCGTTGTTGCAGACCATCGGGTCCGCCACCACCAGGTGCGCCGACAGCGCGTACATCCCGCTGGAGATGGTCCACACGTG
>SECN01000624.1 GCA_004173515.1 Myxococcaceae bacterium | reverse complement strand
CGCGGCGAAGGCGGACGGCACCGGCGCGCGGCAGCTCACGCAGATGAACAAGGACGCGCTCGCGGGCCTCAAGTTCGGCGCCTTCGAACAGTTCGAGTTCAAGGGCTGGAACGACGAGACGGTGCGCGCCTTCGTGGTGAAGCCCGTCGACTTCGACCCCAAGCGCCAGTACCCGCTCGCCTACCTCATCCACGGCGGACCGCAGGGCAGCTTCGGCAACCACTTCCACTACCGGTGGAACCCGCAGGTGTACGCGGGCCGGGGCTACGTGGCGGTGATGGTCGACTTCCACGGCTCCAGCGGCTACGGCCAGGCCTTCACGGATTCGATTCGCGGGGACTGGGGCGGCAAGCCGCTGGTGGATCTGCAGAAGGGCCTGGACGCCGCACTCCAGCGCTACCCGTTCATCCACAAGCAGAAGCGGTGCGCGCTGGGCGGCAGCTACGGCGGGTACATGATCAACTGGATCGCCGGCAACTGGCCGGACGGCTTCCAGTGCCTCGTGAACCACGACGGCAACCTGGACGAGCGCATGGCCTACTTCGACACGGAGGAGATCTGGTTCCCGGAGTGGGACCACGAAGGCACCCCGTGGGAGAACCCGCGGTCCTACGCGAAGCACAACCCGGTGGACCACGTGGCGAAGTGGAAGACGCCCATGCTCGTCATCCACGGCGGCAAGGACTACCGCGTGGTGGACACGCAGGGCATGTCCACCTTCACCGTCCTGCAGCGCCGCAACATCCCGTCCCGCTTCCTCTACTTCCCGGACGAGAACCACTGGGTGCTCAAGCCCCAGAACAGCATCCAGTGGCACGACGAGGTGCTGGGCTGGCTGGACCGCTGGACGCGCAAGTAGCGCGTGCGGCGCCCCCTGGGCTTTAGCCGGAGCTCAGGGGATGCCGAAGCACGAATCGATGCAGTTGGAGAGCACCTCCGCGCACGTGCGGTCCACGACGCACTCCGCGCAGTTCGCGGTGCGGGACCGGCGCGTTTCGATTTCGCTCTCCTTCTCTTCCTCCCAGGCGTTGACCTTGTCGGCGCACTTGCCGGTGTCCAGGTCGGAGTCGAAGCACTCCTTGCGGCGGTCGCAGATGGTGTCGACGTCGTTGGAGCAGCCGACGAGCAGGACGGCGAGGCAGGAGGTCAGGGCAATCAGTCGTGACATGGCGCGCGACTATGCATGGAAGCGGTGCCTCCCGGAATGCGCTTCGGGAGGCACCGTGCTTCACGGACATTGTCAGTGAAGTGAGCCCGGAAAAATAACGGAGCAGGCGACTACTTCGTCTTCGTGCCACCGCCCATGGTGCCGGTGGAGGAGCCGGTGGAGGAGCCGGTGGTGCCGGGGTTCATGGCGCCGTGGTTCATGGTGCCGCCCTGCATGCCGTCGCCGGAGCCGCCCACGCCCATGGCGCTGCCCAGCTTGCCGAGCGTGGTGTAGGCCATCTGGCGGTGCTGGGGCAGCTCCTTGCTGAGCGTGTCGAGCATGGTGGCCATCTCGCCCGTGGCGTTCATGCCCTGCTTGGCGGCCATCACCTTGCCGATGGCCATGTCATGCGCCGCCACCTGGCCGGCCATGTAACAGGAGTCGAACGGGGCGCCCTTGAGAACTTCGAGCTTCGCCATGTCGGCCTTGTCCGCCGCCATCGCCTTGCGCTCCATGTCGTCCAGGGGCTTGGGCTCCGCCAGCTTCAGCTTCTGGCCCGTGGCGTAGGTCATGAGCTTCTGGTCGGCGTCCGTGTGCATCTTGATCATGTTGTCCGCGTAGCCCTTCACGTCCGGGTTCTGCGAATTCTGCTGGGCCAGCTTCGCCTGGAGGATCTCCGTCTGGTTGATGTGGTGCAGGCGCTCCAGGAAGGCCTTCGGATCCGAGGGCGCCATGAAGCCCTTGTATTCGAGCATGCCCTTCATGGTGGCGGGCTTCGTCGCGGGCATGGTGCTGGGAGACGAGGTGGCGCTCTGGGCCAGTGAGACGCCGCCGGTGAAGAGGGCCGCGGCCAGGGTGATGCCGTGCAGGGTGCGCTTCATGGTGCTGCTCCTTGTGTGGGCCTCGCAAGAAGCGAGGCGGGACGAAGTCAGTGGATCCGGGAGGGGCCCGGGTCGCGCGGCGCACCTTGGAGCAGGGCGCCACAGGGGACCCAGTGGGTGGGCAGACCGGACGTGAGACACCGCACGTTGCGCCGGAGGTCCGGTGCGGCAGTGGACACCGCACCTGTCCCCGGGACCGGGGCAGGGCGTTCAGTGCCGCACGGAACGCACGGAGGCCCGCGCCCGGCTCAAGGGGGCGGGCCCTGCTCGAAGATGCTGCCTGGGAAGGCCATGCCCGTTCTCCTCGTGCCCGGAAACGTGGGCATCCCGGAGGAACGGGGCTGGGTTCGAGTGCGACGCCTGGAGGGCCGCCTGCCCGGGAGGCTACTTCGCGGGCGCCGCGGGCTCGGGGGCAGGCTTCGGCGCGGGCGCGGACTTCGCGGCCGGCTTCGGCGCATCCGAGGAGCTGGCCGGGACATTGGTCTCCGACAGCTCACCTTCCGCGCGCAGGAACGCCTGGGCGGCGCGGTCCACGTCGTCGGGCTTGAGGCCGGTGAGGCTGGAGGCGGCCACCCGCGTGCGCGTGGCGAGCGCCGTCTCTCCCAGCGCCCCGTGGATGCGGGTGAGCGCCAGGTGGATCTCCGGGTCGAACGGGTCGGAGGCCAGCGCCTCCAGGTACGCCGTCTTCGCCTTCGGGTAGTCCTTGCGGAACAGCAGGATGCGGCCCAGGTGCACGTTGGTGGAGGGCGAGCCCGGGTGCATGCGCAGCGAGCCGCGCAGCACGGACTCCGCCTCGTCCAGCCGGCGCAGCTCCAGGAGCGCGAGCGCGAACTTGTTGGACACCGACTCGTACTTGTCGCCCACCAGCTTGTGCGCCCGCGCGTACTCCTCCGCGGCGCCCTTCACGCGGTTGCGCTCGCGCAGCAGCTCGCCCAGGTGCGCGAACTTGCGCGCGGGGACCTCGGTGACCTCCGCGAAGTCGCCGAAGGAGATTTCACGCCCCTTCTTCTCGCCCTCCTTCGGCTGCGCGCCCTTGGCGTCCTCCTTGAGCACCACGCGGTCGTCGCGCGGCACCAGCTCCTGGGGAAAGGGCTGCTTCTTCACGTACGACAGCCAGGTCTTTTCGAAGAGGGGGAAGGGCATGCCCGTCGCCGCCTCCACCGCCTTCTTGTCGGTGGTGCCGTGGATGTAGTCGATGGCGTAGAACACCTCCGCGAACGCGGTGGCCGCGTCCTCCGCCGTGGGCAGCATGGCGATGGAGGGGTGCATCTTGTCGAAGGGGATGAGCTTGTCCTCCTTCACGCGCTTGCCCAAGAGCGCCTGCGTGGAGGGCGTCATCGCCAGGCCCCCCTTGCCGCGCCAGCGCGACTCCATGAACTTGGCGATGCCTTCGTGCAGCCAGATGGGCACGGTGTTGTGGCTCATCTGGCTGACCACCAGGTGCACGTACTCGTGCGCCAGCGTGTCCTGCCAGTCGTAGCCCTGCGCCACGGCCTTGGGGCTCGTCACCATCAGCTTGTTGAACTTGCAGATGGCGATGGTGCCGGTGGTGCGGATCTGCTTCTCCGTGAGGGTGCTCACCTTGGACAGCTCGCGCGCGTTGTTCACCACCTCCACGCGCACCTTGCCCGGCGGCGTCCAGCCCAGGTCCTCCTTGAGGGCGCGGTGGATGGACTCCAGCGTCTCCAGCGCGTAGGGGACCAGGACCTCGTCCTTGCCCTTCGGGTAGAAGAAGATGAAGTGGTCGCTCTCCGCGCGCTGGTGGTCCTGGGTGATGGCGCGCGTGTCCTTGGCCAGCCGCAGGTAGCTGCCCGGCTTGTCCTCGATGTTCGCGCCCTCCAGCAGCGTCACCGCGTCCTCGTACTGCCCTTCCTCGAAGGACACGCGGCCCTGGAAGTACTTCAGGGGCTCCAGCTCGGAGGGCACGCGCTTCTCCACCTCGGCCAGCTCGCGCCGGGCGCCTCCCACGTCCCAGTCGTCCAGCGACTGCTCCACCTTGCCCAGCCGCTGCTTCACCTCTTCCCGCGTGCGTGCGGTGGCTCACTTCACCAGCTCCTCGTAGTAGCGCTTCACCTGCTCGCGGTACTTCTCCGGCGCGCCCTGCTTCATCGCGTCCAGCAGGTCCTTGCGGAACTCGCGCGGCGCCTGGAACGCGTCCTCGTCCGGCAGCTCCACCTTGTCCTGTGGGTTGCGGCCGTTGCCTTCCTGGCGGCGTCCGGAGCCCATGGGCATGGGCAGCCCCCGGCCTCCCTTGCGGCCCTGCTGGCTCTGCTGCATCTGCTGCTGGAAGCGCTTGAGGCCCTCCATGGCGGCCTGCTGTTCGCCGTAGCCCCGGCCCGGGTCCTTGCCCTGCATGCGCTGCGACGCCTCGCCCATGCGCTGGCCCACTTCGTCCATCTGCTGGCCGGCCTCTTCTCCGAACAGCGGCGCCGTCTGCTCCATGTCCTCCATCTGCTGACGCAGGCCCTGCGCGCGCTGCTCCAACTGCTGCTGGCGCTGGCCCAACTGCTGGAGCTGCTGCTTCTCGCCTTGCGACAACTGCGAGCCGGGGGGAGGGAAGAGCGACTGGAGCTGCTGGCTCACGTCGGACACGTCGCGCGCGTCCTTCTTCAGCTTCTCCGCGAGCTGCGCGGACTGCTGCCGCACCTCCGGCGGATTGCCGAACATCTCATCCAACTGGCGCTGCTGTTCGCCCATGCTGGCCAACTGGCGGGCGGCGTCCTCGGCGCGGGCGGCGGATTCGGCGGCGAGGTCGAAGTCGTCCACCTTGAGCGCGTTCTCCACGTTGCGCAGCTCGGACTGGGCCTCTTCCAGGGGGCGGGCCGCGCGGCTGTTGAGCCGGGCCGGATCCAGCTTCTGGTAGTTCTCCTGGACCTGCTTCACCTTGCGCGCCAGCTCGTCCTTGAGGGCCTGGCCCTTCTCCTTGAGCCGGTCGCGGTTCTGGTTGCGGGCCTGGTCGCGCAGGGCGCGCGTCTGCTCCGCGACCTTCTGCTGTTCGTCCATGGTGCCCTGCAGGTCGTCCATGAACTTGCCGAACTTCTCCGCCAGCTCCGGGTACTGCTCCGCGCCGAACTCCTCCTGGGACTTGTCCATGGAGTCGAGCATCTCGTCCATCTGCATGCCCAGCTCCTGGAGCTTGGCCAGGGCCTCGTCCGCCTTGCCCTCCTGCATCAGGCGCTCCACCTCATCCATGGCGCCCTGCATGTCCTCCTGCTGCATCATCTCCGACAGCGCCTCGGCGTTGAGGTGCTCGTCGCGGATGCCCTTGCGCAGCTCGGCCATGCGCTGCATCAGCTCCTGGATGCGCGACTTGAGCTGTTGGATCTGCTGCATCACCTGCTCGCGCGCGGACTCGTCCGGGTTGGCCTTGTACTGTTCGATGAGGCGCGACAGGTCGCGGCGGTCGTTGGCCAACTGCTTCGTCAGCTCCTGGAGGGCCTCCAGCTTCTGCCGGTCCAGCAGCGACTCGAGGTAGAGGATGTCGCGCTCCAGGCCCTCGATTTCGTCGTCCACCACGGCGGTGAGCCGGGTGCCGGTGCCCCAGTCCTCACCGCGCGCGCGCTGGGTGCGCAGGTACAGGCGGCGGAAGTCGGCGGTGGTGC
>SECN01000623.1 GCA_004173515.1 Myxococcaceae bacterium | reverse complement strand
TGCCTCGCAAGCAGTTCGGCCTGTCGGGCATGACAGCCTGGCGCAGACTGGAGGAATGGACCCGGGCCGGCGTGTGGGAACAGCTCCAGGCGCGGCTGCTGGATGAGCTGGGGCTGCGAGGCAAGGTGGACTTCTCGCGCGCCTCCATCGACTCCTCGTCCGTGCGGGCTTCAAAAAGGGGGCCCTCACGGGCCCAAGCCCGACGGATAGAGCGAAGGCGGGTAGCAAACATCATCTTCTCGTAGACGCCCACGGCCTGCCTCTGACGGAGTCCGTGACAGCGGCCAACGTGCACGACACGCATGAACTCTTCCCGCTCGTCGACTCCGTCCCCGCGGTGAGGATGCCTTCGGGGCAGCGACGCTACCGACCCGCGAAGGTCCACGGCGACAAAGCCTATGCCTCCAGGAAGAACCGGCTCGGCTTCGCTGGGTGGTGGAGCGCACACTGGCCTGGAAGAACCAGCTGCGCCGGCTTCGCGTCCGCGACGAGCGCAGGGACGATGTCCACTTCGGCTTCCTCGTCCTCGGCTGCTGCGTCATGCTACTACGACGCCTCTACCCTGACATTTGTTAGAGGCTGTAAGTCACGCTTCGCAAGAACAACCGGAAATTATTGTTCACTGCGAATCCAGTCAGGCTGGGTCAGCAATCACAGCCATCCGGGTCTGTTTGAACTCGGGAGGATTCAGCGCACGCTGGCCCAGAAGGGCTGGAGCGCCTGACGGCTGGCGGCCAGCGCGCGGCGCGCGTCCGCGTTGGTGGTGCCCGTGGCGAAGCTGTCGTCGCGGCCGGCGAGCACTTCGATGCACGCGTGCACGGAGTTGGACAGGCCCTCCAGCGAGTAGCCTCCCTCCAGGCACAGCACCAGCTTGCCGCCGCAGACCTCCTCGGCCAGCTTGCGCACGGCGGTGCACATCGCCGCGAAGCCGCGCTCGGTGACGTCCATGCCGCCAATGGGGTCGTCGCGGTGCGGGTCGAAGCCCGCGGAGACGAGGATGAGCTCGGGCCGGTACGCCTGGGCGACGGGCAGCAGCAGCTCCTCGAAGATCATCCCGTAGTCGGCGTCGGTGTTGCCGCCGGGCAGGCCGCAGTTGACGGTGAAGCCCTGGCCTTCACCCCGGCCCACCTCCGGCGCGGCCCCGCTGCCAGGGTAGTAGGGGAACTGGTGCACGGACTGGTAGAGCACGTCCCTGCGGCCCCAGAAGGCGGCCTGGGTGCCGTTGCCGTGGTGCACGTCCCAGTCCAGCACCAGCACGCGCTGGGCGCCCAGCCGCCGTCCGGCCTCCGCGGCGATGGCGGCGTTGTTGAACAGGCAGAAGCCCATGGCCCGGTCCGGCTCCGCGTGGTGGCCGGGCGGGCGCACCAGCGCGAACGCGTTCCGGGCCCGGCCCGCGAGCACCGCCTCCACGGCCTGCACCGCCGCGCCCGCCGCCAGCCGCGCCGCGTCCACGCTGTCCGGTGACACGAAGGTGTCCCCGTCGATCTCCGCGCTCTCTCCGCTCAGCTTCGCGAGCGAGGCGAGCAGCGCCGGGGTGTGCACCGCCGAGAGCTCCGCGTCGGTGGCGGAGCGGGGCTGCGCCATCACCGTGCCCGCGATGGGGGCCCGGGCGAGCACCTGGAGGATGCGCCGCAGCCGGGCGGGAGACTCCGGGTGGTCCTCGCCGGGGTCGTGCTGGAGAAAAAGCGGGTCGGTGAGCAGCAGCGTCGCGGTCATCGTACTGACGACCTTACGCATCCTGGGGCCGGGAACCCAGCGTGGGGGACCGGGCCAGAAGGGGCCGCTCCTTGCCCTGGGTGGCATACCCTCCCTACAGTGGGCGCGCCTTGGCACGTCGCCTCAAGAAACCCGGTCTCCGGGGCATCCTCCTGGGCTCGTTCGGCCTCGCGCTGGCCGTCGTGCTCGGAACGCTCTATTTCGTCGTCCCCAAGCAGGTGGAGAACCACCTGAAGGAGCGGCTGCTCATCCACGCCGAGGTCAAGGCGGAGGAGGTGAAGGGCCTGCTCGAAGGGACGGCGGGCCTCCAACCGGCCCCGGGCCTGAAGGGCATCTACCGCAAGGACGAGGACTTCAGCGTCGTGGCCATCGTGACCGCGCAGGGCTCGCCCCTGGCCACGTTCCCCGCGGCGGTGCCGGAGTGGTTCCAGAAGGCCCTGGAGGACCGCGCCCTGAATGCGTCCGCGTCCAGGCTGGACCGGCTGGAGTTCGCCAACGGCGATGTGGCGGTGGCGGAGGCCGTCACGCTGGCGGGCGGCGTGCCGGGGGAGGTGGTGGTGGTGGTGGATTCATCGCGGCTGGACGACGTGCTCCAGTCGCTGCGCCACACCGTGCTGCTGGCCTTCCTGGTGGGGCTGGTGCTGTTCCTGCTGGTGGCGTTCCTCATCTCCCGCGCGTTCATCCTCCAGCCGCTGGACACGATGATGTCCATGGCGCGCAAGCTGGCGGAGGCGGACCTCACCGGCCGCGCGGACGTGCGCAACAGCTCGGACGAGCTGGGCCAACTGGCGGAGGCGCTCAACCGCATGGCGCAGAGCTGGCGCGACACGCTGGGCCGCGTGCGCGGCGTGTCCGACGTGGTGGCGGGCGTCATCGAGCAGATCCACCGCACCGGCACCACCGTGTCCTCCGGCGCGGGCACCGTGCAGTCGCGCGTGGAGGAGACGTCCTCCTCCATGGTGGAGATGATGGCCAGCTTGCGCGGCATCGCGGAGAACGTGGAGGTCCTCTACCAGAGCGCGGAGGAGAGCAGCTCCTCCATCATGGAGATGGCCGCCACCAACGACGAGGTGGCGGAGAACGTCCAGGCCATGGCCGCCAGCGTGGAGGAGACCACCAGCGCCATCGAGCAGATGACGTACTCCATCAAGGAAGTGGCCAAGAACATCGAGGACCTGTCCGCCTCCACCGAGGACACCTCCTCCGCCATCAGTGAGATGGACGCGGCCATTGGCCAGGTGGACGCCAACGCCAACGAGACGGCGCGCCTGTCCGAGCAGGTCTTCGAGGACGCGCAGACGGGCGTGGAGGCCCTGCGCAAGACGCTGTCCGGCATCGACCGCATCAAGGACACCAGCCGCACCGCCGCGGGCGTCATCGACAGCCTGGGCCGGCGCATCTCCGAGATCGGCAACATCCTCAACGTCATCGACGACGTGGCCGAGCAGACGAACCTCCTGGCCCTCAACGCCGCCATCATCGCCGCGCAGGCGGGCGAGCACGGCAAGGGCTTCGCGGTGGTGGCCGAGGAGATCAAAGACCTGGCCGAGCGCACGGGCGCGTCCACCAAGGAGATCGCGGAGCTCATCCGGGGCGTGCAGGAGGAGAGCCGCAACGCCGTGGTGGTGATGAACCAGGGCTACAAGAGCGTGGAGGAGGGCGTGCAGCTGGGCCGCGAGGCGGAAGGGGCCCTGCGGAAGATCAACGACAGCACGCAGAAGTCCACGCAGATGGTGAAGGCCATCGCGCGCGCCACGGTGGAGCAGTCCCGGGGCAGCAAGCAGGTGACGGCGGCCATCCACCGCATCTCCGCCACGGTGCAGATGATCTCCCAGGCCTCCAACGAGCAGGCCCGGGGCGGCGAGCAGATCATGAAGAGCGCGGAGCGGATGAAGACGCTCACCCAGCACGTGCAGCGCTCCAGTCAGGAGCAGGCGCACGGCAGCAAGCAGATCACCCGCTCCATTGAAAGCATCAACGAGATGGTCACCCACCTGAACCGCGCCCAGAAGGAGCAGACCAAGGGCAGCGAACAGGTGCTCAAGGCGGTGGAGACCATCAAGGGCGTGTCCGAGCACCAGACGCGTTC
>SECN01000622.1 GCA_004173515.1 Myxococcaceae bacterium | reverse complement strand
GTCCTCGAGGATGGCGGGGCGCGCCGCGTCCAGCGCTTGCACGAGGTAGCGCACGTGGAAGACGGCGTCCTCGTCACCGAAGCGGCGGGCGCGCTGGAGGCCGTAGCGCGCGGCCCAGAACGGGTCTTCGTACAAAGCCTGAACAGAAGCGGACGCGATGGGCGCGGTCCGCGCTTCCACCTGGAGGCTCACGTTCGGCATGGCGTCAGACCCCCAGGAGGCGGCAGGCGGAGGCGACCAGCTCGCGGACGCTCTTGCCGAAGAAGGACACGGCCAGCTCCTCTTCGAGAACGGGGCCCCAGTCGAAGGCGAGCCCGCCCACGGCGATGGGCAGGGACGGGGAGACTGCGCGCACCTTGCGCACGGCCTCGCGGACCTGGGGCATGTGGAAGGGCATGGAGACGGAGAGGGCCAGGAGGTCGGGCGGGGACTCGCGCACCATGCGGGCCAGGTGATCCGCGGGCATGTTGGCGCCGAGGAAGCGCACGTCGAAGCCGGCCATCTCCAGGAAGTCGCTGGCCATGCGCGCGCCCACTTCGTGCAGTTCGCCCTCCACGCACGCCATCATCACGACCTTGCCGTTGGCCGGGTCGCGGGGCAGGTGGCGGTACAGGTGGGCCAGGACGTACTGGGAGATGGCGGTGCCCAGGTGCTCCTGGGCCACGGAGATGACGTTCTCCTGCCAGAGCCGGCCGATTTCGTATTGGGCCGCCTGGATGACGTCCAGGTGGAGCTCCTGGAGGGGCACGCCGCACAGCAGGCCCTCATCCACGAGCAGGCGCAGGGCCTCCTGTCGGTTTCCGGAGAGCTGCGCGGCCAGATACCGCGCCCGCAGCGTGTCGATGGCAGGGGTCGTTTGAATCACGGGAGCGGGGGGCTGACGGGGCAGGGTAGAGACGTTCCAGCTTCCGTTAAACCCCGGAGCGTTCTCCCTCTTCCGTAAGTGAACAGTCCCCAGTCCTGCGGATCGAACGGTTGCTTTTCTGCTTGCAGGTCAAGCGGACTCCCGGGTGGGGAGCGGAAGCCGGGATTTCCCGGCCCGGGGTGGCCCTCGTCATGGCGACGGAGTGCGGCACCTGGCTCGATGCACGCACCTATCGGCTGGATGCGCTGTAGGAAGGGCGCATGCGAGGGCGGATCATGTCGCTGAGGACGGTCGCGTTGGTGCTGGGGCTGCTGGGATGTGCCCGGAGGCCGGAGCCTCTTTCCGCGCCAGTGCTTGAAGACCGGACCGTCCGCTTCCCGGTCTCCTCGGATGCCGATGCGGGCGTCCTCCCGGCCGGTGTGCCGGTCGTGCTGGATGGCGAGACCCTGCGTGCGTTGACGATCGTCTCGCAGGACCTGTTCCCCCTGGGGAGCGCGGCGACGTCCTGTGACAGCCGGCCCGAGTCCTACACGTACCGCGTGCTCCGGCAGGACGGCCTGCTCTTCGTCTTCGTGGACGAGAACCCCGCCGCGTGTGGACGGCGGTTTCCGTCGCTCGACTCCGGCGCGAAGTACGCCCTTCGTCCGGATGGGCGCATCCTCCGGCGCGTCGTCGATGGCCTGGACGCGGATGACGACCTGCGGGGCGTGATGCTGCCAGATGGCGGCGTGCAGACCGTCCTCGTGCCCCCGAGCCAGGGACTGCTTCCGGAAGACGCGGGGCAGTAGGGGCCATGGGTAGGCGGGTGTGCTCTGCTCGCCCAGGTCGGAGCTGGCGGGCGGACGCACGGGCTTCCTTTCCCGGCCCGGGGTGGCCGCGGTGGGGGGAAACGGGGTAGGCACGCCGCTTTCGTCAAAAGGCCGGTGACAGATTTCCGGGGCACCGGTGTTCCCCGGGTCCAACCGGGAGGCGCGTGCGGTGTCCGTCGATGTGGAGGCCTATTACCGACGCTATGGCCCCCAGGTGCTCCGGCGCTGCCGCTTCCTGCTGCGCGACGAGGAGCAGGCCGTGGACGCCATGCAGGACGTGTTCGTGCAACTGCTTCGCTACCAGTCCGCCTTGAAGGACGCCGCGCCGCCCAGCCTGCTGCATCAGATCGCCACGCGCGTGTGCCTCAACCGCCTTCGCGGCGCGAAGCGGCGCCCGGAGGACCGGGACGACGAGCTGGTCCTGCGCATCGCCGCCTCCGGTGACCTGGAGGCGCGCGCCTCCGCCCGGGGCATGTTGGACAGGCTTTTTGGCCGCGTGCCCGCGTCCAGCCGGGACATCGCCGTGCTCCACCTGGTGGACGGCATGACGCTGGAGGAGACCGCCCGCGAGGTGGGCCTGTCCGTGTCCGGGGTGCGCAAGCGCCTCAGGGCCCTGTCCGCTGTCCTGCAGGAGCTGGAGGCCGCATGACGTCCCCCCACCGCACCCCGGATTGGCTGCTGGAGCGCATCGCCCTGGGGGAGCTGCCCCCGGATGAGCTCGCCGCGGCCCGCGCCCGCCTCGCCCAGGAACCCGACGGGCCCTCGCGCCTCGCCGCGCTGGAGGCCGACTCCCAGGCCACCCTCCAGGCCCTGCCCCCCGACACCGTCGCGCGCGAGGTGAAGGCCCGCTTCGCCCGCACCGCCGGTGCCGAAGGCGCCCTCTTCTCCGTGCCCCGACCGGAGGTGCCCGCCGCGCGCCCTTCGTGGCGCTTCCTGCCCATCCTGGTGCCGGTGCTCGCCGCCGCGACCCTGTTCGTCATCGCGCGGCCCCTGTCATCCACCGACGGGCGGGAGGCGCGGGACGCCTGGACGGAAGTGGGCGGCACCGGGGTCCTGGAGCCCACGCGCAGCAAGGGCCTCCAGCCTCGGCTCGACGTGCACCGGCAGGCCTCCGCCCGCACCGAGCACCTCACCGACGGCGCCCACGCCCAGGCCGGTGACGTCGTGCAGCTGTCGTACACCGCCGCCGGCAAGGCCCACGGCGTCATCCTCTCCGTGGACGGACGCGGCGCCGTCACCGTGCACCTGCCCGACGCCGGCGACACGTCCGCCGCGCTGGAGCGCTCCGGCACGCACCTGCTGCCCCGCGCCTACGAACTGGACGACGCGCCCGCGTTCGAGCGCTTCTTCCTCATCACCGCCGACGCGCCCTTCGAACTGGACGGCGTGCTGTCCGCCGCGCGCGTCCTCGCCACATCCCCCGAGGCGCGCACCGCGTCCCTGAGCCTTCCCGTGGACCTGGGACAGACGTCCTTCGTCCTGGAGAAATCCTCCCCATGAGAGCGCCTGTCCTCTTCCTGCTGCTCTCGTTGCTGGTGGGCGTCAACGACGGCGGCCCCGAGCGCGTGAAGCTGCGCTACGCGGACACCGACGCGCGGGCCTTCTCCCAGGTGCTGTCGGAGCTGGGCGGCGTGCTGCCCCAGGACCGCGTGCTGCTCACGGACGTGGACCGCGCGGGCGTGCTGTCCGGCTTCGAGCGCGTGCGCAAGCTGGCGGAGGGCGCGCGGGCCTCCGGTGCCCGACGCGTGGAGGTGCTGCTGTACTACTCCGGCCACTCGGACGACGAGGGCCTGCTGCTCAAGGGCCAGCGCATGGACTACGGCGAGCTGCGCCGAGCGCTGGAGGGCCTGCCCGCGGACGTGCGCATCGCGGTGCTGGACTCGTGCGCGTCCGGTGCGTTCGCGCGTCGCAAGGGCGGCGTCGCGCGGCCCGCGTTCCTCGTGGACTCCGGCATCCAGGTGAAGGGCCACGCCATCCTCACCTCCTCCAGCGCGGACGAGGCGTCGCAGGAGTCCGACCGACTGGGCGGCTCGTTCTTCACGCACCACCTGGTGTCCGGCCTGCGCGGCGCCGCGGACGTCACGCACGACGGCCGCGTCACGCTCACGGAGGCGTACCAGTTCGCCTTCCACGAAACGCTCGCGCGCACGGAGCGCACGCAGGGCGGCGCGCAGCACCCCAACTACGACATCGAGCTCGCGGGCACCGGCGACTTGGTGATGACCGACCTGCGCGCCACCACCGCGGGCCTGCTGCTCACCGAACCGCTGGAAGGTCGGCTGTACGTGCGCGACGCGGTGGGCACGCTGGTGGTGGAGTTGCAGAAGGTGTCCGGCCGCTCCACCGAACTGGGCCTCGCCCCTGGTGCCTACCGCGCGCGGCGCGAGCTGGACGGCCGCGTGTCCGAAACGGCCTTCACGCTGAAGGAAGGCGTGCGCACGCCGCTGTCCCCCGGGGACTTCCTGGGCGTGGGCAGCGAAGCCACCGTGATGCGCGGCGGCGCGGGCGGCATGTCGATGTCGTCGCAGGGCCGCGTGCGGCTGCCGGTGAACCTGAGCCTCGTCCCCGCGGTGAGCACCAACCGGCTCCGGGCCGGTGACGCGCAGGTGGAGAACCGCTTCGCGGTGGGCGCCCTCAATGGCGGCACGGCGCTCGCGAGCGGGCTCGCGTTGGGACTCGTGGGCAATATGTACGACGCGGAGGTGGAGGGCGCGGCGCTGGCCCTGGGCTTCAACGTCGCGGGCGGCGAGGTGAGCGGCGCGCAGCTGTCAGTGGTCACCAACGTGGCGCGGATGGGAGTGCTCGGCGCGCAGGCGGCGCTGGGGCTCAACCTCTCCAACGGGAACGTGGACGGCGTGGGGCAGTTGTCGCTGGGCGCGAACATCGCGCGGGGCGGGATGCGGGGCATGCAGGCGACGCTGGGCCTCAACGTCGCCACCCAGGATGTCACCGGTCTGCAACTGTCACTGGGTGTCAACCACACGAACGGCGCGCTCCACGGCGTCCAGTTCACGCTGGGCGTCAACTCCGTGGCGGGGGACATGACGGGCCTCCAGGGCGCGATGGCGCTCAACCGCGCGCACTCGCTCACCGGCATGCAGTTGGGTTTGATCAACGTGGGCGGCGACGTGACGGGCATGCAACTGGGGTTGATCAACGTGGCCAGCGTGGTGCACGGCGTGCAGTTGGGGCTCGTCAACGTGTCCCAGGAGGTGCACGGCGTGCCGCTGGGCCTGCTCACCTTCGAGCAGAAGGGCCAGTTCCACCTGGAGGTGTTCGGCAGCGACCTGCAGCTCACCAACGTGGCGCTGAAGTTCGGCGGCAGGCACCTGTACACCACGCTCATCGCGGGGCTCGGGCCGGACGACCGCTTCCAGCGCTTCAGCCTGGGCCTGGGCCTGGGCGGGCACATCCCGCTGGGCTCGCGCTTCTGGGTGGACGTGGACGCGGCGGGCAGCAACGTGCTGTCCACCGACAACCCCTTCTCCGACAACACCGGCAACCTGCTGGCGCAGGTGCGCGCCATGGTGGGCTTCCAGGTCATGTCCCGGTTCGCCGTGTTCGGCGGCCCCACCTACAACGCCTGGTTCACCTGGGGTGACCCGGGCTTCGCGAAGCTGTCCACGCTGCCGGTGCGCTCGCACGACATCAGCGCCACGCGGCGCGTGCAGCACTGGCCCGGCTTCCAGTTGGGCGTGCGCATCTGATCAACCGGCGTCCCTGACCACGCACGACCGGGACCGCGTGCAAGCGGTCCCGGCGGGGCCAGGCGCCTTCGCCCCACGTCAGTCGATGACGCGGGTGGCGCTCAGCGTGTCCAGCTTGATGTTGCGAACGGCGTTGGGGCCCTGGCCCAGCGAACCCTCCAGCTTCAGGCCCGCGGGCGTGAAGGCCCGCTTCATCAGCGCTTCCCGCTTCGCGTCGTCGCCACCGGTGACGGCGCTCAGGTCCACCTCGTGGATGGACTTCACCTTCTCGTCCGGCTTGTCCGCGAGGAAGACGTCGTAGTGGTCGCAGGGAGGGGCGAAGCAGCGCTTGCCGTTGTCCTTGACGATGTAGGTGGCGCTCATGATGGCATCTCCAGGGGTGGGGGTAGGGGTGGCCGTTCCCGGCTCGTTGCCTTCGGGAACAGCGCCGGTGGGCGGCGTGACCTCGGTCCGCTTGAGGTCGGCGGGGGCCGCCGCGCCGGACTCATCGCTGGACGGCTGTGAGGTGGGGGAGGGCGGCTTGCTGCACGCCACGGGGCCGAGCACGAGCACGGCGGAGAGCAGCAGGGAGCGGACGTTCATGACGACTCCGTTCAAGAGGGCGGCAGTGTCGTTCGCCGCCGGGCCGCGTTCCAGGACCTCGGTAACGGTGACAAGGCCGGGGGGCCCTGCCTACCGCCTGTTCAACGTCCGGGGCGCGTGGCCGGGTCCACTCTGCCCGGCCGGGCGCCCGGCGACCAGGGCGGCCCGGGGATTTCCGCTGTATCCCACCTGGACGCCCGAACAGGTCCGGGTCGGGGGGCCGGAGGCCGGTCAAAGGGGCTTCCCGGAGGGAGGAAGGCCCATTCCGTTCGTTGACGCTCCTGCATGCGCAGGCTACATCCGGCCCCGCCGCATCGGCCTTCTGGGCCGTGACCTGTAAGGACGCCCACGATGGAATTCCGCATCGCCTCCGACGAGCTGAAGAAGGCCCTCTATCGCGCCCAGGGCATCGTGGAGCGCAAGACGACGATGCCCATCCTCGC
>SECN01000147.1 GCA_004173515.1 Myxococcaceae bacterium | reverse complement strand
GCCCACCGACGCCACGCCCCCAGGGAGAGCACTCGCGGCGACACGCCCTTGCCCGCGCTCAACCGCACCCGCCCCGTCCGCCCCAGCACCCACGTCAGCCCCAGCGCCAGCGGCGTCAGCAGCAACAGGAACGACGCGAGCACGGATGCGCGCGGCAAGCCCTCCTCGCTGCCCAGCAGCACCAGCTCATAGATGCGCGTGGTCAGCACCCGCGTGGGAGGCGACGCGGAGACCCCCAGCAGGTACGGCACGCCGAACGAGGACGCCGCCATGAGGAACACCATCACCGCGCCCGACAACAGCGACGGCAGCGCCAGCGGTACCGTGGTGCTCAAGAGCGCGCGCAGCGGAGACGCACCACACACGCGGGCCGCCTCCTCCAGCGCCGGATCCACGCGGCGCAACGCCGCCGCCCCCGCGAGCAACACCAGCGGCAGGCCCGACAGCCCCTCCACGAACGCGATGCCTCCCGGCCCATAGAGGTTGAACACGTCCGCACCCGACAGCCTGTTCAGGTAACCGGCCCGAGGGCTTGCGAGCGACAACCACCCCATGCCCCAGATGAACGCGGGGATGGCCGAGGGCAGCGTGAAGAGCACCGTGAACGCGCCCCGCATCGGCAGGTCCGTGCGGAAGAGCAGGAACGCCAGCGGCGCCCCCAACCCCAACGCCCACGCCGTCGCGCCCAGCGACACACCCAACGTGTTCCACAGCGCTCCCGACTCCGTCGCGAGCACCTGACCCACCCCTGCCGTGGCCGCGCCCACGCCCCGCAGCAGCAGCGCCGCGACGGGCAGCACCGCGAAGAGCAGCAGTGGCACCAGCCACGCCCCCAGCGCCAGCCACCGTCCGCCACGTCCCGTCATCGCGCGAACGCCCGGCTGAAGGCTTCCTTGATGTCACCGCCGCGCAGCAGGCCCTGCTCCAGCACCGCCGGGGACCACGCCTGCGCACGGCCCAGCAGGCCCTCCACGCCAGGCTCGCCGCGAGGACCGCCCAGCCGGGGATCCACCGCGTGCATGTCCCCCTTCTCCACGATGATCCGCTGCCCCTCCGGCGACAGCAGCACGTCCTCCAGCGCCTTCGCCGCTACCGCGTTGCGCGTCGTCGCGAACAAGCCCACCGGTCCAGGGATGACGACCGCGCCGTCCTCAGGCCACACGATGTCGATGGGGCTGCCCTTCGCCTTCGCCGCCAGCGCGTTCTCCAGGAGCAGCACGCCCGCGTCCACCTCGCCGCTCTCCACCTTCTGGAGCACGGCCGCGTTGCCCCCCGCCACCACGGCGCCCTTCTCCCGCAGGCCCGCGAAGTACGCATCCCCACGCCGCGCGTGCATGAACACCGCCCAGGTGAACGCCGTGCCCGACGTGAGCGGATCGCCGATGGCGGCCTTCCCCTGCCAGCTCCCATCCACCAGCGCCGCGAACGACTTCGGCGCCGCGCCCGCGCCCATGCGGTGCACCAGCACCATCGTGGACAGGCGCACCGCCGCGTACCGCGCATCCAGATCCAGCAACGTGCGCGGGATGCGCAGGGCATTCACGGAGGCATACCGGAGGAACGCACCGTCCCGCGCCAGCCGCTCGTAGAGGAACGGATCCGACGTCATCAGCACGTCCGCGCGCACCGCGCCCGCGGCCCGCTCCGCCTCCAGCCGGCTCGCCACCTTCTCACTGCCCGCCTGATACCAGTGCACCTGGACGCCGGGCAGCCGCTCCTTCAACAGCGGCTCCAGCGCATCCAGCACGTGCCGGTACATCGACGTGTAGACCCACACCTCACCGGAGGGCGTCGCGGCCTGCGACACGGCGGCCCCGACCGACGGCGCGGCGGATTCGATGCGGCACGCGACCAGGAGGACGAGCACGAGGCCGAAGCCAGGGCCCCGAAGCGGGAGGGGGATGCGCATGCGGGTGTCGATTATGCGGCACACGCCCTCCATTCACATCCACGCATCTCCCCTTCCGACGATGGCCGACCGATGGCTCCCACACATTCGGCGCGGACGCCGGTTGTGCGCCGTCGCGGCGGGACCCAACGTCGGCGTCCCAGAGGCCACCCGCCCCACCCGCTGGCCAGAAGGACACCCGCCATGACCCGGAAGGAATTCCTCGCCGCGACGCTGTCGCTGATGGTCGCCCCCGACGTGCTCGGCGCACCGCCGTCGAAGGCGAAGGCCAGGGCGAAGTCCCCCGGCGTGCCCCGCCGCAAGCTGGGCCGCACCGGCCAGGAGGTCTCGTGCGTGGGGCTCGGGGGCTTCCACATCGGCAAACAGAAGGACGAGGCGGAGAGCATCGCCCTCATCCGGGGCGCGCTCGACCAGGGCATCAACTTCCTGGACAACTGCTGGGACTACAACGACGGCAAGAGCGAGGAGCGCATGGGCAAGGCGCTGCGCGACGGCTACCGCGCCAAGGCCTTCCTGATGACGAAGATCGACGGCCGCGACAAGAAGACCGCCGCGAAGCAGATCGACGAATCGCTCCAGCGCCTCCAGACGGACCACCTGGACCTGCTCCAGCTCCACGAGGTCATCCGCGAGAGCGACCCCGACAAGGCCTTCGCCGAAGGCGGCGCGATGGAAGCCCTGAAGGAGGCCCAGAAGGCCGGCAAGGCGCGCTTCCTGGGCTTCACCGGCCACAAGTCCCCGGACATCCACCTGAAGATGCTGGAGACCGCGAAGGCACACGGCTTCCGCTTCGACACCGTGCAGATGCCCCTCAACGTGATGGACGCCCACTTCAACAGCTTCGAGAAGCGCGTGCTCCCCGTGCTCGTGAAGGACGGCATCGGCGTGCTCGCGATGAAGTGCATGGGCGACCCCTTCATCCTCGACAGCAAGACCGTCACCGCGCCGGAGTGCCTGCGCTACGACCTGTCCCTGCCCGTCAGCGTCGTCATCACCGGCATCGACTCCCAGGAGCGCCTGGATCAAGCCCTCACCGCCGCGCGCGGCTTCAAGCCCCTCACCGAGAAGGAGGTCCAGGCCCTCCTCGCGAAGACGAAGGACGCCGCCCAGGACGGCGCCTACGAGAAGTACAAGACGAGCCACCACTTCGACGGCACCGTCCAGAACCCCCAATGGCTCGGCTGACGCTCGGCTGACACCGCGCCCCACCGAGTCCATGTCTTCCTGGCAAGCCGCGTCAAAACAGGCAATCATGAATGCTCCCCCTACCCGGAGCATCCATGAAGCGCCCCACTCGTGCTGGCCTTGTCGCAGCGGGCTTCCTCGCCACCCTTTCCGGCTGTTCGCCCGAACCGGAGGCCCCTTCGCAGGCGCCTGTCGAGGCGGAGGACATTGGCCAGACGCAGCAGGGCGAGCGCTCCTATGACCCGGGCGGGGGCTGGAACCTGTCCTGGCAGGACGACTTCACTGGCACGTCGCTGAACACGGGCGCGTGGACGGTGCTGACGAGCAACTGGGACCCCGTCACCAACAACTGCAACTTCGGCACGGGCGAGCTGGAGTTCCCTCGCGCACAGAACGTGACGGTGGGCAACGGCAAGCTCGTCATCACGGCGGAGCGCACGGGCGACAACCCTACCGACTCGCGCTGCGGCGGCCAGTACCGTTCGTTCTACTCCGGCCGCCTGCACACCAAGGGCAAGGTGGAGGGGCGCTACGGGAAGATCGTCGCGAGCATCAAGATTCCGCCGGGCTACGGCATGTGGCCGGCCTTCTGGACGCTGGGCTCCAACATCCAGAGCGCGGGCTGGCCGGGCGCCGGAGAGATCGACATCCTGGAGTGGAAGTCCACGGAGCCCACGTGGATGAAGTCCGCGCTGCACTGGTACAACGGCGGGCAGGCGGACTGGGGCACGGGCGCGAGCCGGGGCGTGGACCTGTCGCAGGACTTCCACACGTATGAAGTGGAGTGGAACGCGAACAGCATCGTGTTCCGGCTGGACAAGGACTTCGTCTCCACGGCGACCTTCGGCCACAACGAGACGGAGTTCCAGCAGCCGCACTACCTCATCCTGAACCTCGCGATGGGCGGCAACTGGTACGGCCACCCGTCGCCGGACGCCGTCGACCTGCCGTGGGGCGCGCGCAAGACGATGGAGGTGGAGTGGGTGCGCTGGTACCAGCCGGGCGGCTCGCAGTCGCTGGGCCTCACCAACGCCGGCTTCGAGCAGGGGCTGACGGGCTGGACCACCTGGAGCCCGAACGGCACCGGGGGCGCGGCCCTCTCGGAGACGTACAACGGCGGGCACTCGGGCAGCTACCACCTGACGCACTGGACGTCGGGCGCGCCCTACGAGGCCTGGACGTACCAGACGAAGACCGGCCTGGCCGCGGGCACGTACAAGCTGCGCGCGTGGGTCCGCAAGGGCGGCGCGTTCAACTTCGCGCGCTTCCAGGTGAAGACCTGCGGCTCGTGCGCGGCCGCCGTCAACAACCTGGGCACCTACGGGGGCTACACGCTGGTGGAGACGCCCGCCGTCACCGTGCCGGCCAACGGCTACCTGGAGTTCGGCCTGCACAGCAGCACGCCCACGAACAACGGCTCCAGCTTCATCCACATGGATGACGTGGAGCTGGTCCGCCTGTAATCGCATCCTCCCACCGCGCGCGCCGGGGTCCTTCCACCGACGCGCGCGGTGTCGCATCGCTCAGTGCGGAACGAGCACGAAGTCGTCCACGTACACCGTGCCCTGATCCGACCCGGAGTCGTCCATCAGGTAGAAGTCGTTCACCGTGCCGGACGTCGCGCCCAGCGTGCTCAGCGGAATGGAGACCTTCTCCCAGGTCCCGGCCGCGATGGGGTGCCCCAGCGCCGTCGCCAGGTGGATGCTGCCCAGCGGCGTGGCGTTGTCATACAGCGCCAGCCGAAGCTGCTGCCCGCCAGCCGTCCCGCCGTGCACCCACAGGTCGATGGACTGGTACAGCGACAGGTCCAGGCCGGTGTGGTGGAACATCAGCGCCTCCCAGTAGTCCGGCTCGAAGCGGAGGGACGTGGGGCCCGAGTGCACCGTGACGGCCTCGTCCAGCGAGTGCGTCGCCCAGCTCCAGTCCTGGAACCCGCTGCCCATGGCGTCGTCGTAGATGACCGTGCCCGCGGAGGGCGGGGCCTCGGTGAGGCCGTCGGTGAGCGCCAGGCCCTCCGCCACGGTGACGGTGCGGATGCCGGTGGACTTCACGTAGTTGAGGAGGGTGGTGAAGTTGGCCGTCTTGTACTGCGTCTCGCGCGTGGGCGTGCCGGTGGAGAACTCGTGGAAGAGGATGATGAGCCAGCTCTTCTCCGCGATGGCCTGGTTGATCCACCCCTTCACCGTCGCCACCGTCACCGCGCTGGACACGTCGTTGGCGCGCAGCTCGTAGATGACCGTGTCGCGGTAGTTGCGGCCCGCGTTGATGGTGCGGTGGCTGGCGTACTCCGCCTTCAGCGACGTCATCACCGTCGCGTTGTACGCGCCGTAGGGGGAGGCGAAGTCCTTGCCACACATCGCGCCGACGTTCGTGGCCAGGTACGCGCGCGAGTCGTGCAGCTCCGACGTGAGCTGCGCGGGCGTCAGCGAGGTGAGGTCCGCGTGCGTGCGCGTGTGGCTGGCGATCTCATTGTTCTCCGCGTAGAGCGTCTGCACCTGGGCCAGGCTCATGTAGCCGCTCCAGCCCTGCGCCACCGCGTCGGTGACCAGGTAGTACGTGGCGCGGATGCCGCGCGACTTGAGCAGGGGCCGCGCGGCCGAATACTGCGTGCTCCAGCCGTCATCCAACGTGATGGAGACCATGCCTTCCGTGAACGGCGAGGCGGCGAAGGCGGAAGCAGCGCAAAGGGACACCGCAACGCAAAGCGCGCGGGACAACGGATTGAAGAAGGTCATGTGTGGGCAATCCCCCGATGAGGGCGTCCAAGGATACGCGCGCGCCGAGCGAAACCCAGGCACCGCTTCCAGGCCCCCGGGGACAGGCCCCGTGTTAGAAGTCCCCCGCCCCATGAGTCCCTTCCGCCTCCCCTCCCTGCTCGTCGTCGTGCTCGTACTCGCGGCCGGTTGCCAGAAGCCGGCGCCTCCGGCAGGGGAGGCCCAGGGGCGGCGGATCGTCTCGCTGTCGCCGTCCGTCACGGAGACGCTGTTCGCGCTGGGCGCGGGTCCGGAGGTGGTGGGCGTCTCCGACTACACGATGCTGCCCGAAGGCACTCCGGCCCTGCCGAAGGTGGGCACCACGTTCGCGCCGAACTTCGAGGCCATCGTGCGCCTCAAGCCCACGCTGCTCGTGGATCAGCAGGTGAAGCAGGCGCCCGCGGAGGCGCTGTCCGCGCTCGCTCCGCTGAAGGTGCTGCCCTGGACGTCGCTCTCCGAGGTCGTCGCGAGCGTGAAGGAGCTGGGCCGGTTGAGCGGACGCGAGGCCCAGGCCACGGCGCTGGCGGAGCGGCTGCACGGCACGCTGTCGCGTCCCGCGCCGAAGGATGCGCCCCGGGTGCTGCTGGTGCTGGGCGACGCGGCGGGCACGCTCTCGGAGGTCTGGTACATGAAGCGCGGCTCGCTGCACGGCTCGGCGCTGGAGGCCGCGGGCGCGCGCAACGCCGTCCCCGAGGAAGGGGCCGGGCCGCCCAACCTGTCGCTGGAGGGGCTCATCGCGGTGGATCCGGACGCGGTGCTGGTGCTCGTCAACGCGCAGGGCATGGACGCGGGACAGCAGGCGCGGGTGCTGGCCCCGTGGAAGAAGCTCACCGGGCTGCGCGCGGCGCGGGAGGACCGGGTGCGGCTGGTCGTGGGTCCCGACGTGCAGTCCACCGGACCGGCCATCCTGGATGTCGTGGAGCGGCTGCGGACCGCCCTGGGCACCCTGCCCTCCGCGCGATGACGGCCGGGCTGACGCTGGACACGGTGACGGTGCGGGCCCGGGGGCGGACGCTGCTGGACGGCGTGTCGCTGCACGTGGCGCCCGGTGAGTTCGTGGCCATCGTCGGGCCCAACGGCGCGGGCAAGACGACGCTCCTGCGCGTGGCGCTGGGGCTGATGCGGCCGGACGCGGGACATGCGCGCGTGGAGGGACACGACGTGGCGGGGCTCACGCCCAGGGAGCGCGCGGCGCGGCTGGCGTGGTTGCCGCAGCGACTGGAGACGGCGGAGCCCATCACCGCGCTGGAGCAGGTGGTCGCGGCGCGCTACCGCTTCTCCGAGTCACGGCGGGCCTCCGAGGCAGCGGCACAGCGGGCGCTGACGGAAGTGGGCGCGCAGGACTTCGCGTCGCGTCCGGTGACGGAGCTGTCGGGTGGCGAGCGGCAGCGCGTGGCGATGGCGGGACTGCTCGCGCAGGAGACGCCGTGGGTGTTGCTGGACGAGCCCGCGAACTTCCTGGATCCAGCGCAGCAGATGGAGCTGTACACGCGCATGGGCCAGCTCTGGCGCTCGGGACGCGGACTGCTCTGCGTGACCCATGACGTCAACGTGCTCACGCACGTGCGGATCCCCGGCACTCGCGCGCCACGGGTGGTGGGACTGGCACAGGGGCGCGTGATGTTCGACGTGGGCTACGACGCGCCGGAGCTGGGCGAGCACCTGGGGGCGCTGTTCAGGGTGCGGATGCACAGCACGTCGGTGGACGGACACCGCGTCTTCGTGGGCCTGCCTCGGGACGGAGGCGCGCGATGAGGTTCTGGGGGCTCGTGGTGCTGTGCGCGCTCGCCTGCGCGGTGGCGCCGTTCATGGGCCCGGGGCTCTCCGCGGACTCGGCGGACTTCATCTTCTGGCAGTTGCGCGTGCCCCGCACCCTGATGGCGATGCTGGTGGGCGGCACGCTGTCGCTCGTCGGCGCGGTGTACCAGTCGCTCTTCGCCAACCCGCTGGCCGCGCCCAGCACCGTGGGCACCACCGCCGGGGCGACCCTGGGCGCGCTGGTCGCCATCGTCCTGGGGATCCGGCTGGCACCGGACGGCATGCCGCTGATCACCGCCGCGGCCTTCGTGGGGGCGCTCGGCGTCAGCTTCGTGGTGGCCGCCATCGCCGCGGGCCGCCGCGTGCGGATGAACGACGTGGTCCTCGCGGGCATCGCCTGTTCCATGGCCGCGGGCGCCCTCGCCAGCGGGTTGCAGTTCTCCGCCGACTCCGCCGAATTGATGGCCGCCACCCGCTGGGCCATGGGCCACCTGCCCCAGGTGGGCTATTCGGGCGTGCTGCTGCTGACGCCGTTCGCGCTCGTCACCGTCGTGGGCCTGCTCGCCCTCACCCGGGCCCTGGAGGTGTTCATCGCCGGCGAGGAGCACGCCGAATCCCAGGGCGTCCCCGTCCGCCGGGTGCGCACGGTGGCCATCGGGCTGGGCGCACTGGGCGTCGCGGCCTGCGTCGCCTGGTGTGGCCCCATCGCCTTCGTGGAGCTCATCGTCCCGCACATCGTCAGGCGGACCCTGGGGGTGAGCCGGCGCGTGCTGCTGCCCGGATCCGTGGTCGTGGGGGCCGCCTTCCTCGCATGGTGCGATGCGTCGACCCGCGTCTTCCTGCCGGTCCGTGAATTGCCCGTGGGGGTGGTGACGGCCGCACTGGGCGCGCCCCTGCTCGTCTACCTGTTGGCGCGCGGTCGGCCCTGAGTTCCCCCGGCGTGCCGGCCGCCTGGGGGGAGACCCAGCCTTCAGGACGAGCGGTTCACGAGGCGAGTTCGGGTATATTCCACGCCACGTGGGGCCCCGTGAGGCGCGCCCCTGGAACTTCACGAAAGGCTTTGGGCATGAAGCGGCTGGCAAGCGTGGGATTGATGCTCGGGGTGCTGACCCTGGGCGGGACCGTTGGCTGTGGCGATGAGAAGGCGGAGAAGGCCAAGGAGCACCGGGTCAAGGGCACCAACTTCCTCGCCGACAAGAACTACGCGGCGGCGACGAAGGAGTACGAGGAGTCGCTGAAGCTCGACCCCACCCAGGAGAAGGTCTGGGAGAAGAAGGCCTTCGCGCACCTGCAGCTGGGCCAGACGGACGACGCCGCGCAGGCCGCGCTGAAGATGCTCGACTTCGCCAAGACGCCTGATGAAAAGGCCGCCGTCTACCGCAACATCGCGGCGATGTACGCGAAGAACGGCCCGATGGAGAAGGCCGTGCAGTACTTCCAGGAAGCGCTGAAGATCAACCCCAAGGACACCGACTCCCTGGGCTGGATCGCGGAGATGCACTCGCAGAAGGGCGGCGCCCGCAACATGGGGGCCCCCGCGATCCCCGAGGAGCTGGAGAAGGCGCTGAAGGTCTACGACCAGGTCATCGCCATCAACCCGGACTCCGCCAACTCGTACCTCAACAAGCGCGTCGTGATGGCGAAGTACATGGAGCACGAGAAGTCCCTGCGCGACGCCGCCGAGCAGGAGGCCGTGGAGGCCGCCATGCCGCCCAAGCCGGAGAAGGGCAAGAAGGCCGTCGTGGATCCCGCCGCGGCTGAGCGCGTCGCCGCCGCCAAGGCGAGCTCCGCGGCCCACCAGACGCGCATCGATCAGCTCCAGGCCGAGTTCAACGAGATGACCAAGCAGTTCGGCGAGGCCACCAAGCGCGCCAAGGCCGCGCAGGCCACCAACAAGCCGTAGGCCCGCGCGGAAGTGCCGGAAGGGGTGGGGCCTAGCGTCGGCCCCGCCCTCCTCCGAAGAGGGCCAGCAGCACCCCGCCCACGAGCGCCGCGCCGCCGCCCGCGACGTAGAGCGTCGTCTGCTCGGTGTTGCGCCCGGTGATCAACTCGCTGGCGCGCTCGGTGAGCGAGTCCTTCGCCTTGAGCCCGGTGAACAGCAGCACCCCGCCCGCCACGGCGAGCATCAACCCCACGATTCGCACAGCGCCCACACAGCCTCCTTGGATGGAAATCAGCGCTTGCGCTTGCCGGGAGCGCCGCGTCCCGTCTTCGCGCTCGCGCCCTTCTTCCCGCCGGGCTTCGTCTTGCCCGCCGGGGACTTGGACTTCTTCGAGGGCTTCTCGCGCGCTTCGACGGCCGGCTTGCGGCCCTTCTTCGCGGTGCTCGCACGGCCCGAAGCGGGCTTCTCGGACAACAGGCCCCGCTGCGCGGCCAGGGCGCGGATCCGGTCGAAGCCCGGGTGCGGCGACGCGGCAGGAGGAGCGTCCTCACCGAAGCGATCGGCCTCGAAGGCCGGCTCCGGTGGCGTGAAGTCCTCACGCGGAGCGCGCGCTCGCGGTGCCTCTTCGGCGGCGGACGGTGCGTCGCTCGTGTCGGGCGTCGGGCTCGCCGGTTCGGGGCGGAAAAGGCGGCGCTTGCCCTTGGTCGGGGTGGCCGGCTCGGCCTTCGGGGCGCGTGCTTCGGGTGCGGCTGCCTCGGTCCGGGCTCGTGAATGGCGGGAGCCGGCCTTGGCCGGTGCGGCTTCCTCGCGACGGCCTTCGCGGCTGAAGCGACCGCGCGGGCGGGGCTTGGACGACTCCTCGGGGACGGCCTCGTCCGGAGGCGGAGCGCTCGTGGAGTCTTCGTAGCCAGTCAGGAACGCGGCCTCCTCGGAGGCGACGTCCTCGTCCGTGGGCGGCTCCCACGTCCGGACACCGAAAGGCGTCTGCTTCGCGGAGGCCTTCTCCCACGGCTTGCGCTCCAGCAGCGAGCCCGCCGGAGCGGCCTTCTGCCAGGGCTTGCGACCCGCGGGCGCTTCCACGGGGCCGGCCTTCTCCCACGGCTTGCGGCCCGCCTTGACGGCCTCACGCTCGTCGCGGCCGGGACGACCGGCCTTGCCACCGCCGTAACGTGAAGGCGCTTCGCTCACGGACTCACGGCGGCGCGTCGTCGGACGCGCGTCCTCGGTCCGCGCCAGCGGCGACTCACCGTCGAACTGGAGCGCCTCGAAGTCGATCTTCCGCGACACCGTGCTCGCGGACAGCAGCCGCACGCGCAGCTTCTGCCCCACGCGCACGCGCCGGCCGTTCGGATACACGAGCGAGTGCACGCGCTTGTCCAGCTTGGACCCCGGCCCCAGCGTCTCCGCCTTCACCAGGCCCTCGACGTGCTCCGTGTCCAGCTCCACGAAGAAGCCGAACTCCGCGATGCCCGCCACCGTCGCGTCGAACTCCTCGCCCACGCGGTCCTTCATCAGGAGCGCCGCGTAGAACGACACCACCTCGCGCTCCACCGTCATGGCCGCGCGCTCGCGCTCCGAGCACTGCTGGGCCATGCCCTCCAGCCGCTCCTCTTCGCGCTCCAGCTGTGCTTCCGAGGGCCGCTTGCCCTTGCGCGCCCACACCGCCTTGAGGATGCGGTGCACCAGCAGGTCCGGATACCGCCGGATGGGCGACGTGAAGTGCAGGTAGTTCTCCGCCGCGAGCCCGTAGTGCCCCACGCGCGTCGCGGTGTAGATGGCCTGCATCATCGAGCGCAGCAGCAGTTGGTTGAGCGCCCGCTGCTCCGGGTGCCCGTGCAACTGCGTGATGAACGCGTCCAGTTCCTTCGACGACACACCGTCGTCCACGTCCAGGTGGAAGCCGTACGCCTCCGCCAGCGTCGCGAACGCGGCCAGCTTCTCCGGATCCGGCTCACCGTGGAACCGGTACACCGTGGGCAGGCTCTCATCCTGGAAGTACGTGGCCACCGCCTCGTTGGCGGCGAGCATGCACTCCTCGATGAGCCGGTGGCTGTCCTTGCGCTCGCGCTTCTCCATGCGAACGGGGAGGCCATCCTCGCCCAGCACCACCTTGTGCTCGGGCACGTCGAAGTCGATGGCGCCTCGCGCCTTGCGCATGCCCATCAGCGCGCGCGCCAGCGCCATCAGCTCCTCGAACTGGGGCTTGAAGGCATTGCGGTGCGGCACGTCCGTCCCGTCCAGGACGTCCTGCACCTCGTTGTACGTGCAGCGCGCCACGCTGCGCATCACCGCCGGGTACAACTCCGACGAGCGCCGCGTGCCCTGACGGTCGAACGTCATGTCCGCGACCATGCACAGCCGGTCTTCATCCGGGCGCAGCGAGCAGATGCCGTTGCTCAGCCGCTCCGGCAGCATCGGCAGCACGCGGTCCGGCAGGTACACCGACGTGGCGCGGTTGAGCGCCTCCACGTCCAGCGCGCTGCGGTCCCTCACGTAGTGGGACACGTCCGCGATGGCCACCACCAGCCGCCAGCCGTCCGCCCGCGTCTCCGCGTACACCGCGTCGTCGAAGTCGCGCGCATCCTCACCGTCGATGGTGATCAGCGGCAGCGAGCGCAGGTCGCGGCGGTTGTCCGCCGTGGCCTCGGCCTCCGTGACGCGCACGGCGAACGCATCCGCCTCGTCCATCACCTCCGGCGGGAACTCGTCGGAGAAGCCCTGGGAGAACGCCGAGCCCAGCACCTCCGCGCTCGGCTCGCCCGGACGGCCCAGGGAACCGGCCACCTCTCCGAACAGCCCCTGCCCCGGCTCCAGCAGATCCGCGCCCACGCCCAGGCGCACCTTCACCAGGTCGCCGTCGCGCGCCATCTGCGTCGCGGGAACGCGGATGGGCCCCGGCAGGCTCGTGTCGTTGGGCGTCACCAGCGAGTGACGGCCCTGCGCCACGTAGGTGCCCACCGCCATCTCACGCCGACGGTTGACCACCCGCAGCAGGCGGCCCTCGAAGCGGCCCGGCCGCCCCGCCACCTCCACGAGCACCCGATCATTGTCGAGCGCCCGCTGCGCCTCGCCCGGCGGCAGGAAGATGTTCTCGCCCTCGCCCGACACCGGGTGCACGAAGCCGAAGCCGTTGGCGTGCACGTGGAGGATGCCCTCCACCGTGGGCTGATCCGACTCCTCGAAGCGGTCGTCCCGGTCGCGGCCACCGCGCTGGAGCCGGCGTCGGAAGTCGTCCGCCCCCCGCGAGAAGCCACCAGTTCCTGGCGGAATGCTGCTGGGAGCCGCGGCGCGGAAGGCACCCCGGCCCTCGTCGCGCCCGCTGCCCGGCGCGGGACCGCGCTTGCGCGTGGGCGGTGCCTCGGGGGAGGGGCGGCGCGCTTCGCCATCGGCCCTGGGGGCACGCGGCACCTGCGGACCCTCCAGGCGGAAGCGCTTGCCATCCTTGAGGATGATGCCCGCGCGGACGAGCTCCCGCAGGGCGCGCTTGAGTTCGGTCTGCTGGCCAGGGTGCAGTCCCCCGAGGCGCAGGAGTTCCTTCACGCCCAACGGGTGATCGGCCTCGGCGAGGAGCTGTCGGATGTGTTCTTGGGAAAGGCTCACGGGAGGGGTGCGGCAAGGCCGCTCAGGGAACGGGTAAGCCCGAAAGATGCGGGCGGGAACCCCCCCAGCCCCATTCGCCCTCCCCGGCAGACCTTGCGGTCCAGGGAGGGCCCGTGCGGCCAGACCCTCAGGGTCTGACCGTGACGTTGATCTTGAAGGAGCGCTCCACCACGCCCGGCGTGAACGCCTTGGCGAGGAAGAACTCCATCTCGAAGCTGCCGGGGTTGCGAGGCGTGAAGAAGAATTCGCGGGTCGCGGGGCTGCCGTTGGGACCCGGCTCGAAGTTGGCTTCGCGCAGACCCACGCGCTTGGCCAGCGTCGGTTCAATGGCCCAGAACGCGCCGGGCTGCTCCTGCAGGCGCACCGTGAGGCCGTGGTTGAGCTTCACGTCCACGGACGTGGGCACCTCGCCCTCGATGTGCACGAGCTCCATCTCGTCGCGCGACACCGAGCGCGCCTCGGACGGACGCGGCTCCACGTTCTCCGCCGTGATGCGACCGCCCCAGCCGGAGGACTTGTCCACCACGCCCGTCACCTGGAGCGTCTGCCCCACGTGCTTGCGCAGGCTCTTGACGGCCGCCTTGCCTTCGATGGCGAACGACACCTGCTGGCGCGTGCCCCCGTTGGACACGACGAGCACGAAGTCGTCGCCCATCATCTCCAGGTTGCCGCGGATGCTGGCGAAGCCCTTGATGCCCGCGCCCATGCCCGCGGCGACGGCCATGGAGACCTCGCCGGGCGACAGGTAGCGCAGCTTCGGCTCCGAGTCCGAAGGCGGCGCAGCGGGCTCCTCCACTTCCGGCTTCTTGGCGGAGTACTTGCGCACCTCCACCACGCCGCTGTGGTTGGTCGTCTTGCGGATCATCCCGCTCACGGAGACCTTGTGGTCCACGTACGCCGGGAGGACTTCCTGATCCGGTCCCTGGAGCAGGAACGTCAGCTCGCGCTTGTCGCGGCCCACGACCACCAGGTGGGGCAGCTCGCCGCTGAGGATGAGCCGGCCCTTGAGGCTGCCCTCCCCCATCACGCCGCGGCCCTCGCCGGCGGTCAGCAGCTGCTCCATCTCGCGCTTCGTGAGCGGCTCGCCCACGGGCGGCAGCTTCGTCGCGCGCGGACGTGGCTTCTCCACGGGAGGTCCGGCGGGAACGGCCGGCTGGGTCTTGGACCCGGCCTTGCCCGTCGCCTTCTTCCCGGCCGCGGCAGGCGCGGCCTTGGCGGCGGGAGGGGCCGCCGTCTTCGCGGCCTTGGCGGTGGCGGGAGCAGCCGCGGCCGTCTTGGCCGCTGACTTCCCCTTGGCCGCCGCGGGCGCCTTCTCAGGCTTCTCCGCCGCCGCCTTCTTCACCGCCGCCACCTTCCCCTTCGCCCCTTCGGCCACCGCCCCGGACTTGGGCTTGGCCATCGACGCTGTCTCCTTGAAAATTCCCGTGTGCTATCAACGGGTTGGCGGGACGCCCCTGCTGTTGGACGCGAGCCTCGCGATCACGGTTGCTTGTAACGGTGATCAGTTGGGCTGTCAAACTAACACTTGATTTTCCCTCGGACTTTGGTTGCGAAAACGTCCTTGGAAGACCCTTCCGCCGTTATAGATCAGGGCATGAGCGACGTCCCCGCATTGCTGCCCGTGGAGGAGGCCCGCGCGCGGATCCTCGAGCGTTGCGCGACCCTTCCACCGGAGTGGGTGCCGCAAGAAGACGCCCTGGGTCGGGCCCTGGCCGAGGACGTCCTGGCCCGCCGCACCCTGCCCCCCTGGGACAACTCCGCGATGGACGGCTACGCGGTGCGCTCAGCGGATCTTTCCAGCCCGTTGCCCGTGCGGCTCGTCGTCGGGGAGACGGTGTTCGCCGGGAAGCTGCCCACGCGGGAGCTCACCCCCGGCACCTGCGCGCGGATCATGACCGGAGCTCCCCTGCCCCGGGGCGCGGACGCGGTGGTGATGCGCGAGCGCACCCGCTCCACCACGCCCGACAGCGTGGAGATCCTGGAGGCGGTGGCGGCCGGGAACTTCATCCGCCCCCGGGGCGAAGACGCGCGCGAGGGCGACGTGCTGCTCGCTCGAGGCACCCCGCTGGGCATCCCGGAGCTGGGCCTGCTGTGGGCGCAGGGGATGACGTCCGTGCCGGTGCCCCGCCGGCCCCGCGTGGCGGTGCTGTCCACCGGCGACGAGCTGTGCCGGGCGGACGAACCGCCCGACGGGCGCATCGTGGACACCAACGCCCCGGCGCTCGCCCTGGCGGTGAAGCGCGCGGGAGGTCTGCCCACGCTGCTGGGCATCGCCCGGGACACGCGGGAAGCCGTCCAGGAGGCCCTGGCGCGCACGGAGGGCTTCGACGTGGTCCTCACCAGCGCGGGCGTGTCCGTGGGCGACCACGACTTCGTGAAGGACGCCCTGGAGGCCCTGGGCGTGGAACAGCACTTCTGGCGCGTGGCCATCAAGCCCGGCAAGCCCCTGGTGGTGGGCCAGCGCGGCCCCACGCTCTTCTTCGGCCTGCCCGGCAACCCGACGTCGTCGCTGGTGACCTTCGAGCTGTTCGTGCGCCCCGCGCTGCGCCGGCTCCTGGGACTTCAGGACGTCGAGCCCGCCCGGGTGGCCGGGCGCCTGGAAGGCCGCCTGTCCAAACCGCCCGGGCTGGCCCACTTCGTCCGCGTCACGGCGACCTGGCGGGCAGGCGAGCTGTGGGCCAAGCCTCTCGGGACGCAAACGTCGGGTGCCCTGCGTTCAGCGTCGGCGGCCACCCACCTGCTGCATTTCCCCCGGGAGAGCAGCAGCCTGACTGATGGCTCCCATGTCGAGCTGCTCCCCCTGTCGTGGGTGGCTTGAGAAACACGGGAGCCGGGTACCACGTCTAAACGCGTGAGGGTGTCACCCCACCCATGGGGGGTGCCGCCTTGACTTGCATCCGGGGGAGCGAGAAGAAACGCTCCTCCACTGGGAGATGACCCACCATGTCCGACACTCGCCCACCCCAGGTCCTGCCGACCCGAAAACCGACCCAGCATCTGGAGCGGTATTCGGAAGCGGATGTGCCCACGGCCCGCGGCGTGCTGAAGACCATCGTGTTCCGCGACAAGCGCAACGGGCGGGAGCACGTGGCGTTGGTGGTGGGAGAGCCCTCGGGCCTGGACGGCGTGCCGGTGCGCATCCACTCCGAGTGCCTGACGAGCGAAGTCTTCGGCAGCCTCAAGTGCGACTGCCGCGAGCAGTTGGACCGGGCGCTGGACTTCGTCACCCAGAACGGCCTGGGCGTGGTGCTGTACCTGCGCCAGGAGGGCCGGGGCATCGGCCTGGGCAACAAAATCAAGGCCTACGCCCTGCAGTCCAAGGGGCTGGACACCTACGAGGCCAACCGGCAGCTCGGCTTCGCGGACGATTTGCGCTCCTACGACGTGGCGGCGGAGATGCTGCGCTCGTTGGGGGTGCAGTCGGTGGACCTGATCACCAACAATCCGCTGAAGATCGCGGGGCTGGTGGAAGAAGGAGTGGCGGTCCGACGCCGAATCCCTTCCCGGACCGAGCACAATCCGCATAACGTCGACTATTTGAAGACGAAGCGTGAGCGTACGGGGCACCTGATTGAGCTCTTCGCGGAGGACGACGACACCGAAGCCAAGGCCGGCTGAGCGCCCGGCCCGGCGGAGCACCGCGCGCTTCGAGGTACGGTTCTGGGGGGTGCGTGGATCCATCCCCTCGCCCGGCCCGCAGACCAAACGCTACGGCGGCAACACGCCGTGCGTGGAGGTCCGCTGTGGTGACGAGCTGCTCATCTTCGACCTGGGCTCGGGAGCACGCGGCCTAGGGGATGCGCTGGCGGCGACGCGCAAGCCCGTCAAGGCCCACATCTTCATCTCGCACTACCACTACGACCACCTGCAGGGCCTGCCGTTCTTCGCGCCGATGTTCTCACCCGCGAACGACGTGACGCTCCACGGGTCGCCGCGCGATGGGAAGTCGCTGAAGCAGATCTTGGCCGGGCAGATGGTGCCCCCGTACTTCCCGGTGACGGCGGAGGACGTGTTCCGCACGCGCCTGGAGTACCGGGACGTCATCGTGGGCAAGGACATCCCGGTGGGGAAGGCCACGGTGCGCACGCTGGAGTTGAACCACCCCGGCGGCAACGTGGGCTACCGCGTGGACTTCGGCGGTCGCTCGCTGGTGTACGCCACGGACGTGGAGCACGGCACCGCGCTGGATGCGGGCCTGTTCGAGTTCGCTCGCGGCGCGGACGCGCTCATCTACGACTCCATGTACACGGAGGATGAGTACCGGGGCCGCACGGGCTGGGGTCACTCCACCTGGGAGGCCGCGGTGAAGGCGGCCGACGCCAGCGACGTGAAGCAGCTGGTGCTCTTCCACCATGATCCGGGTCGCGACGACGCGGCCATGGACAAGCTGGTGCGGGAGGTGCGCAAGCATCGCCCGGAGGCCATCGCCGCGAAGGAAGCGCTGGTCCTCAAGCTGTAGTCGGACGCCGCGCTTCCAGGGCCCGCGCCACCGTCTCGCGCAGGCCCCGGAAGGGCAGCCTTTGCAATGCGGTGGGCACGTCCACCCACTCGAAGGCCTCATGCTCCGGGCCCAGGCGCACCGGGGCGTCCGCCGCGACGTGCACCGCGAAGCCGCTCTCCTCCACGAGCTTCGGGGGCAGCGCGTCCCCCAACGCGAACGCGTGGCGGTAGCGCAGGTCCTCGGGCTCGGCGGTGAGGCCCGTCTCCTCCGCCAGCTCGCGGCGGGCGGCGTCCAGGGGTGACTCTCCGGGCTCCAGCCGGCCGGTGACGGTCTGCCAGAAGCCACCGCGCTCCGGCGTCCGCTTCAGCAGCAGCACGCGCGCCTCCGGGCCCTGCCCCTTCACCACCGCGACGCTCACCGTGCGCAGGGACACGCTCGCGTCCACGCGCCGGGCCTCGAACACCTGGCTGAACTCGCGGGCGAGCGCCTCCTCCACCTCCGGCACGGACACGGCGTGGCCCAGCTCGCGCTGCATGGACGTGACGCCCGCCTCGCGGATGCCGCACGGGACGATGAGCTGGAAGTGCTCCAGCCGGGTGTTCACGTTGAGCGCGAAGCCGTGCGTGGTGAGCCACCGCGACAGGTGCACGCCGATGGCGCCAATCTTCCGCGCGTCCGGCGAGCCCTCCTGGCCCAGCCACACGCCCGGCCATTTGGGGATGGGCCCCGCGGTGAGGCCGAAGCCCGCGAGCGTCTGGATGAGGCCGCGCTCCACGTCGCGCACGTAGCGCCGCACGTCCTGGCGCTCGGGCGGGAGCAGGAGGATGGGGTAGCCCACCACCTGCCCCGGCCCGTGGTAGGTGACGTCGCCGCCCCGGTTGGTGTCGAACACCTCCACGCCCTCTTCCGCGAGGAGCGCGTCGGTGGCGGTGACGTTCTCGCGCTTCGCGGCGCGGCCCAGCGTCAGGACGGGCGGGTGCTCGAGCAGCAGCAGCGTGTCCCCGACGAGCCCCTGCATGCGGGCCTCGCCGAACAGGTGCATCAGCTTCAGTCCGTCCTCGTACTCCACCCGACCCAGGCGGAAGACGGTGAGCGTGTTCATGGCGTTCCCTTCCGGCCCCCCCGGCCGGGGTGCGGCGCGGGGGAGGACGGCGCGGGCGTCTGCGCGGCTTCCAGGCTCCAGGAGCCCGCGTACACGCGCGACAGCAGGGCGCGCAGCTCATGGCCCGCGCGCGGAGAGCGGACCGCTTCGGCCGCGAAGGCGCCCAGCACCTCCTCCGACAGCGACACCGCCGGACGGCGCAGGGCCAGCGAGCGCCGGGCCACCTCCACCAGCTCCGGCACCGTCGGACGGCGCACCGGCAACAGCACCTGCACGCGCTCCAGCAGCGCCACGGGGACGCTTCCCTGCACCGCCTCCATGAGGCCCGCGGTGGTGGGCACGGGCAGGCTGCCGCCCTCCCCTCGCACCCACAGGCCCAGCGAGGACACCGCGCCCCGAGCGCTCATCACCACCGCGCGCTCCGGGTGGCTCGTAAGGAAGGCGATGAGAGCGGCCTGGGCTCCCGACTCCAGCCGGTCCACGTCCTCCACCAGGAGGAGGTCCGCTCCGAGGGCGGACTCCAGGGCCTCCACCGACGTGAGCACGCCCTGGCCCCGGCGCTGCACGGCCTGGAAGAAGATGCTCTTGCCGCAGCCCTCCGGCCCCACGAGCAGCATGCAGCGCGCGCCCGCCTGGAGCGTGCGCTCCATCAGGGTCCGCACCTCGTCGTGGCCCAGCATCTCCACGCCTTCGGAGGACGTCTGCTCCACCGGCTTGCGCGCGCGCGGAGGTGCGGCGACGTCCCCGAGGAGGCCCTGGGATTCGCCCAGGCAGCCCTTGCAGATGAACGCGCCCGCGGGGCCCGCGACCAGGTCGCCCACTTCGCCGCGAGGCCGGCAGCAGAACGAGCACCACGCATCCAACGCGGGATCCGCGCGGGTGGGTCCCCGCTCGATGAGGCGCTTCTCGCGCCGGCGTCCGTGCGCGGGCCTCGCGGTCTCCGGGGCCTCGTCCTCGTCCGGCGGACGCAGGAGGCCGCCGGGGACGATGACGTCGTCGTCCTCGGGAGCGCCCAGCAGGCCTCCGGGTTGGAGGGGGCCTTCGTCAGGCGTCTGGCCGGAGCGGCCCTGCTGGGAGCGTTCCTGGCTGCCCGAAGAAGGACCCGCGTCGGCGTGCCCGGAGCGGCTCAGGGCCTCCGCGAGCTGGGCGGACGCGGCGCGCTCAGGGGCATCACCGGCTGCGGTCTCCACACCGGGGCTGGACGTGCGCGCTGGGCCTTCGAGCATGACCGCCGCGATCCGTTCGGCCAGGGGCGGCAGCTCCCCGGCGCCGACAGCCTCGGGCCTCCCGGTGGCCCCCTGCACGCCAGCGCCACCCGTCGCCTCGCGTCCGGACGCACCCGGCAGGCCGTCGGTGTCTGCGACGTCGTCGGCCCGGTCGTTGAACGCGGCGGACGCCGCGTCGCTCCAGCTCACCGAGGAGAGGGAACGGAACGCCATGGCGTCCTTCCCGCCCGCCATCGCCGCGGCGAAGGCGGGGCTCACGTCCGGAGAGCGGCTCTTCAACTGGCGCGCCTGCCGCAGCAGCTGCGAGGCGCGCGAGGTGTGTCCCGACTTCTGGTAGAGCGCCGCGGCCTGCTCCAGGCAGTCGGCCGCGCGCGTCATGTCTCCCTGAAGCTCGGCGGCCTGGGCGGCGCGGATCAACTCACGGGGATTGTCGGCCATCGCGGATGCCCGCCTTGCCATGCATGTCCGGAAGTCCCCCCGCGCCCACCGCCCCCCGGAGTCAGGGCGGCCGGGCGAGCACCACGGCGCGCGTCCTCACGCCATCGCGAGGAACAGCAGGTCCGGTGCCTCCAGATACTTGATGACCTCGTAGACGAAGCTCGCCGCCACGTCACCGTCGATGACGCGGTGATCGCACGACAGCGACAGGTTCATCATGTCCCGGATGACCACCTGGTCGTTCTTCACCGCCGGGCGCTTCTTCAGCTTGTGAACGCCCATGATGCCCACCTCGGGGTGGTTCAGGATGGGGGTGGCGAACAGGCCACCGCTCTGCCCCAGCGAGGTGATGGTGAAGGTGCCACCCGTCAGCTCCTCCATCTTCAGCTTGCGGTCGCGCGCCGCGGCGCTTGTACTCGCCGCGCACCACCAGCTCCTGCGAGGCCTCGTCGAAGTTCGCGTTGAGGTGCGGGAACTTCTTCATCGCCGCGATCGTCGCCTTCACGATGAACGGCAGGTACGTGAGCTTCGTGCCGTCGCCGGCCGCCGCAAGCTGGCTGTTGAGCCGCGCGCGCAGGGCGACGAGGTCCGTGGCGTCCACCTCCTCCACGAACGCGAAGTGCGGCATCGTGAACTTCGAGCGCACCATCTTCTCGGCGATCTTCTTGCGCAGCCCGCGCAGCGCGATCCGCTCGTCGCCCCGCCCCGTGGCCAGCGGCGCCGCCGGACGCGCGGCCTGTGGAGCCGGCGCCGTCACCTCGTTCTTCTTCGGCGCGCCGCCACCCTCCAGCGCCGCCACCACGTCCGCCTTCGTCACCCGACCCTGCGGACCGCTGCCGGAGATCTCCGCCAGGTCCAGGCCGTGCTCGCGCGCCATGCGACGCGTGACGGGCGTGGCCAACACCTTGGTGGCGGCCTGCGTCTGGGACGCCGCCTGGGCCTGCACGGGCGCCTGGGCCGAGGGGGCGCTCACGGCCGCCGGAGCACCGTGGGCGGGGACTTCCGCCGCGGGGGCGCCGCCTTCGGTCTCCAGCGTCACCAGCATCTGGTGCACCTTGGCCATGTCCCCTTCACGGCCGTGCGTCTTCACGACGCGGCCCGCGCGGGGGCTGGGCACCGTCACGGTGGCCTTGTCGGTCATCACCTCGGCGAGCACCTGGTCTTCCTTCACCAGGTCGCCCTCCTTGACGTGCCACTTCACAAGCTCGCCCTCCATCACGCCTTCGCCGAGGTCCGGGAGCTTGAATTCGAAAGTCGCCATGAGGGGGTGTGTCTCTCTGTGTTGGGGAAGGGTGCGTCGTCAGGTCAGCCCAGGCGCTCCACGCGCTCGCGCTCCATCAGGCCCTTCATGAAGAATTCGGCGGCGCGGTAGCTGGAGCGCACCAGCGGCCCGGAGGCCACGTAGAGGAATCCGAACGACTCCGCCAGCGCCTTGTACGCGTCGAACTGCGCGGGCGTCACGAAGCGCTCCACGCGCAGGTGGTACTGCGACGGCTGCAGGTACTGGCCCAGCGTGAGCACGTCCACGCCCACGTCGCGCAG
>SECN01000621.1 GCA_004173515.1 Myxococcaceae bacterium | reverse complement strand
GCCCGGGCTCCGAGGACACCACCGACCCGGGCGAAGGCCCCCGCGTGGATGGCACGGCCCCCCCGTCCAGGCAGGCTGCGACCGGGCAACTTCTCCAAGCGGATTGGAATTCGGTCCCGGACGCGGAAGACTCCGGTCCACACCCTCGAGCTTTTCACCGAGAAGGGGCACCCCCGGCCCCGGAGGACTCACCCATGCAGAACCGGCCCTCGCGTCCGGGTTGGACCCCCGGCGCCGGCAGTGAGGACTCCACGACGAACGAGCGGCCCATGCGCAAGGGCGAGGACACCGAGCCCTCCTCCCTCGCCCCCGGAAAGGGCGCCGCGAAGGCCCCCTCCGGCTGGACGCCCGGCTCGGGCGCGGACGACGCCACCGAAGGCGCCGGCCCGTCGCCCCTGGCCCTGGGCCCCGACGAAGACGAGGGCGTCGACGACGAGTTCACGGACGTCGACAAGCCGCCGCGCCCCGTCGCGAACGCGGCCCCGTCGCGGCGCTCTCCGTCCCGCACGTCCATGGGCGCCGCCCCTCCGGCACGCTCCGCCCCGCCCGTCGCGGAGGACTTCCCGGACGCCACCCGGCCCCTGTCCCAGGAGGAGATTCCCGTGCCCTGGACCCCGGGTGGCGCGGGCGAAGCCACCGAGGCCCTGGAGGCCGCCAAGATCTTCGGCGCCCTGTCCCGGACGACGGGCAACATGCCCGCCTACCTCTCGGAGAAGTCCACCCCCTACGTCCCGCCCAAGGAGGCCCCGCGCAAGGCGGCCCCCATCGTGGACGAGCGGCCCAACGAGACCCGCCCGATTCCGGTGCGCACCAAGACGCGCGAAACGCTCCCCGGCGTGGACATGGACATCTCCACCGCGCTGAAGATCGCGGAGGAGCTGAAGGAGCGTGAGCGCGCGCAGGCGGAAGCCCGGCGCAAGGGCGTGAAGAAGCCGGCCAAGGTCGTCCACTTCAAGCTGCCCGCGAGCCTCAAGTGGCCCCTGCCGTCGCGCTACCGCTTCTGGGCCATGCTCGCGGCGGTGGTGGCCGTGGCGCTGCTCGTGGGCTTCGGCGTGATGTGGCTCTTCATGGGCGCGTCCGGCGGCGAGTGAGCCGCCCGGCCTTCAGTCCGCGCTCGGCAGTCGGTACTGCAAGCCCAGCGACACGGTGGCGGTGCTGAGCCAGTTGCTCGTGAAGCCGTCACCGAACTCCTCGTCGTTGTCGTCCGACGTGCCGCGCGCGCCGCCGCCCAGGTAGCGCAGGTTGAGGAACAGCTCCACCTGGTCGGTGATCCGCACGCCGCCGCGCAGGCTCGCGTCCAGCAATGCCCCCACGGTGCCGGAATCATCATCGCCGTTGATGAGCGCCACCGGCGCATAGCTGCCATCCGCCTCCAGCCCCACCCACCAGTTCTCGCTGAGCGCCCACCGCGCGCGCACCTTGAGCAGCGGCACGGGCCCCACGTCCCGGTTGGTCCGCCGCAGCGTCCCGTCCGCCGACGTGAAGACAAACGTCGCGTTGCGCAGTTGCAGCGACGCGCCCACCGACAGCTCGCGCTCGGGGCCGCCCAGCAGGTCATACAGATAGCTGGCCCGGTAGAACGGGAACGCATAGCGCACGTCCAGCGGCGTGTTCTCCGGGAAGGTGAGCCCGTCCAGCGTGATGTCCCGCCGCAGCACCACCTGCGTCTGGATGTCCAACGGCTGCACCAGGAACACCAGCGTGTGCCGCCCGCGCAGGGACAGCTCCGTGCTCAGGCGCACGAAGGTGTAGAGGTTGTCCTGCCCCCCGTCCTCCGGGAACCGGAAGAGGGTGCCGTCGCTGCCCTGGCGCAGGCTGTGCGCCAGCACGTCCAGGAAGCCCAGCTCCGCCACCGCGCGCCACTCCACGCGAGGCTCCTCCTTGCGCGACGACACCGGAACATCGACGGGAACGGCTTCGGGCGCGGCGTCCGCGCGGGCCCCGCCCACGAATCCGAGCCAGCACGACACGACCCCTGCCACGACATGACCCCGGCGCATCATCCGTCTCCTGGAGGGATTTCAAGCCTCTCGATGGAGAAAGCAGACGCGATGCGCACGGCGAAAGGGCGCCTGTGTGGAGCGACTGTTCACTCCGCGCGCCCGGACGTGTCAGGCGCCCGTCAAAGGCAGGGGCAGGAGCGAGGGCGGCACCAGCGGAAGGAAGATCCAGAAGACGGCGCCGCCCGTCTCCGGAACATCCAGCCCCATGGTGCCCAGGTGCGAATCGACGATGCGCCTCACCACGGCGAGCCCCAGCCCGGTGCCCTGGGCCTTGGTGGTGAAGAAGGGCTCGAAGATGCGCGTGCGCAGCTCCAGCGGGATGCCCGGGCCCGTGTCGATGATCTCCACCTGCACGCCGGCCCGCTCCACCCAGGCCTTGCGGGCCACCACGCGCAGCGTGCCTCCGTGGGGCATGGCCTGCACCGCGTTGAGGGCCAGGTTGAGGAAGGCCTGACGGATGAGCCGCTCGTCCACCGTCACCGACGGCACGTCCTCCTCCATCACCCACTCCACGCGCACCGGCGGCGGAGGCTGGCCGTGGCTGCCCGCGTCCGACAGCGCGCCGCCCACCGCCTCCTCCAGGAGCTGCGTCACCGACACGGGATACAGGTGCGGCGACGGGGGCCGCGCGAAGGTGAGCAGGTCCGCGACGATGCGGTTGAGCCGGTCCGCCTCCTCACCCACGATGTCCACCAGCGGCGTCGCCGGACTCTCCGGCCCGATGATGCGGCGGATGGTGGCCACCGAATTGAAGATGGCGCCCAGGGGGTTTCGCACCTCGTGGGCCATCACCGCGGACAGCTCGCCCAGCGCGGCCAGCCGCTCGCGGTGCACCAGCTGCTCCTGCGCGCGCCTGAGCTCCTCATAGCTCTTCTTCAAATCCTCCACCAGCCGGGCCCCCTCCAGCGCCAGCGAGAGCTGGTTGGCGATGGCGTCCGCCCGCTCCAGCTCCGCGGGCGTGAAGCGCCGGGGCCTGCGCGTCTCCACCATCACCGCCACGCCCACCATCTGCGCGTGCACCGCGAGCGGCAGCACCATGTACGCCACGCCGTCCGTGGACCGGCGCAGCTCGTCGTCCATCCACACGTCCACGCGCGCGTCCTCCACCCGGAGCGGCTGGCGCGTGCGGAACACCTCGCCCGCGAGCGAATGCGGCGACAAATCCAGCGGCAGGTCCCGGCCCACCAGCTCCGGGTGTCCGCCCGTCGCCGCGCGGATGGCCAGCCGCTCCCCCTTCGCGTCCGGCAGCAGCACGTACGCGTCCGGCACGTCCACGATGCGCGCCAGGCTGGTGACGCCCGTGGCCAGCAGCCGGTCCAGCTCCAGCGTGGCCGCCAGCGCCTTGCCCACCTCGTGCATCAGCGCCAGGTCCTCCGCGCGTCCGCGCACCTCGTCCAG
>SECN01000620.1 GCA_004173515.1 Myxococcaceae bacterium | reverse complement strand
TCGCCGAGACGACCGGGAGCGCGAACGACGAGGGGAGGTCCTGCGCGGGCGCGCTGTCAGGCTTGGTGTTCATCGGTGGCATGTGGAGCAGCTCGTGCGCGAGTGAACGTCGTATTCCTGGGAGAGCTTGTCGGCGAGCGCCGCGGCCTCGGCCTTATCCGCCGGGGGCGCCCAGGTCATGCTGGTGATGAACTCCGCGGGGCGGAGGTTGGGCTTCGGGTCGCGGTGGCAGTCCAGGCACCAGCTCATGGTGAGCGGGGCGGCCTGTTCGATGGCGCCCATCTGGTCCACGCGGCCGTGGCACGTGGCGCAGCCGACGCCCTTGCCCACGTGGATGGAGTGGTTGAAGTAGACGAAGTCCGGCAGGTTGTGGACGCGAACCCAGGGGATGGGCTGGTCGGCGAAGAACGCCTTGCGGACCTCGGTGAGGTACGGGCTCTTGTTCCAGACCTGGGCGTGGCAGGACATGCACACCGTGGTGGAAGGGATGCCCGCCGACGGGGACTTCTCCACCGTCCAGTGACAGTAGCGACAGTCGATCTGTTCGTCGCCGGCGTGGTGCCGGTGGTCGAACTCGATGGGCTGTTCCACCGGGTGCGCCTGATTGGTGACGTGCGGCGAGCGCACATAGGCCAGCAGGCCGCCGATGGCGATGGCGGGCACGGCGAGGAGCATCGCGGCCGACAGGCGCGACACCGTATTCGTCCAGCGTGGGAAGAGAGGGCCGCTCATACCAGGACCAGGGGCAAGGGGACTGAAGGCGACATGAAAGCAGGGGTGGACGCATCACTGCCGTCCGGCGCGGAAGTCGAGGGTGCCATCCCGGCCCCGGTGGACCGGGGGGGCGGTGGCTCCTGGCGCTCAGACGGCAAGGCAGTCACGTCCAACGAACCTCTAGGATGGTGCCGTGGGCGCGGGTCCCTCATGCATTTCCCGACCCAATGCGGCGCGGGACCATCATTCATCGACACGGCAGTGTCAACCATTCTGTGGGGAGTGGGAATACGGAGCGCATAGCACTTCCACGGGCGTTGGCGACAAGTTGCCGCGCGCGGGGATGAATCCCGCTTCTGGCGATCGGAAGGGGCATTGCGCTTCAGCTCGCCGCCAGGGGGATCAATCCCTCTCAGGGTGCGCGCGATACAGGGTGCGACGGCTCACGTCCCACCGGTCGCGGCCTGGAGCGGGGCTACTCGGAGTCCGGGTCGGCGGCGGATCGCCAGCGATCGCGGCGCTTCTGGAGCAGCCGGTCCACCAGCTCGCGGACGCGGGCATCGCGGTGGTAGTTCGCGTCGTGGCGGCTGCCCTTGCCCTGGTTGCAGCGGGCGCAGGCCAGGGCCAGGTTCTCCAGCGCGTCCGTGCCGCCCGCGGTCCGGGGGACGATGTGCTCGATGGTGGCGCGGCTGATGGGTTCGCCGTCCAGGGCCACCGTGAGATGGGCGTTGCAGTGCAGGCACTTGCCCATCCAGACCTCGGCGCCCCGGTGCGGTACGCGCTCGAAGGTGGCGTCGGTGGCGATGATGCCCAGGACGCGGCGCCGCTTGGCGTGACCCATGGTGGGACTAGACCTCCACCACGGCGGTGCCGGCGACGGCGTAGACCCGGTCGTCCCGGCCGCGCCGCACGTTGAGCCCACCCGTGAAGGCGCTGAACGCCGGCAGGACGCCCACCCCGGGACGCAGGTGGAAGCAGGGCAGACGCAGCCGGTCGCCCCCTCCCCCCAACCTGACCATCGGATGAAGGTGCCCGGCCCACACGAAGCGCCCGGTCGCGGGTTCGGGGTGGTGGGCGAAGCGGAATGGACCTTCGTCCCATGCGTCCTCGCGATCCTCCATGCGCCAAGTGGGCGGCAGGGTGCGGACGTGGCGGTCGTGGTTGCCCCGGATGAGCACCACGTCCAGGTCGGGGTGGGCCTCGCGCCAGGTGGTGACGCGGCGGATGACGTCGTCGGTGAGGCCCTGGCGTGAATGGACTAGGTCCCCGACGAGCAGCAGGCGGCGGGCCCGGGTGGTGGTGAGCGCGGAGGACAGGCGCGCGAGGTCGTCGTCCAGCACGCCCAGGGGCAGGGGGATGCCGTGCTGCTGGAAGGACTCCGTCTTGCCCCAGTGCAGGTCGGCCACCGCGAGCACGCTGGCCTGGGGCCAGTGCAAGGCCCGTTCCGGGAGCAGCTCCACGTCCGCGTCCGCTACGCGGGTCTGGCATCGGCCTGGGACCATCGCTCCTTGAGGCGCTCCACGCGGTCCAGCAGGGATTCGTTGGACACGCTCGCGCTGATGCGCTCGACGACGAGCGGGAAGGCCAGCGGCGAGGGCCGGTGGACGTGGACGACTTCGACGGGGTGCGCCTCCAGGCGCTCCAGGGCGCGCGCGAGCCGGCCCTGTTCGAACTGGTGCTCCAGCACTTCGCGGCGGGCCTGGCGCAGGAGGAGGTTGTCCGGGTCGTACTTCACGAAGACGTCATGGAGGAGCGCGGCGCTGGCCTGGACCTGGCGGGTGGATTTGCGCGCTCCGGGCAGGCCCGGCATCACCAGCCCGGCCACGCGGGCGATGTCCCGGAACTGCCGGCGCGCGAGCTCGCTCAGGTTCACGCTCTCCAGGATGTCCTCCACCAGGTGCTCGCGGGTGAAGAGGGCGGGGCGCAGGGCTTCATCGAAGGGGAAGGGCGTGGAGGTGAGCAGCTCCAGGCCGTAGTCGTTCACGGACAGGCTGAAGGTGGCCTTCCGCAGGCGCGTGAGGCGCAGGGCGAGCAGCGCCGCCAGGCCTTCGTGCACGAGCCTTCCTTCAAAGGGATAGAGGAAGAGGTGGTAGCCGTCCCGCGTGCTGCAGGTCTCCGCGAGACAGCGGCCGTCGCCGGGGATGCGCGACAGGCGGGCCTGCGCGTCGAGGATGGGCCAGGCGGCGGCGATCTCGTCGCGGGTGACGTCGCCCTGGCGCGCGGCCTCCAGCGTGCGGCGCATCGCGGACGCGAGCGAGGTGGACAGGGGCAGGCGGCTGCCGCCCCAGCGCGGCGTCTGGGTGGCCTTGGCCTTCGCGGGCTTCACGTACGCCGTCATGTCCTTGAAGCGGCTGAACTCCAGCCGGCGGCCCGCGAAGAGGAAGGTGTCTCCGGGCTTCAGGCGGCTGACGTAGGACTCCTCCACGGTGCCCAGGTTGCCGCCGCTCCAGTAGCGCAGCAGCACGGACGCGTCCGAGGTGATGGTGCCGATGTTGAGCCGGTGCAGCCGGGCGAGCCGCACGTCGGGCACGCGGAAGCGGCCATCCACCTCCACCACGCGGCGGAACTCCGGATAGGCGCGCAGCGTGGGGCCTCCCTCGCGCACCAGGGTGAGGGCCCAGTCGAACTCCTCGTCGGTGAGGGACGCGTAGCTCGTGGCGGTGCGGACCTCGTCGCGCAGGGCTTCGC
>SECN01000146.1 GCA_004173515.1 Myxococcaceae bacterium | reverse complement strand
AGGGACGCGAACGCGGTGTCCACCCAGGCGCTGAACTGCACCACGCCGCGCCCCAGCACCACCGGGCCGAAGTTCTTCAGCACCTGGCGCACGGAGGCGCTCGCCAGCGACAGCGCCGGACGGAAGCGGCCCAGCAGGCGCATCACCGTGGGCACCTGCACCGCGAACTGGAGGAAGCTGCCCAGCACCACGCCGTAGGCCAGCCACTCCGTCAGCGCCTCCTCCGCGACGCGGCCCCCTTGCGCGTACCTCCCGCCCACCGCCAGCAGCGTGGCGATGATGACGACGTTCCACACCACGGGCGCCAGGTACGACAGGAGGAAGCGCCGGTGGCTGTTGAGGATGCCCAGGCACCACGCGCTCAGCACCAGGAAGCCCGTGCCGGGGAACAGGATGCGGACCAGCCGCACGGCCAGGTCGCGCTCGCCCCCCTCGAAGCCCGGCGCGATGAGGTCCACGAACAGGGGCGTGGCCAGCATGCCCAGCGCCACCATCACGCAGGTCGCCAGCGACAGCAGGCCGAACACCGCGCCCGCCACCCGGTCCGACTCCTCGGCGTCCTTCTTGCCCAGCAGTTGGGCGTACACCGGGATGAAGGAGCCCGACAGCACGCCCTCTCCGAAGAGGTTCTGCAGGAAGTTGGGGATGCGCAGCGCGGCCTTGAAGACGGCGGCGGCCTCCGCGTTGCCCAGGTAGTGCGCGAAGACCCGCTCGCGCACCAGGCCCATCAGCCGCGAGGCCAGGATGCCGATGCCCACCAGCATCGCGCCCCTGCCTCCCGCCTTCTCGGCGGTGGCTGGAGGGGTGACGGCCGGGGGGGAGGCAGGCTTCGGGGGCGACGCGGGCGAGGGGGCGGTCACGAAGGCGCGGACTCTACGTCCAGCGTCTTGGGCCATGCAGCAGGAAACCCTTCGACCGCTGTTTCACTTGACGGTGCCCCCACGGGTTGCGAGGGTCCGCCCCAATGGCCGGAAAGTCCGACACCGAGCGGTCCGACGTCGCGCGCATCCGCGCCGTGCTGGCACGTGAACTCGAAACCATCAACGAGTACGAAGCCTTCGCGGAGGACTCCTCCAATCCGGAGGTCCGCGCCTTCTTCCTGCACCTGGCGGCGGAGGAGAAGGAGCACGTCTCCGAAGCCACCCACATGCTCCGGCTGCTCGACAAGGGCCAGGACGCGCACTTCACCAAGCCGTTCGTCGCCGGACACTTCCAGCAGGCCGTGGGAGGCATTCCCGCCGTCGAAGCGGAGCCCACGCCCGCGACGGTCCGGGCGCCGCCCACGCCCGCCGTGGGGCGCCTGACGGCCGAGCCGCTCACGTCCCTGCCGCCGCAGCGCCTCATCTACGGCGTTCCCGCGCCGCCGCCGTCCGTCAACAGCCATCCCCTCACCGTGGGCACCCTGCGCCGCGGCGGTGGTGGCGGTAGCGGTTCCGGTGGTGGTCGCTGAACGCCTTGTCCCTTTCGCCTTCCCCCTCCTCTCCCGCTCCCGTCACGGAGACACCGATGCCTGACTTCCTTGGACATGCCGAGAACCCACTGCGCGAAGAGGAGTGGGCGCGCCTCAACGAGACGGTGATCCAGGTGGCGCGTCGGTCCCTGGTGGGCCGCCGCATCCTGGACATCTACGGACCGCTGGGCGCCGGCGTGCAGACCGTGGCCTACGACGAGTTCCAGGGCGTGTCCCCGGGCGCGGTGGACATCGTCGGGGAGCAGGAGACCGCGATGGTCTTCACCGACGTGCGCAAGTTCAAGACGATCCCGATCATCTACAAGGACTTCCTGCTGCATTGGCGGGACATCGAGGCGGCGCGCACGCACAACATGCCGCTGGACGTGTCCGCCGCCGCAGGGGCCGCCGCCCTGTGCGCACAGCAGGAAGACGAGCTCATCTTCTACGGTGATCAGCGCCTGGGCTACGAAGGCCTGATGACGGCCAACGGCCGCCTCACCGCCACGCTGGGCGACTGGACGGCGCCGGGCGGCGGGTTCCAGACCATCGTGGAGGCCACGCGCAAGCTCAACGAGGCCGGCCACTTCGGGCCCTACGCCGTGGTGCTGTCGCCCCGGCTGTACTCGCAGCTGCACCGCATCTACGAGAAGACGGGCGTGCTGGAGATTGAAACCATCAAGCAGCTCGCCTCCGACGGCGTCTACCAGTCCAACCGCCTGCGTGGCGAGTCGGGCGTGGTGGTGTCCACCGGCCGCGAGAACATGGACCTGGCCGTGGCCATGGACATGGTGGCCGCCTACCTGGGCGCCAGCAAGATGAACCACCCCTTCCGCGTGCTGGAGTCGCTGCTCTTGCGCATCAAGCACCCGGACGCCATCTGCACGCTCGAAGGCGCCCTCCCCGCTGCCCCCCCGGCGCGCCGATAGCCCTTCCAACGCGGGTCCCCATGGCGAAGGTCCTGGTCATCGACGACGAGACGAACCTGCGTAAGGTGCTGGCCGCCCTGCTGCGCCGCGACGGGTTCGACGTCACCGTCGCGGAGAACGGGGAGCAGGGCCTCGCCGAGTTCCACAAGAACGGCGCGGACATCGTCGTCACCGACCTGGTGATGCCCAAGCTGGGCGGCATGGAGGTGCTGGCCGCCGTGCGCATCGCCAACCCGGACGTGCCGGTGATCATCATCACCGCGCACGGCACCGTGGACTCCGCCGTGGAGGCCATCAAGGCGGGCGCGTTCGACTACATCACCAAGCCCTTCGATCAGGCGGAGCTGTCCTCCGTCGTGGCCAAGGCCGCCAAGACGAACGAGAGCGCCAAGCGCTCCGTGCGGGCGGATCACAAGGCGCGCTCGGCCAGCGGACACGCCCTCCACGGTGCTGATCACCGGCGAGAGCGGCACGGGCAAGGAGCTCATCGCCACCGCGCTGCACGGGGCCTCCAGCCGCCGCGACAAGCCGTTCATCAAGATCAACTGCGCCGCCATCCCCGCCACGCTCCTGGAGAGCGAGCTGTTCGGCTACGAGAAGGGCGCCTTCACCGGCGCCGTCACATCCAAGCCGGGCCGCTTCGAGCTGGCCGACGAAGGCACCCTCTTCCTGGATGAGATTGGCGAGATTCCCGTCGAGATGCAGGTGAAGCTGCTGCGCGCGCTCCAGGAGGGCGAGTTCGAGCGCGTGGGCGGCATCAAGACGACGCGCGTGAACGTGCGGCTCGTGGCGGCCACCAACCGCGACCTCCAGGCGGAGATCGAAGCGGGCCGCTTCCGCAAGGACCTGTACTACCGGCTGGCCGTGGTGCCCATCGTGCTGCCCGCGCTGCGCGAGCGCCGCAGCGACATCCCGATGCTCGCCCAGCACTTCGTGGACAAGTACAACCGGCGCCTCAACAAGAAGATCGAAGGCATCGCCGACGAGGCGTTGACGCTGCTTCAGGCGTACGCGTGGCCGGGCAACATCCGCGAGTTGGAGAACCTCATCGAACGCGTGCTGCTCTTCGCGGACGGGCCCTCCATCACGGCCAAGGACCTTCCGGAGCCGGTGCGCGGCGGAGCGGGCGTGCAGGCGGGGGCCACGATGGGCGGCTCGCTGGGCACGCTGGACGTCCCGGTGGGCGAGGTGGGCCTCAAGGACATCGTGCGCATGAAGGCCGCGGAGCTGGAGCGCGACCTCATCGTGAAGAAGCTGGATGAGACGGGTGGCAACGTCACGCGCGCCGCGCGCCTCCTGCAGATCAGCCGCAAGTCGCTCCAGACGAAGATGAAGGAGTTCGGCCTGCGCGACACCACTCCGGACGGCCAGGACGACGGTCCGGACGAGTAGCAGCCCCGGCGCGCCGAAATATCGCCGTTCCGTCGGCGGTTTCGGGCCCGCGTACCTTCTCACCCTCAGGGAGCTTGAATGCGGCCGAATCTTCCCACCCTCGGTGGACCACCGAAGCGCAATCCCTTCGGACCGGTGGTTGCCGTCTCCGTCATCCTCGGCGCGGCCGCGGGTGGCGTGTGGTGGTGGAAACAGCGCATGCCGGACGTCCCCATGGACGGCGCCGCCTCCCAGGCCGCGACGCCCGTGGACGCGGGCTCGGTCGCGCAGGCCCCCTCGGCGACGCCCCCCGCCCCCACCGATCCGGTGAAGGCCGCGGGCCTGGAGCGCGCGTCCATCCGCATCGAAGGTCCGCTGGAGACCGCGCTGGTCCAGGCCGCCGGCGCGGAGGTGGGCCCCGCCCTGGCCCAGGTGGTGACACGCACGCTGGTGTGGTGGGTGCGCGTACCCGGGGAGATCCTCCGGGGCGACACGCTGGACGTGCTCTACCAGCGCCGGCCCAACGAGGAGCCGCTGGTGTACGCGGTGCGCTTCATCTCCGGCAAGACGGGCCAGACGCACCGCGCCTACCGCTTCCAGCCCGGCGGTGAGACGAACGCCCGCTACTACGTGCCGAACGGCGACGAGCTGGAGCTGCGGATGGAGCACTCGCCCATCGACAGCTACGAGCAGATCACGTCGCTGCTGCGCGACGGCCGGGGCCACAAGGGCGTGGACTTCCGCGCGCCGGTGGGCACCACCGTCCGGGCGCCCTTCGCGGGCGTCGTCAAGCGCAAGAACTGGAACTTCGGCAGCAACGGCAACTGCATCGAGCTGATTGAATCCGGGGGCAAGGGCCGCCGCGCCCTCTTCCTGCATCTGGCGGAGCTGCCCAAGTCGGTCCAGGCCGGGCTGCGCGTGTCGGCGGGCCAGGTCCTGGCGCAGAGCGGCAACACGGGCCACTCCTTCGCCCCCCACCTGCACTACCAGCTGATGCTGGGGGAAAACCGGGTCCTGGACCCCTTCGACCAGCACAAGACCTTCCGGGCGGCCCTCACGGCCACCCAGAAGGGCGCCTTCGAGGCCGAGGTCCAGCGGCTGGACGGACTGCTCGGCACGTCCGTGGCGGGCAAGTAACGCCCACCCATTTCTTGACACTCCTCCGACGGCACGGCTAGCTGGCAGGCCCCTGGGCCGTGGGTCGTCGGAGGTTGTGGATGCACAGGTTTCGTACCGTCATCGCCGCGCTGGTGCTGGGCGCGCCGCTCGCCGCCAGCGCCGCGGACATCACGCGGATCGCCTCGTCGTTCGAGGATGATGATCCGTTCGATCTCTTCCTCGACGTCGGGTTCGAGCGCACGCAGACCCGCGCGAAGATCATCCGCGAGCAGCTTGCGGACGCGAACTCCGGGGGTGAGTTCAGGGAGGTCAACGAGCTCTGGTACAAGGGCGTGGACGCGCGGCTGAACCTGGCGCTCGCGTTCGGCCTGTGGAAGGACCTGGAGTTCTCCTTCAAGCTGCCCATCGTCTTCCAGCAGAACGAGAGCTGGGAGTTCGTGTCGGGGGTGGGCCAGAGGAACTCCACCATCACCAACAGCTGCTTCAACGCGGACGGCTCGCCGTACTCGGCGGAAGGCTGCGTGGGCCGGCTCTTCAGCGTCCCGCAGGAGAGCTACCGGGGCGGGCTGGGCAACATCCACTTCGGGCTGGCGTACGCCTTCTTCAACCAGGAGAAGGACAACACCAAGCCCACGTGGATCGTCGGCATCGACTACGAGGCGCCCACCGCCAAGCAGCGCGACCCGAGCGTGGACACCAGCGATCCGGATGGGGACCGCGGCAACGTGGGCGACCGCGTCCACAAGTACCAGCTCTACACGTCGTTCTCGCGGCGCATGGGCGCGGCGGACCCGTACTTCAAGGCGTACCACACCATCCCGGTGCGCGGCCCCAAGGCCTACTCCAACTGCGATCAGGCTGGCTCGAACCCGTCCAACCTGGGCGCCCCGGGCAACTGCTTCACCGGCCCGTGGGATCGCAAGGAGACGGGCATCCAGGCCCCCTCGCAGACGGGCATCCTCTTCGGCGTGGAGCTGGTCCCCTTCGAGAGCGCGGCCAAGGCGCAGAAGTTCACGGTGGACGCGCGCCTGATGGGCAACTACGTGGGCCGCGGCCGGTACTACAACGAGCTGAGCTCCGCGCTGCGCAAGCTGCTCACCTCGGAGGACTACCTGCAGGTGGGTGGGCAGCTCGGCGTCACCGCCCGCGCCGCGCAGGCCTTCACCGTCCGGGCCTCCGGCAACTTTCTCTACAACACGGATCACCTGCTCACGTCGGAGACCCTTGGTCAGGACCTGGATGGCAACGGCTCCGTGAACACCGACCCGGGTTCGCCGGAGCTGAACCCCACGTTCGACTGGCGCTACGACCTGGCGTCCCGCCGTTTCCGGGCCATCCAGAGCACCACGTTCCGCTTCGACCTGGGCGCCAGCTTCGCGTTCTAGAAGCCGTGCGCCCCGGAGGCTGGAGGCAGCGGGTCGTCGCTACCGCTGCTTCAGCCCCAGACCCATGCGGTAGACCTCCTGGCCCGGCCACCCCGCGCGGCGGGCCAGCTCGGTGCTCAGGGGCTTGAGCTTCTCGCCCCGCTCCAGGCCGGACTCCAGCGCGCGGCGCACCTCATCCTCGCTCCAGCGCTGCTCGCCGGTGCGGCCCTCCACCAGCACGACGACCTCGCCCCGGGTCTCCTCGGCGGCGTAGCGCGCGACCAGGGCGGACAGCGGCCCCCGGACGAACTCCTCGTGCAGCTTGGTCAGCTCCCGCGCCACGCACGCGCGCCGATCCCCCCAGGCCTCCTGCAGGTCGGCCAGCGTCTCACCCAGGCGGCGCGGGGATTCGTACAGCACGCAGGTGGCGGACAGGGGGGCCACCTCATCCAGCATGGCCCGGCGCTCCGGCCCCTTGCGCGGCAGGAAGCCCAGGAAGTGGAAGCGCCCCGTGGGCAGCCCCGACGCGCTCAGCGCCGCCACCAGCGCCGTCGCCCCGGGAATCGGCTCCACCTTCAGGCCGCGCTCCAGCGCTTCGGCCACCAGCTTCTCACCCGGGTCGCTGATGCCGGGGCTGCCGGCGTCGGTGATGAGCGCGCAGTCCTCCCCTGCTTCGATGCGGTCCAGGATGCGCCCGGCGCGCTTCCCCTCCGCGAAGGCGGGCAGGCTCACCAGGTCCTTCCCGGCGATGCCGAAGTGGTCCAACAGGATGCGCGAGTGGCGGGTGTCCTCGCACGCGAGGAAGCCCGCCGTGCGCAGCGTCTCCAGGGCCCGGGCGGTGACATCCCCCAGGTTCCCGATGGGCGTGGCCACGAGGTAGAGCGTTGCAGCCAAGGACAGGTCCTCACATGCCGGCGTCGAAGGCGGCGGGGATGTGTTCCACGCGGGCGGTCTCGCCCTGCCCCACGACGGAGATGACGTCGAAGCGCACCATGCGCCCGTCGATGCCGTTCTGAAAGAGATAGTGCAGCGCGGCCTTCACCACCCGACGCTGCTTGGCGAAGGACACCGTGTGCGCCGGATCTCCCCACACCGCCGAGGAGCGCATCCGCACCTCCACGAAGCAGATGACCTCCTCGCGCTCCGCCACGATGTCCAGCTCACCGTAGCGACAGGTCCAGTTGCGCGCCCGCACCCGGAAGCCCTGCGACTCCAGCAGGCGCACGCCCTCTTCTTCCGCCACATCCCCCGACTCCCGCCTGCTCCCCATCCCGCCCCCGCTGCCCCTCAAGACTTCCGGCAGCGGCTACACGTTAACGGTGCCGTCCGACATCTGGGCGAAGCCGGGGTGGGCGGTGACGTGCAGCACCTGGGTCAGCGTGCCCAGGTGCTTGAGCATGCGCGCCACCAGGGGCAGCTTCGCCTCGTCCACGCCGGTGAGCACGTCGTCCAGCAGGAAGGGGCGCTTCACCCGGGCGCACGTCTTCTCCACCACCGTCATGCGCAGCGCCAGGTAGTAGAGGTCCAGGTCCTTGGGGGGCAGATCGCCCACCGGGATGCGGCTGTTCTGCGTGAGCGCGAAGGCGTTGCCCTCGCGGTCCCACTCCACGCCCTGGTAGCGCCGGTCGGTGAGCGCGGTGAGGTACTGCACGCAGCGGTCCTTCAGGAGTGCCTGCACCGACAACAGGTCGGACGTGAGCACGTCCGCGGCCTGCGACAGCACCACCGGGGACGGATCCTCCAGCGGATCCACCGCGGCGGGGGCCTGCCCCGGAGCCGTCGCGACCGGGACGGGCGGCGCCTTGGCCAGCGAGATGGACTCCTTCAGCCGGCCCAGCTCGCGCTCCACCTCGCGCAGGTCGCGCACATAGGTGCCCTTCGCGGTCAGCTCCGCGTTGAGCTCCTCCTGCTGCGCGCGCATCTCCTGCCCCGAGCGCAGGGCGCCCTGGTACTCGGCGGACGCCTCGAACTCCTCCAACTGCGTCTGCAGCTCGCCCAGGCGGATGCCCAGCAGGTCCTTCTTCTCCAGCGCGGGGGCGATCTCGTCGAGCGTCTCCACGTCCAGGGCCTTGATGGCCATGCGCACCGGCGCATCTTCGATCTCGAACTCGTCGAGGATCTTCTTCTCCCGAGCGCCCTTGCGGTTGTCCTTGGTGCCCCGGCGGGTGGCCTTCTGCAGGTCGTCCACGTAGCGCAGCGCCATCAGCGCGGCCGTGCCGAAGGCCGGGATGTTGAGCAGCGCCAGGTAGCGCCACATGGGCGCGCCCACGGAGGAGAAGCCCAGGCCCACGCTGAGCGCCAGGAAGAACGCGCCCGAACCCAGGCCGCCCCAGAAGTAGCGGTTCTGCGTGAGCGGCGGCACCTTCAACGCCGCGTCCTCCAGCTCCGGGTCGCGGTCCGTCTCCAACCGCGCCAGCGCCTCGTCCCGCCGCGCCACCGCCTTCGGGTGCCGCTTCACGCGTGTGAGGATGTCCTGCGGCAGGCCCAGCGACTCCGGAGATGGGGCCGCGCGCCAGGCCTTCTCCGCCTCCACGATGGCTTCCTTGAGGCCCTCGCCCCCCCGGAGCTTCGAGTCCGCCTCGAAGATGAGCGACGACAGCTCGTCCACCTTGAACTGGAGCTGATCCACCTCGCGGGAGACGACGATCTCCTTCTCCAGCGCCTTCACCTTCGCCTCGGCGGCCTGGAGGTCCTCCGCGGGCCGCACCGCGCTGGCCGTGGCCAGCGACGGCGTGCTGCCAGAGGCCTTCGCCGCGGCCACCTGCGCGGACGCCTTGCGAGGCCGACGCGACGGCAGCATCACCAGTTGGAGGCAGTACACCTGCTCGAACGTGGTGCGCGGCGGCAGCCCCGCCTGGCCCCGCAGGTACTGGTTGATCTCCGCCGTGTCCGACGACATCAGCTCCGGCTGGCTGGTGGTGGGATTGAGCCGGTGCAGCGAACCGGAACCGCCCAGCTCGCGCAGCACCCGATACGTCATCCCGTCCTGGCCCACGAACGTCAGCGCGGCCTTGCCGGAGCGCCCACCCGAGCCCACGAAGCTGGAGTCACCGCCCCGGCCATCCGAGAACAGCAGCGACAGCGACAGGCCCGCCAGCGGCAAAACGTCCGCCGTCGGCGGCTTGAGGATGAGGTACCCGGTCTTCAACGGGAAACGGCCAGCGGGGGAAAACCCGCGGACGTTTTGGATGGCAACCTCGACGAAGTGCATGGCGTGCGCAGTCTAGCCCGAACGAAAAAAGGAGCGTCCAGTGACGGACGCTCCTTCTCGCACGCGGCCGTGAAGGCCGCGAGAGGGTTTCTCAGGACCTACTAGCCCTGGGCAGCGGCGGCGGCGAGCTTGGCGGCCTTCTTCGCGGCGCGCTCCGGATCCACCTGCACGTCGACGCGAGAGGCCTTGCCCTTCAGGTCGCGGAGGTAGAAGAGGCGCTTGCGGTTCACGTCGCCGCGGGTGAGGACCTCGATCTTCTCGTAGCGGGGGCTGTGGAGGGGGAAGATGCGCTCCACGCCGACGCCGAAGGACATCTTGCGCACGGTGAACGTGGCGCGGTTGGTGCCCTTGGTCTTGCGGATGACCACGCCCTCGAAGGCCTGCACGCGCTCCTTCTCGCCTTCCTTGACCTTCCAGTGGACGCGAACGGAATCACCCGTACGGAACTGGGTGAGGTCCTGGCGCAGGAACTTGTTTTCGACGTGCTGAATGAGGCTGCGGCGCATGACGACTCCAAAAAGCGGAACTTGACGCGTAGGACGCGTGGAAAGAGCGGGCCGTACTAGCAGAGACTGCCGTGTCGGACAAGCCCGCTTCGAAGGGTTCCGCGAGGACGCGCAGGGTTACAACTCTTCCTCACCCCTGGCGAGCAGTTTCTGATCCGCCTTGCCGAACTCCAGCCGCGAATACAGATCGGGACGGCGCGCCTGGGTGAGCTTGATGGCCTTCCACCGGCGCCAGCGTGCGATCCTGGCGTGATCGCCGGACTGGAGGACGGCAGGAACTTCGACCCCCCGGAACACGGGCGGCCGCGTGTAGTGCGGGTACTCGAGCAGGCCCTCCTCGAAGCTCTCCGCCACCGAGGACGCCTCGTTGCCCAGCACGCCCGGCACCAGCCGCGTCACGGCGTCCACTACCGCCATCGCCGCGATCTCACCGCCCGTGAGGACGAAGTCGCCCAGCGACAGCTCGCCATCCAGGAACGGCATCACCCGCTCGTCCACGCCCTCGTACCGGCCGCAGACGAGGATCAGCCCGGCCTCGTGCCGCACCAGTTCTCGCGCGGTGGCCTGGGTGAAAACGGGGCCCCGGGGGCTCATGAGCAGCGCCTTCGCCCCGGGCAGCCGGGCCCGCGCGGCCTCGATGGCCGCCACCAGCGGTTCGGGCTTCATCACCATGCCGGCGCCCCCGCCATAGGGCGAGTCGTCAGTGACGTGGTGCTTGCCCACGGCGAAGTCCCGCACGTCGGTGAGCGTGACGCGGAAGAGGCCCTTCTCCTGCGCCTTGCCGAGGATGCTCGCGCCCAGATAGCCGGACAGCATCCCCGGAAACAGCGTGAGGATCTCCACGGGGTAGCTCACCCCGCGTCTCCGTCGTCGCGCCCTTCGACCTCCAGGTATTCGGGAGGACGGATCACGATGCGCCCCGCGGCGATGTCCACCGACGGCACGAACTCGTCCGCGAAGGGCACCACCAGTTCGGGACGGCCCTTGGCGCGGATCACCAGGTTGGGCACCTCACCGGTGGCCCAGACCTCCTCCACCGTTCCCAGGGCAACCCCCTGCTCGTCCACGGCGGCAAGCCCTACCAGGTCGCCCTGGAAGAACTCCCCCTCCTCGGGAGGCTCCAGGTCCTCGCGGTAGACGAGCACCTTGGCGCCCACCAGGGCCTCGGCGGCGACGCGCGTCTCCACGCCCTCGAAGCCGAGCAGGTCCTCCTTGTTGGCTCCGCGGAAGGACTCCACCACCATCTCGCGCTCCTCACCGGAGCGCAGACGCAGGCGGACGCGATCGACGGTGCCCAGGGTCTCCGAGGCGGGGTCGAAGCTGCGGACCGCCACCTCGCCCTTCAGGCCGTGCGCACGGGCCACATAGCCCAGCTCCAGACACGTGGACGCGCTCACCGCGCGGCGTCCGGAGCGGGCGGCACCAGGGGAGAACCCGGGGCACGCCGATCGTCGAGAATCTCCAGGCGGACCTTCTGGCCCTGCTTCTGGGCGGCGGCATTGAGCAGCGTCCGGAGGGCATTCACCGTGCGCCCATCACGACCGATGACCTTGCCGACGTCCTCGGGGGCGACCTTCAGCTCATAGAGCCGGCCGCCATCCGCCTCGGAGATGCGCAGGGTGACCTGGTCCGGTTGATCGACCAGGGCCTTCGCCAGATACGTGAGCAGCGGCTCCACGTCTTGTCCAGACGGGTGCGAGCTCAGGCGGTGGTCGCCGGGGCCTGCTTCTTCGCCGTCTTGATCAGGTCCGCGACCGTCTCCGAGGGCACCGCGCCGCTCTTGATCCAGTAGTTCAGCCGCTCCTCGTTGAACTGCACCTTCGCGGGGCTGTGGTTGGGGTCGTAGGAGCCGACCTGCTCCAGGAACTTGCCGTCGCGCGGGCTGCGCGAGTCGGTGGCAACCACGTGGTAGTACGGCATCTTCTTGGCGCCCGCGCGGGCAAGACGGAGGACAACGGCCATGGAACGCTCCAGCGAACAGGTGACTTCAACAGTAACAGGCGGAGGGGGGCGCTCTTAGCGCCCCTACATCGGGATTGTCAAGGAAGCTCGGGTGCTTATGTCACGTCGGGGCTTCCGCGGTCGCTTCGCCCCGGTTGGCGAGCTGACCACAGGCGCCGGCGATGTCCCGGCCCCGGTTCCTGCGGATGTAGGCCGCGACGTGGGCCTCGGAGAGGATGGCGCGAAACTCCTCCGCGCGGGCCTCGCCGGTGGTCTGGAACCCCAGGCCCGGGTTCTCGTTGTACGGGATCAGGTTCACCTTCGCCGGGATGTCTCGCAGCAGCTCCCGGAGCCGGTGCGCGTCCTCGTCGGTGTCGTTGAAGCCCTTGAGCAACACGTATTCGAAAGTGATGCGCCGGCCCTGGCGCAGCGGGAACTTGCGGCACGCGTCCAGCAGCGCCGCGATGTTCCACTTGCGGTTGACGGGCATCGTCTTGCTGCGCTGCTCATCCGTGCTCGCGTTGAGCGAGATGGCCAGCTTGACGTCCGTCTCCTGACCGAAGCGTTCGATCATGGGCACCAGCCCCACCGTGGAGACGGTGATGTGCCGGTGGCTGAAGTTGGGCCCGTCCTGGGACTGGAGGATGGCGAGCGCCGTTTTCAAGTTCTCGAAGTTGTGCAGCGGCTCGCCCATGCCCATGAACACCAGGTTCGTGAGCGGACGCAGCGTCTCCAGGGACTCGTTGCGCCGCACCTCGCGGTTCACCGCGTGCACCTGGGCGACGATCTCCCCGGGCGTGAGGTTGCGCTTGAGGCCCAGCGTGCCCGTCATGCAGAAGGTGCACGCCATCGCGCAGCCCACCTGCGTGGACACGCAGAGCGTCTTGCGGTCCTCGGACGGCATGTAGACGGACTCGATGAAGCGCCCGTCGCGCGTCTTGAAGCGGTACTTGATGGTGCCGTCGATGCTGCGCTGCTCCAGGTCCTTCACCAGCGGGACGATCTCCGCCTGGACCTTGAGCTTCTCGCGCAGGCCCTTGGACAGGTCCGTCATCTCGTCGAACGTCGTGGCCCCGCGCTGGTGCAGCCAGCGGTAGAGCTGGGCCGCGCGGAACGGGCGCTCGCCCAGTTGCTCGCTCAGGAACAGGGCGAGCTTCTCCTTGGACAAGCTGGCCACGTCGACCAGCTTCGCCGGCGTGGGCGCGGGCAGGGGCTCGGTGACGGGAAGGACTGTGGCGGTGGGCTCGGACATCGTTCAGTCAGGCCTAACGGAAAGCAGCGAGGCGTGCTTCCCACAAGAAGGCACGGCAAGTCAAAGGAGGGGCACGCCCCCTTCCCTGCCTACCCCTTGGAATCGTGGTGCTCGGCGGCGCCGCGCTTCCAGTAACCCGTCACGCGCATCCAGTCCTTGTTGAGGCCACGCTCGCCCACCAGGTGTTCCCGGATGGGCTTGAGCGACGTCGCCTCGCCCGCCACGAACACGAACCCCTCCCCGGGGGGCTGGGTCCACGCCCGCAGCGCCTCCTCCAAGTGCTTCGTCGTGCCCGCCTCCGCGCTTCCCCGGTGCAGCCAGGTGAGCTTCACGTCCGCCTTGCTGTCGATGCGCTGCTCCTCCGACGCGTCGGCCACCTCGATGAAGGCGAAGGCCCGCGCCCCCGCCGGCAGCTCCTCCAGACGGCGGGCGATGGCCGGCAGCGCGCTCTGGTCGCCAGCGAGCAGGTACCAGTCGAAGTCGTCCGCCACGTCATGGGTGCTGCGCGGCCCGCCAATGCCCAGGAAGTCACCGGGCTTCGTGTGGGCGGCCCACTGGGACGCGGGGCCCTCACCGTGCAGCACGAAGTCGATGTCCAGCTCGCCCGCCTTCGGATCAAACCGGCGCGGCGTGTAGTCGCGCGACGCGGGCTTGGCGAGCCCCTCCGGCATCGTGAGGCCATGGGGGCCCACCACCGGCATGTTCGGCTTCTTCACCCCGGGCTCCGCGAAGAAGACCTTCACGTGATCGTCCGCGCCGGGTGAGGTGAAGCCCTCCAGCTCCGGCCCACCCAACGTCACCCGCAGCATGTGCGGCGTGAGCTGCGTCACCCGCAGCACCTCCAGCAGCCGCAGCTTGACCGGGAAAGGCCCCCGACGATTCACGCGCTCTGATCCACCGCTCATGCGTTCTTCCTTGCCGATAGTGACTTGCATTATCGGTAGCAAGGACCGTCCGGGAGGGCAACCGGATACCACCCATGGGTGAAACAGGCAGGCGACCGGGCGCGTGAAAAGACAGCGGCCCGGGCCTGCGCCTTGTGAGGGGCACGGGCTCCGGGCCGGAGTCCATTCCAGCGCGGTGGCTGGAGGCAGCGTGACGCCTAGTACTTCTGGGTCTCGGTCTCGCGGAAGAAGTACGCGATCTCGTTCTTCGCGTTCTCCAGGCTGTCCGAGCCGTGCACCGTGTTCGCGTCGATGCTGTCCGCGAAGTCCGCGCGGATGGTGCCCTTCTCGGCCTTCTTCGGATCCGTGGCGCCCATGAGGTCGCGGTTGGCGAGGACGGCGTTCTCACCCTCCAGCACCATCAGGACCACCGGACCGGAGATCATGAAGGCGACCAAGTCCTTGAAGAAACCCCGGGCGCTGTGGACCGCGTAGAAGCCTTCAGCTTCCTTCTGGGACAGCTGCTGCAGGCGGATGGCGACGGGCGTCAGGCCCTTCTCCTCGAAGCGGGAGATGATCTTCCCGATCACGTGCTTCTTGAGCCCGTCCGGCTTGATGATGGAAAGCGTGCGCTCGATGGCCATGGCGTTGAGTCCTCGTGTGTGTTCGCGGGGATGACTGCTTAGCGGTTCTTCTTGGGGGCGCCGCGCTTGACGGCTTCCTGCAGCGTGGTGCCCAGCTCGGCGGGGCTGGCGGCCATCAGGATGCCCGCGGCCTCCATCGCCTTGATCTTCTCGCCGGCCGTGCCCTTGCCGCCGGAGATGATGGCGCCCGCGTGGCCCATGCGCTTGCCCGGGGGCGCGGATTGACCGGCGATGAAGCCGGCGATCGGCTTGGTGAACTCACGGGCCACGTACTCCGCGCCCGCCTCTTCGGCGCTGCCGCCGATCTCACCGATCATGATCACCGCGTCCGTCTCCGGATCCGCGTTGAAGAGCTTCAGCACGTCCACGAAGTCGGTGCCGTTGACGGGGTCGCCGCCAATGCCCACCGCCGTGGACTGGCCCAGGCCCAGCTGCGTGAGCTGGTGCACGGCCTCGTAGGTCAGCGTGCCGGAGCGCGACACCACGCCGATGCGGCCCGGCTTGTGGATGTGGCCCGGCATGATGCCGATCTTGCACTTCGCGCCAGGGGTGATGACACCCGGGCAGTTCGGGCCGATGAGGCGCACCGATTTGCCCTGCAGGTACCGCTTGGCGTTGATCATGTCGTTGACGGGGATGCCCTCGGTGATGGTGATGATGAGGGAGATTCCCGCGTCCGCGGCCTCCATGATGGAGTCGGCGGCGAAGGGCGGCGGCACGAAGATGACGGACGTGTTCGCGCCCGTCTGCTTCACGGCGTCGGCCACCGAGTTGAACACGGGGACCTTGCCCTCGAAGTCGGTGCCGCCCTTGCCCGGCGTGACACCGCCCACAATCTTCGTTCCGTAGTCCAACATCTGCTTGGCGTGAAACGAGCCCGCCGAGCCGGTGATGCCCTGGACGAGGACCTTCGTGTTCTCGTTGACGAGGATGCTCATGGCGTTCCTTCAGGAAAGAGTGCGCGACGAACTACTTGATCGCCGCCACGGCCTTCTCGGCCGCCTGGCGCAGGTTGTCCGCGGGGGTGATGGCGAGCCCGGAGTTGCGGAGCAGTTCCTTGCCCTGCTCCACGTTGGTGCCTTCCAGCCGCACGACGAGCGGGATCTTGAGCTGCACTTCCTTGGCCGCCGCGATGATGCCCTCGGCGATGACGTCGCACTTCATGATGCCGCCGAAGATGTTGACGAGCACCGCCTTGACCTGGGGATCCGCGAGGATGAGCTTGAAGGCCGCCGTCACCTTCTCCTTGTTCGCGCCACCGCCCACGTCCAGGAAGTTGGCCGGAGCACCGCCCACCAGCTTGATGGTGTCCATGGTGGCCATGGCCAGGCCCGCGCCGTTCACCATGCAGCCGATGTTGCCGTCCAGCGCGATGTAGGCCAGGTCGAACTCCTTGGCCTGCGTCTCGCGGGGCTCCTCTTCCGCGACGTCGCGGTACTCCAGCAGCTCCTTGTGCCGGTAGAGCGCGTTCTCATCGAAGGTGACCTTCGCGTCGAGCGCCACCACGCCGCCATCCTTCAGGATGACCAGCGGGTTGACCTCCACGAGCGCCGCGTCCGTCTCGATGAACATCTTGTAGAGCGCCGAGCAGAACTGGGCGAACTTGTTCACCGTGGGGCCCGTCAGGCCCAGCCCGAAGGCCAGCTTGCGGCCCTGGAAGGGCTGGAAGCCCACCGCCGGATCCACCGACTCGCGGAGGATCTTCTCCGGGTGGTGCTCGGCCACTTCTTCAATCTCCACGCCGCCCTCGCGGGACGCCATGAAGGTGACGCGGCTGGAAGCGCGGTCGAGCGTCACGCCCAGGTACAGCTCCTGGCCGATGGCGAGCCCTTCCTCGATGTAGACCTTGTGGACCGTCTGCCCTTCCGGGCCGGTCTGGATGGTCTTGAGCTTCATGCCCAGCATCTGGCCGGCGAGCTCCTTGGCCTCCGCGGGGCTCTTGGCCAGCTTCACGCCGCCGCCCTTGCCGCGGCCACCTGCGTGGATCTGCGACTTCACCACGACGACCGGCGTGGCCAGCGTCTTCGCCGCGGCCTCCGCTTCGTTGGGGGAGAGCGCGAGGATGCCGCGCGGCGTGGGCACGCCATACTTCCGGAAGAGTTCCTTGCCCTGGTACTCGTGGATCTTCATCGAATCTCCGGGTGGGACGAGGGGAGACGGGGACGGCCCAGCGGGGCTGTCAACGCCGGCCCTCATTGCGCAGAAAGCGACGCTTGGCAAGGCCGTTTGGCCCCCAGCGTCGTCGCGGGACACACGCCCCGTCCCCGACATAACCCCCGGTGTCCGGGTGGATGAGCGGGCCTTCAGCACCCTGCCCCACGGGCGCACGTCGGGTGGAGGGCCCCTCCGGCAGGCATGGAGAGCGCCGGTGGAAACGACTGCGGCCCCGCCCGGCGCCCCCTGAAAGGGACGCCGACACGGGGCCGCGAGGAGGCACGTAACGCGCGGGACGGACTACCCCGGACCGCTCGACGCCTTCTGCTCCTCTTCCTTGAAGAAGATGTCCTTGATCATCAGCTTGCTGACCTCGCGGTTCATCACCGCGATGGAGGTCGTCAGCGGGATCTCCTTCGGGCAGACCTTCACGCAGTTCTGCGCCTTGCCGCAGTCCTGGATGCCGCCAGGGCCCATGAGGGCGCGCGTGCGCTCCTCCGCGTTGAGCTTGCCCGTCGGTACGTGCCGTCGACGGGGATCCACCCCTTCACGCGCTTGAGCGACTCGAACATGCGCTCGCGGTCCACGGTGAGGTCGCGCACCACCGGGAACTTCTTCATCGGCTCCAGGGTGATGGGTTGCTGCAGCTTGTCCACCAGCGCGGAGCACGCCATGCGCACCCGGCCGTTGATGTTCATGGCGCAGCTGCCACACACCTCTTCGAGGCAGGCGGCGTCCCAGATGACCGGGGCGACCTTCTTGCCGTCGGAGGTGACCGGGTTGCGCTGGATCTCCATCAGGCAGGAGATGACGTTGGCGCCCTTGCGATAGGGGACCTTGAACTCGTCGAAGTGGCCCGGCTGGTTCGGATCGTCCTGCCGCCAGATGCGGAAGGTGATGGTCTGGGTGCTGACGGCGCTGGCCTGTGCGGTGTCCATGGTGCTCGAGCCCTTCCCTTCACTGCCAAATCAGGTAGCGGAGTCCCGCGCAGTGGTGCGCGCGGGTCCGGAAAACAGTCGCCCCGCCTATGCGTACCAGCGCGGCTCGGGATCCAGCACCGGCGTCGGCAGGTCCTTGTAGGAGATCTCCGGACCCTGCTCGGCGTAGCTGGCGATCGTCGTCTTCGCCCACTTCTCGTGGCGCTTCTTCCACAGCTCCATCCAGTTCGGATCCTGGCGCGGGTCCTTCGTCGCGGGCTCCGGGAGGGAGAAGTCCGGCTTGTAGTGGGCGCCGCGGCTCTCGTCGCGCAAGAGCGCGCTCTTCGCGATGACCTCGCCCAGCTCCAGCATGTTCCAGACCTGGTTGGTGTACGACAGCGCGCGGTTGGCGACGACGCCCGTGTCCAGCACGTTGACGCGGCTCCAGCGGTCCTTCAGGTCGCGGATGCGCTCCACCGTCTTCTTCAGGCGGTCGTTGTAGCGCACCACGGT